>DATMDS010000101.1:0-3119 GCA_035557575.1 Pseudonocardia sp. | reverse complement strand
GCACGCCTCAGCCCTCACCGCGCACACCGCGTGGTGCCATCGCACACCGCACGGCGTCTGCGAGAGCACCATCCGGTGTGCGCGGTGCGACGGTCACCGCCGGCTCAGACCCGGGCGGCGGCGCTACCGAGCCGGGTGTCGGCGGTGCCGGGCGCCAGCGGGCTGGCCTCGCACGCCCTGGCCGGGCGCACCTCGATCAACGGGCCGCCGTCGGCCGGCCGGGCCCCGATCGAGATCGGAACCGGTGCGCGCCCGCGCCGCGAGTTCCGCGGCGCCGACCGCGAATGGTCCACATCGGACTTCGGTAGTCGCAGGTCGCCGCCGCGGGCGGCCAGCGCCTGCTCGCCGAAGCCGCGCACGCACTCCGGGTCCGGGCCGTCCAGCGGCAGCCCGGTGAAGAACTTCGCCGCCATGCAGCCGCCCTGGCAGGAGTCGTAGTGCAGGCAGCTCTGGCAGGCCCCGCCGGTCTGCGGCCGGCGCAGCTCGGTGAACAGCTCCGAGTGCTGCCACACCTGCTGGAACCCGCCCGGCGAGCGGACGTTGCCGGCCAGGAACTGCTCGTGGATGGCGAACGGGCAGGCGTACACGTCACCCACCGGGTCGATCAGGCACACCACCCGGCCCGCCCCGCAGAGGTTCAGCCCGGGCAGGGCCTCGCCGTAGGCCGACAGGTGGAAGAACGAGTCCCCGGTCAGCACCCCGTCGCCCCGGGCGACCAGCCAGTCGTAGAGCTGGCGCTGCTGCGCCGCGGTCGGGTGCAGCTCGTCCCACACGTCGGCCCCGCGGCCGGACGGGCGCAGCCGGGTGATCCGCAGCTGGGCGCCGAACGTGTCGGCGATCGCCGTGAACTCGTCGAGCTGGTCGACGTTCTGCCGGGTCATCACCACGCTGATCTTGGGCTGGGCGAACCCGGCCGCGGCCAGGTTCTCCAGCGCCCGCATCGCCGTGTCGTACGAACCGGGTCCGCGCACGTGGTCGTTGATCTCCGCGGTCGCCCCGTCCAACGAGATCTGCACGTCCACGTAGTCCGTGCTGGCCAGCTGCCGCGCCCGGGCGGCGTCGAGCTTGATGCCGTTGGTGGAGAACTTGACCCCGACGTTGTGGTCGATGGCGTAGTCGAGCAGCTCCCAGAAGTCCGGCCGCACCGTCGGCTCGCCGCCGCCGATGTTGACGTAGAAGACCTGCATCCGCTGCAGCTCGTCGACCACGCCCTTGGCCTCGGCGGTGCTCAGTTCGCGGGGGTCGCGGCGACCCGACGACGACAGGCAGTGCACGCAGGCCAGGTTGCAGGCGTAGGTGAGCTCCCAGGTCAGGCAGATCGGGGAGTTCAGGCCGTACTGAAAGTGCTCGACGAGCTTCACTCGGTCTCCTGTCGGCGCTGCGTGATGGTGCCGTTCGCGGCCAGCCCGGCCAGGGCCCGCAGGTAGGCGGGGCGCTCGGCGTCCACCACGCCGGCCGAGTCGAGCGCGGCGTGCACGTCGTCGTGGCGTTCGAGACCGGTGACGACGTCGACCAGCTGCGGCGTCTTCAGGAACGACAGCCGCCGGGTGCCGAAGTGGTAGAGCAGCGCCCCGAACGGCTCCGGGCGCACGGCGACGCTCGGGCTGCAGCGATACGGCCGGCCGGGGTCGAACGCCGGATCCTGGGCGGCAGCCGCCCCGGACCCGGCGTCAGCAGCCGCCACGGCGCTAGTAGACACCGCACATGCCGTCGATCGAGACCTCCTCGACGAGGGTCTCCTCGATCACCGGCTCCTCGGGGGCGGACTGGGTCTCGGGGGTACTGGCCATCGGCTGCTCCTCAACGCTGGCGATCCAGGGCGAACCCGACGCTAAAGACCGGGTTCAGCCGAAACAACCCTCTCCCGCCTACTGGCCGGGGCCGGCCGCACCCGTTCGCAGGGGCAGCTGCGGCCGACTGCGGATCCGCGCCAGGATCGCAGCATGACCGATCCGCTGCTGCACCTGATCGACACGGCCGGATGGCAGGACGCCCGGGCGGCCGGAGTGCTGGCCCCGCCGTCGCTGGCCGAGGTCGGGTTCGTCCACCTGTCCACGCCCGAGCAGGTGGCCCTGCCGGCCGACCGGCTCTTCGCCGGACGAGCGGACGTGTTGTTGCTCGTGCTCGACCCGGACCTGCTCGGCGTCGAGGTGCGCTGGGAACCGGGAACGCACGGCGACCCGGCGTCGATGCGCTTCCCACACGCCTACGGGCCGGTCCCGCTGGCCGCGGTGCGCGCGGTGCTGGAGTACCGGCCCGGCGCCGACGGTCGGTTCGCCGCTCCCGAGCTACCGGCCGGCTGAGCCAGCCGTACTCGAGCCGCTCAGGTTCGTGCCACTCAGGCGCGCAGCGGCGATCACGGCGAGCCCGGCGGCGGCCAGCACGGCGCCCAGCACGGCCGGCGAGGTCCACCCGAAGCCGAGGTCGATCACCAGGCCGCCGCCGAACGCCCCGGCCGCGTTGGCGACGTTGAACGCCGAGTGGTTCAGCGACGCCGCCAGCGACTGCCCGTCGCCGGCCAGGTCCATCAGCCAGGTCTGCATCGCCGGCACCGTGACCGAACCGGTGAAGGCCAGCAAGAAGATCCAGACCGGCATGGCCACCCCGGAGGGCGCGGCCAGCGGCAGGGTGGCCAGCACGATCATCATGCCGGTCAGCCCGATCACCACGCTGCGCCGCACCGACCAGTCGACCAGCCGCCCGCCCACCGGCATACCCAGCGTCATGCCGAGACCGAACACGGCCAGCACCAGCGGCACCGAGCCGACCGGCCAGCCGGTGACCTCGGTGACCAGCGGGGAGACGTAGGTGTACACGGCGAACATGCCGCCGAACCCGATCGCCCCGGTGGCCAGGGCCACCCACACCGACGGCCGGCGCAGCGCGGAGAGCTCGCGGCGGCTGCCCGTACCGGCGGCCGCGGCGACCACCGGGACCAGCACCCGGACCAGCACGGCGGTGAGCACCGCGACGGCGGTGACCGCCCAGTAGGTGCTGCGCCAGCCGAGGGACTGCCCCAGCCAGGCGGTGGCCGGCACGCCGAGCAGGTTGGCCACCGTCAGGCCGGACAGGGTGATCGCGATGGCCCGGCCGCGTCGCTCCGCCGGCACCAGACCGGC
>DATMDS010000100.1:0-7322 GCA_035557575.1 Pseudonocardia sp. | reverse complement strand
GGGGGGCAGGGAGTGCGGTGGCGGCGCCCGGGCGGGCACCATGGACGCATGTGTCGCAACATCCGGACCCTGCACAACTTCGAACCGCCGGCATCCACGGACGAGGTGCACGGCGCCGCCCTGCAGTACGTGCGCAAGATCAGCGGCTCGGCTTCGCCGTCGGCCGCCAACGCCGCGGCGTTCGAGCGGGCGGTGCGCGCCGTCGAGGCCGCCACCCGCCAGCTGCTCGACGAGCTGGTGACCAGCGCACCGCCGAAGGACCGGGAGGTGGAGGCGGCCAAGGCCCGCGAGCGCGCCGCGGTCCGCTACGCGCGCTGAGCTTCCCGACCGCGAGCGGCGATCACACCGGGTCGACCCGCAGCACCTTGTCGTCGTCTCCGTTGGAGGTGGAGACGAACAGCGCCCCGTCCGGTGCCGTCCGCACCGCGCGCAGCCGCCCGAACTCCCCGTCCAGCGGCGCCGGGATCCCGACCTGGGTCACCCCGCCGTCCGCCCCGATCGTCATGAGCAGCAGCTTCTCCCCGCGCAGCGCGCCGACGGCCAGCGTGCCGTCGAGCTCACCCCACTGCGGCCCGGTCAGGAACGCGGCCCCGGAGAGCGCCTCCACCGGGCGGCCGGAGCTCCAGACCGCGGGCACCGCCTCCGGGAAGCGGTCCAGGTCGGTCATCGGGACCGATTCGTCGTAGCCGCTGACGGTGCCGCCCTGCGCCGGGTCCCAGCCGTAGTTGCGCCCCGGCTGCAGCAGGTTGACCTCGTCGTCGCTGGTCGGGCCGTGCTCGGCCGAGTACGCGCGACCGGTGCCGGGCTGCACGGCCACGCCCTGCACGTTGCGGTGGCCGAAGTCCCACACCAGCCGGGCCGCGGGGTTGTCCGCGGTGATGAACGGGTTGTCCGGGGGCGCCCCGCCGGTCTCCAGATCGATCCGCAACACCTTGCCGCCCAACGAGTTCGGGTCCTGCGGGAGCGAGCCCCGTGCAGTGTCCCCGGTGCCGACCAGCAGGGTGCCGTCGGCCGCGACGGTCGGGCGGCACCCGGAGTGCCGCCCGGAGGGGTTGATCGGCAGCCCGCCGACCAGCGGGTCCCGCACCCGCTCCGCCGCCGACCCGTCGGCGGACAGCTGCCAGGTGACCAGCCGGACGTCGGTGGCGGTGTCGTCCTCGGCGTGGGTCTGGCAGGTGGTGAACCGGCGGCTCTGCGCGAAGTCGGGGTGCACCACCATGCCCATCAACCCGCCCTCGCCGCGCGCGTAGACGTCCGACAGCTCGGCCCGGACGGGTCGCACGGTGGCCCCCGGTCCGGTCCCGGACAGCAGCGACAGCCGGCCCCGGCGCTCGGTGAGCAGCACCTGCCCTTCGGGCAGGAAGCCGATGTCCCAGACGTGCTCGAGGCCCTCGGCGACCACGGTGACCTGCAGCTCCGGCGTGCCGGTGCGGGCCGGGGGCGCGGCGGCGGTGCCGGCGGCGGGCGCGGTGCCGGCGCCGCCGCCCGCGACCGAGGTGGGCTCGACCGGCGACGAAGAGCAGCCGGCCAGCCCGAGCAGCGCGGCGAGCGCCATACCGGTGCCGGCGCGTCGCGGAAGAAGCCGTCGTTCCGTGCGCAGCATGGCGACATCCTGGTCGGCCCCGGGTGTGGACGCCGTGTGCCATCGGGCCCGCCGTGTCGGCCCCGATGGCTACGGTTTCCTCATGTCCCGCAGCTACCTCCGGTTTCCGCATCTGCACGGCGACACCCTGGTCTTCGTGGCCGAGGACGACGTGTGGACCGTGCCGCTGTCCGGCGGCCGCGCCTACCGGCTCACCGCGGACCACGTCCCGGTGGCGCAGCCGCGGATCTCGCCGGACGGCGCCCGCGTCGCCTGGACCTCGTGGCGGGACGGCGCCCCCGAGGTCTACGTGTCCGATCTGGACGGTGGCGGGGTGCGGCGGCTGTCGTACTGGGCGGACGGTCGGGTGCTCACGGTCGGCTGGACCCCGAGCGGTGAGGTGATCGCGTTGAGCGCGGTCGGGCAGCCGTCCCCGCGGCGGAGCTGGGCCTACGCCATCCCGGCCGGCGGCGGCACCCCGCGGCGGCTCGACTACGGCCCGGTGTCGGACGTCGCGGTGTCCGCCGGCGGCCCCGCCGTGGTCGTGACGACCACGATGTCCCGGGAGATGGCCTGGTGGAAGCGGTACCGTGGCGGGACGGCCGGCAAGCTGTGGTGGGATGCCGCCGGTACCGGCGAGTTCGCCCGGCTGGGCGCCGAGCTGGACGGGCAGCTCGGATCTCCGATGATCGTCGGAGCCGGGGCGGCGCTGCGCATCGCCTTTCTCGCCGACCACGAGGGCTGGGGCAACCTGTACTCGCTGTCCGCCCAGGCCGACGACCTGCGCCGGCACACCGACCACGGCGCCGCAGGCGCGCCCGCCTACTACGCGCGGCACGCCAGCACCGACGGCGAGCGGGTGGTCTACGAGTCCGCGGGGGAGCTGTGGGTCCTCGATGCGCTGGACACCGCCCCGCGCCGGCTCGAGATCTCGCTCGGCGGCCCGCGCAGCGCCCGGGAGCCGTTCCGCGTCGACACCGCCGCCGAGCTCACCTCCGCGCTGCCGGACCGCACCGGACGCTCCAGCATCGCGCTGGTCCGCGGCACCGTGCACCGGCTCACTCACCGCGACGGACCGGCGCGCACCCTGCTCGCCGCACCGGGCGCCCGGGCCCGCCTCGCGTGCCCGCTCGGCGAGGACCAGGCGGTGTGGATCGACGACGTCGAGGGCGAGGACGGGGTGTGCGTCGCCCCGCTCGACGAGCGGGCCGAGGGCGCGCAACCACTGCGCCGGCACGGGGTCGGGAAGCTGGGGCGGGTGTTGGAGCTGGCCACCGCGCCGGACGGCTCGGCGGTGGCGCTGGCCGCGCACGACGGGCGGCTGCTGGTGCTGGACCCGGCCACCGGGGCTCTGCGCGAGCTGGCCCGGGGGGCCGACGGCGAGATCTCCGACCTGTGCTGGTCACCGGACAGCGCCTGGTTGGCCTACTGCGACCCGGTGGAGTCCGGGCTGAGCCGGATCGTGCTGGCCCGGCTGGCCGACGACACGCTGGTCGCGGTCACGCCGCCGCGCTTCGTGGACACCGACCCGGCCTTCACCTCCGACGGCAAGTACCTCGCGTTCCTGTCCCGGCGCAGCTTCGACCCGATCTACGACCAGCACGCCTTCGACCTGACCTTCCCGGCGTCCTGGCGGCCGTTCCTGGTGCCGCTGGCCGCGCGCACGCCGTCGCCGTTCGGCGCCAGCCCGGACGGACGGCCGGTGTCGCCCGCGGACGAGGGACCCGAGGACCCGCCGGCGCCCGAGCCCACCTCGCGCCCGGTGGACGGGGAGGAGGGCGAGCCGCCGCCCGAGGAGCCGGAGCAGAAGCAGCAGGCCGCCACACCGCCCGTGGTCACCGTGGACGTCGACGGGTTGGCCGACCGGGTGGTGCCGATCCCCGTGGTCGCGGCCCGCTACGGCGGCATGCAGGCCGGCAAGAACTGCCTGCTCTGGTACCGGATGCCGATCGCCGGCGTGCTGGGCGACGGCCGGGCCGGCACCGAGGACAAGCCGCAGCGACCGGTGCTCGAGCGCTACGACCTGACCCGCCGCAAGCTGGAGGTGATCGCCGACCCGGTGTCGTCGTTCGCGGTCAGCGGGGACGGCACCCGGCTGGTGGTCCGGGACCGGCACACCCTGCGCGTGCTGCGCACCGATCGGTCCGGCTCGGCAACGCCGGAGGGCAACGCGGTCGACGGCGGCACCGACGAGTACGACGTGGACACGCGGCGCATCGTGGTCACCGTCGACCCGAACCGGGAGTGGCGGCAGATGTTCGACGAGGCCGGCCGGCTGATGCGCGACCACTTCTGGACCGCCGACCTGGCCGGGGTGGACTGGGCGGGCGAGATGGACCGCTACCGCCCGCTGGTCGATGCCGTGGGCAGCCACGACGACCTGGTGGACCTGCTGTGGGAGCTGCAGGGGGAGCTGGGGACCTCGCACGCGTACGTGGTCGGCGGCGGCGCCGGGGACGGGTCCGGCCGGCCCGGCCTGCTCGGGGCCGACCTGGAGCCCTACCCCGAGGGGGCGGGTTGGCGGGTGCTGCGGGTGCTGCCTCCGGAGACGTCGGCACCGGCCGCGCGCAGCCCGCTGTCCGGGCCGGGCGTGGACGTGCGCGCCGGCGACGTGATCCTGGAGGTGGGCGGGGTCCCGGTCGACCCGGACCACGGCCCGGCCCCGCTGCTGGTGGCGCGGGCCGGTGGGCTGGTCGAGCTGACCGTGCGGTCCGGGCCGGAGCGGGCCGACGCGGGTGCGGTGCGCCGGGTGGCGGTGCGGCCGCTGCGCTCGGAGACGGCGCTGCGCTACCAGGACTGGGTGGCCGGGCGCCGGGCGTTCGTCGCCGACCGCTCGGAGGGGTGCCTGGGCTACCTGCACGTGCCGGACATGATGGCGCCCGGGTGGGCGCAGCTGCACCGCGACCTGAGCCGGGAGACCGCGCGCGACGGGCTGGTGCTCGACGTGCGGGGCAACAGCGGCGGGCACACCTCGCAGCTGGTCGTGGAGAAGCTGGCCCGCAGGGTGATCGGCTGGGACGCGCCGCGGCACCGCCAGCCCACGACCTACCCCGCTGACGCGCCGCGCGGCCCGGTGGTCGCGCTGGCCGACGAGCTGTCCGGTTCGGACGGTGACATCGTCACCGCGGCGATCAAGCGGCTGGGCATCGGGCCGGTGGTCGGGGTGCGCACGTGGGGTGGGGTGATCGGTATCGACGGCCGGTACAGCCTGGTCGACGGCACCCGGGTGACCCAGCCGCGCTACGCGTTCTGGTTCGACGACGTCGGCTGGGAGGTGGAGAACCGCGGCGTCGCCCCGGACGTGGAGGTGGTGATCAGGCCGCAGGACTGGGTGGCGGGGCGGGACCCGCAGCTCGAGCGCGCTGTCGACATGGCCCTGGCGGCGTTGGCCGAGCGACCGGCCGTGCGGCCGCCGGACCCGGCCACCCGCCCGTCCCGGGTGCGCCCGGAGCTGCCGCCGCGCCCTGCGGGCCCGTGAGTGCGCAGCCGTGTAAGAACACGGCTCGGCACTCACGACCCCACCGCGCATGGGGGTGATGCCAGGATGGGTGACGTGGACGACCCGACACCCGACGTGCGGATTGGTGACCGCGAGCGTCGTGATGTCGATGCCCGGCTGCAACGGGCCTACGCCGACGGAGTGCTCACGATGGCGGAGTTCGAGGAGCGCTCCGGCAAGTGCTGGGCGGCCCGGACCCGCGGCGATCTGGACCCGCTGATCCGTGACCTGCCGGAACCGCATCCGGAGACCGCGGTGGAAGCGGCGCGGCCGCGCCCGAGCGTGCCGTCCGCCGTGACGCGGATCCGGTCACCCGATGTACGGAAGCGGATCGTCGGCGGCATCGCCGTCGCCGCGCTCGCCGGGGCCGGACTGTTCGCCGGGAGCCGGGCCCTGACCTCGGACGATGTGGTGTCGGTATTCGGCAGCCAGGTCGTCACGGTGGCGCCGGGCGACGACCGGATCGAGGTCGGCGTGGTGTTCGGCAACGTCCGGGTGGTGGTGCCGGCCGACGCGCGGGTGCAGCCGAGCGGCACCCTGGTCTTCGGCCGCTCCGAGTGCGGCGCGGCCTGCGACGGGTCCGGTCAGCGCGACGTCGTGGTGGACGCGTCGGGCGCGTTCGGCAGCGTGAACATCCTGCGCCAGGGCGAGCAGCCGCGCGCCGACGACCGCGACCGCGACGGCGATGACGATGACGACGACTGACTGTGCCCGCTCCGCCCGCCCGCCCGCACAAGTTCGCGGGTCGCGCACATGCTGGTACGTGTGCGCCGGCCCCACACCTTGTGCGCGGGCAGGCCGGGTCGCCGCGCCACCGCTCAGGACGGCTCGCCTGCGGGCACGGCCGGTTCGGCGGCGGTCGTGCTGCGGGTAGTGGCCCAGCACGAACGGCACGATCAGCCCCGCCAGCATCAGGTCGAACGCCAGGGTGAGCAGGATCCCGGTCCGCGGTACGGCCAGCGCGAAGAAGATCGCGATGCCGACCACCGGCAGCATGGTCAGCCGGACCAGCCGCAGCAGTGGGTCGGGCACGGAGCGGTCCTCGGCCCGCGGCTCCACCCCGGCGATGCTGCGCACCGCGACCGAGGCGGTGCCCAGGATCGCCCGTTGGCCGTGAGCACGAGGCGGCGATGATCGCCGAGAGCACCAGGATCGACAGTCCGATCGGCGCGTACCCGTCCAGCAGTGCGAACAGCACCGGACCCGCGGGTGGCTGGTCGCCGAACACCTGGCCGATCGTGGTCGAGGTGGACGCCGGCCTGGCCCTGATCGGACCCGACGGGCCGCTCACCCTGCTCGACGCTCTACGCGGTCTTCTGCCAGGGCCCCTACGCGGAGAGCCATCCGCTACCACGACTTCATGGGCTGGGAGATGCCGTGGTACTCGGCACGGGACTCCCTCAGCGCGCTCCTGGTCGGGCGGCAGGTCGACATGATGCACCTCGTCTGCTACCTCCGCGACGGCGATCGGGTCTTCGAGACCCACTGGACGACCCGCCGCGACGTTGAGGAGATGGATGACAGCCTCGCGCTGATGGACCTCACCGTGTACGGACGCCAGGAGCCGTGGGCGGACTCGCCGCCCGGCTGGCCGCAGGAGTGGCAGGTCGACGGCTCCAACACCCGGACCGGCGAACACCCCGCCGTCCAGTGCCGGACGCTCGGACGACTCTCCGCTGGAGGACGCGATGAACGCCGACGCGCTCAGGGACGCCCACCGCGCTGCTGCACGCTGCCGCCGCCGTCGCCGACACCAGGGATGAACCACCGGCCGGCGAGGTGGAACGCCGAGGAGATCCTGGCCCACGTCTGCCTCGTGAACGCCGCAACGATCGCCGCCGCGTCCTGCGTCGCCGCCGGAGCGAACACCACGTACGACAACCGCATGGCCCTCAACGCCTGGACCATCGGCCTGCGTCAGCGCGCTCGCCGGCGGTGGCGCGGGCTCCGCGAGCGCATCCGCCTGCAGGGAGACGCCCTCTGCGCACTCGGCGGGCCGGCGCCGAGTGCGGCCGAGCTCAGCACGCCGGTCAGCCCTCTGGGATCCCGAGGCCACCGGTCCCGGGCAGGCGGCGACGGGCCCGGCGTAGGCTGGTCGGTGTGGCACCGCCGGGGGTAGTGGCCCCCACCGGGCCTACTTGTCGTGCGCCCACTCCGGCCCAAGGGGTACCTGAACACCGTGGCCAAGCTCGCTGGTCTGCTCCTCTCCACCCGCTCCGACCCCGATATCCGCGCCGTGCT
>DATMDS010000099.1:0-24362 GCA_035557575.1 Pseudonocardia sp. | reverse complement strand
GTTCCACACCTCGCGGCTGGCCGAGCTGGCGCCGGCCGGGTTCACCCTGGCCACCGACGTGGCCGAGTGGCTGGTCCGGCAGGGCGTGCCGTTCCGGGTGGCGCACGAGGCCGCCGGTGGCTGCGTGCGCGCGGCCGAGGCCCGTGGCGTCGGGCTGGCGGAGCTGACCGACGCCGAGCTGGCCGGTGTGCACCCGGCGCTGACCCCGGCGGTGCGCGAGGTCCTCACCGTGGCCGGGTCGATCGCCTCCCGCAACGCCCGTGGCGGCACCGCCGGGGAGCGGGTGGCCGAGCAGCTGCGCGGGCTGCACGAGTCGGTGGTGTCCGCCCGCGCCCGCCTCGCGGCCCCGTGACCCCCGGCCGTGCCCTACCCGCGCTCCCGAACGAACCCGCGCTCCGAACGAACCCGCGCTCCGAACGAACGGCACGTTCGCACGATAGGTTCGTGCGAAAGTGCCGTTCGTTCAGGTGGGGGAGACGGTGGTGACCGGCCTGATCGCGCGCGATGAGCTGGCGGTCGACGTGCTGCCGGCGGCGCGGCGGCTGCTGGGGTGCACGGTCGAGGCCGACACGCCGGACGGGACCGTCGCGCTGCGGCTGGTCGAGGTGGAGGCCTACCGCGGGGCCGACGACCCGGCCTCGCACAGCTTCCGCGGGCCGACGCCCCGGAACACGGTGATGTTCGGGCCGGCCGGGCACCTGTACGTCTACTTCGTCTACGGCATGCACTTCTGCGCCAACATCAGCTGCCTGGACGACGGCGAGGCCGGTGCGGTGCTGCTGCGCGCCGGCGAGGTGACCTCCGACCTGGACGTGGCCCGGCGCCGCCGGCCCACCTCCCGGCAGGATCACGAGCTGGCCCGTGGACCGGCCCGGCTGGCCTCGCTGCTCGGCCTGAACCGCGCGCTCAACGGGGTGGACGTCACCGAGAGGGCGTCACCGGTGCGGGTGCTGGCCGGGCCGCCGGTGCCGGCACCCGCGGTGCGCACCGGACCGCGGGTCGGGGTGGCCGCCGCGCACGACCTGCCCTGGCGCTTCTGGATCGACGGCTCGCCCGCGGTCAGCCCGTACCGCCCCGGCCGGCGGCCCACGCCGGCCCCCGCCCGCCCCCGGTGACCCCGTACCCGCCGCGGAAACCCGCTGGCGGGGTGCGGGAGGATCGACCGGTGGGTACGAACATCCTCGACGAGCTGGAGTGGCGCGGCCTGATCGCGCAGACCACCGACCGGGCCGCGCTGCTGCGCGACCTGGAGGCCGGCGTGCTTCCGCTCTACTGCGGTTTCGACCCCACCGCGCCCAGCCTGCACGCCGGAAACCTGGTGCCGCTGCTGACCCTGCGCCGCTTCCAGCAGGCCGGCGCCCGCCCGATCGTGCTCGCCGGCGGGGCCACCGGCCTGATCGGAGATCCGCGGGACACCGGCGAGCGCACCCTGAACACGGCCGAGACGGTGACCGAGTGGGGCACCCGGATTCGCGGCCAGCTGGAGCGCTTCGTCGAGTTCGACGGGTCGCCGACCGGTGCGCTGATCGTCAACAACCTGGACTGGACGGGCGGGCAGTCCACCCTGGAGTTCCTGCGGGACGTCGGCAAGCACTTCTCGATCAACGTCATGCTCGCCCGGGACACCGTGAAGCGACGGCTCGCCGCCGACGGGATGTCCTACACCGAGTTCAGCTACCTGCTGCTGCAGAGCCAGGACTACCTGCACCTGTTCCGGGAGCACGGCTGCCGGCTGCAGATCGGCGGCTCCGACCAGTGGGGCAACATCATCGGCGGGGTCGACCTGATCCGTCGGGTCGACGGCGCCACCGCGCACGCCCTGACCACCCCGCTGGTCACCGACAGCGAGGGCCGCAAGTTCGGCAAGTCCACCGGCGGCGGCAACATCTGGCTCGACCCGGCCATGACCTCGCCGTACGCCTGGTACCAGTACTTCGTGAACGTGGCCGACTCCGATGTCGGCCGGTACCTGAGGCTGTTCACGTTCCTGCCGCAGCAGGAGATCGAAGAGCTGGAGCAGGCCACGGCCGAGCGGCCGCACGAGCGGGCGGGGCAGCGCCGGCTGGCCGCCGAACTCACCACGCTGGTCCACGGCCGGCACCACACCGAGCAGGTGATCGCGGCCAGCACCGCGCTCTTCGGCCGCGGTGACCTGCGCGTCCTCGACGCCGGCACGCTCGATGCCGCGCTGGCCGAGGTGCCCGGGGCCACCGCGTCGCTCGGCGCCGCGCCGACCATCGTGGACCTGTTGGTGGCCACCGGGCTGGTGGCGAGCCGGGCTGCCGCGCGCCGCGCCGTCGGGGAGGGCGGGGCGTACGTGAACAACGCGAAGGTCACCGACGAGGACTGGACGCCGACGGCCTCCGCCCTGCTCCCCGGCGGCTGGCTCGTCGTGCGCCGGGGCAAGCGGAACCTGGCCGGGGTCCGGGTCGGCTGAGCCGATCGCCGGCCCGGAAGCCGGTCCCGGACGCGCTCCACCCAGCCGAACCGCCGCGGCGCGCCTACCGTGGACGCACGTCGAGCGGGGCCACCAGCGCGGGGCCGGGGTCGTCGCCGGCGACGAGGAGCTGGTCGTCATGAGCCTGGCAGACAAGTTCAACAACAAGGCGCAGGAACTGCGCGGCCGCGTCAAGCGCAACGCCGGTCAGGTGAGCGGCGACCGCCGGCTGGAGGCGGAAGGCAACTCCGACGAGCGGATGGGCCACCTCAAGCAGGCCGGCGAGAAGGTCAAGGACGCGTTCCGGGGGCGTGGCACCCGGCGCCGGTACTGAATACGCCGCTGACATATCGACCGCACCGGGCCCGCCCGAACAATGGCGTCCGGCAATTCCGCGTGTCCGCAGAAAAGGACATGGGTAGCTGCACTGCCGAATTCTGGCCCATTCTTCGGGTGTCGAAGCCCACGATCGCCCTGGTCGGCCCCCTGCGTGCCGGACCAGGGCGATTTTGTACTCTCTACAGGTGAGTATCGCGGATGGTTCTGACGGTAACCGCCCGCAGCCGGACGCTCGCGGCGGATCTCGTGATCGCACCGACCGGCCCGAGCGTCCCCGCAACGACAGCGCCACCCCTCGCCGCGGTGCCCAGGGGCGTGCTTCTCAGGCGCGGGCCGAGGGCGGTCGTCGAGACCGCCCACGTGATCAGGGACGGGTCGGTTCGGGCTGGTCGGGCGGCGGCCGTGACGACCGGCGGTCCGGGCAGTCGACCGGGCGCGGGTGGTCGGAGAACCGCGCAGGAGGCTCCGGGGACCGTGATGCGGGGCGCGCGGCCGATCGGCCTGCCGACCATGGTGCCGGTCGCCGAGAGGGCGCCCACCGGGGCGACGCCAACGGTGCCGGACCGGACCGTGGTCGCAGCGCAGCCGGGTCCGGCTGGGCGAGCGATCGGCGGGAGCGGCGCGGCACGGAGGCGGGCCGGCGCGACGAACGTGGTGGCGACCGCGGTGGACGTCCCGAGCGCCGCGACGGGTTCTCATCGGACCGGCGGCCCGATCGACGCGACGAGCGGAGCGGGCCGGGCTGGCGGGACGACCGCTCGGGCGAGCGCGGTGCCGACCGCAGCGGTGCCGACCGCAGTGGCCGGGGCGATCGGGCCGGCGGGGGCGGGCGCTACGACCGGCCGGATCAGCGCGGTCCCGAGCGTGGCCGGCGAGATGATCGACCGTCCTGGGGTGACCGGACCCGGCGCGACGACCGGTCGGGTGATTCCGGTCGAGACCGTGGCGGGCGCGGCGATCGACCCGGTTGGGGTGACCGGGCCGGCCGCGATGACCGTCCGGGCGAGCGCGGCCGTGATCGAGGCGGTTGGGGGGATCGGCCCGGGCGGAGTGACCGCCCCGGGCGGGATGATCGACCAGGAACGGGCGACCGCCCCGGATGGGGCGACCGGGACCGCCGCGACGGCGGAGCCGGCCGCACCGACCGCGACGAGGGTCAGGGCTGGCGCGGCGACCGCCGGAGCGGGCCGACCGGGGACCGCAGCCGGTGGTCGGATCGCCGGGACGACCGAGGCGCGGCCGGCGGTCGCCGCGCTCCCGAGCGCTCCGACGAGCGCCGCTGGCGGGATGACCGCCCGGGCAGCCGCGACGCGGGTTCCGCGCGGCGCGAGCACAGCCGGGGCGACCGGACCGGCCGGACCGACCGGACCGACCGGGGCGCCGATCGCGGCCGCTGGGCCGACCGCCCGGCGGGCCGTGCCTCCGGGCCGGGCCGGGGCGAGGACCTCCCGGTCGACCGTGGCGTGCCGGAGCGCGCGGCCGAGCGTCCCGACGGTGCGCCGCCCGCCGACGACCGTCGCCCGTTCCGGCGGGACGACCGTGATGATCGCCGCGACCGCGGCGCCCAGCGCGATCGCTCCGAGGATCGCGGCCGGGGCGGTCCGGACCGCCGCTTCGAGCGGGACCGGTCGGGCGGCCACACCGCCGATCGCCCGCCCGGTCGCGGTGCCACCCGGCCCGGCCGGACGCCGGATCGGGAGGACAGCGCGCAGCGGCTCCCCGAGCCCAGCCTGGGCGAAGAGATCACCGCCGGCCAGCTGGACGCCGAGGCCCGCAGGGACCTGCGCGGCCTGCAGAAGGACCTCGCCGACCGGGTGGCCCGGCACCTGGTCGCGGCGGGCATGCTCGTCGACGACGACCCCGAGCAGGCCCTCGCGCACACCCGGTACGCGCGCCAGAAGGCGTCCCGGATCGCGGTCGTGCGGGAGGCCGCCGGCATCACCGCCTACCACGCCGGGGAGTGGGCCGAGGCGCTCGGTGAGCTGCGGGCCGCCCGCCGGATGGGCGGTGGCCCGGCGCACCTGGCGGTGATGGCCGACATCGAGCGCGCCCTCGGCCGGCCGGAGCGGGCCCTGGAGCTGACCCGCAGCCCCGAGGCGCGGGAGCTGCCGCGCGCCGAAGCCATCGAGCTCGCGATCGTCGCGGCCGGCGCCCGCCGCGACCTCGGCGAGCTCGACGTCGCCGTGGTGGGACTCCAGATTCCGGAGCTGGACCCGGCCCGCCGGGAGCCGTGGAGCGCCCGGTTGTTCTACGCCTACGCCGACAACCTGCTGGCCGCCGGGCGCGCGGCGGAGGCGTTGCAGTGGTTCGTGCACGCCGCCGACGCCGACGACGACGGCGTCACCGACGCCGGCCTGCGGATCGCCGAGCTGACCGGGGAGCCGCTGCCCGACGACGTCGTCGAGTTCTCCGTCGAGGACGAGCCGGCCGGCGCGATGCCGGACGCCGGGCCCGACGACGAGCCGGTCGCGGCGGAGCCCAGCACCCCGCCCGGGCCGGCCGAGTCCACCCCGGACCCGGATTCGACAGCGGCGGCGGCAGCAGCAGGAGAACCCGCGTCCGAGGAGGACAGCGAGCCCTCCACGTCGGCGAGCGACCGGTGACGGACGACCTGCTCGGCCAGCACGACGTCCTGCTGGCCGACCTCGACGGCACCCTGTACGCGGGCCCGGTCGCGATCCCGGGCGCCGTCGAGGCGGTGCGGGGGGCGGCCGAGCGCGGCGTGCGCACCGCCTACATCACCAACAACGCCTCCCGCTCACCGGCCGACGTGGCGGCACACCTCGCCGAGCTGGGCTTCCCGGCCGGCACCGAGGACGTGGTGGCCAGCTCGCAGGCCGCCGCGGCGATGCTGGCCGAGCAGCTGCCGGCCGGGGCGGCCGTGCTGGTCGTCGGCACCGCCGCCCTGGGGGCCGAGGTGACCGCGGTGGGTCTCACCCTGACCGACCGCGCCGACGAGGCCGCCGCCGTGGTGCAGGGGCACAGCCCGGACACCGGGTGGCGGCTGCTGGCCGAGGCCACGGTGGCGCTGCGGGCCGGTGCGGTGTGGGTGGCCAGCAACCTGGACCCGACGCTGCCCACCGAGCGCGGCCCGCTGCCCGGCAACGGGTCGATGGTCGCCGCGCTGCGCACCGCGACCGGCCGGGAGCCGCAGGTGGCCGGGAAACCGGCGCCCACCCTGCTGACGGACGCGGTGCGCCGGACCGCGGCCCGCTCCGCGCTGATGATCGGCGACCGGATGGACACCGACGTCGAGGGCGGGCGCGCCGCCGGGCTGGCCACCCTGCTCGTGCTCACCGGCGTCTCGGACGCCGCGGAGCTGCTCGCCGCACCGCAGCGGCGCCGCCCGGACTACGTGGCCTCGGATCTCGCCGCCCTCACCCGGCCGGCCGCCGACCTCGCGCCCGGCCCGCGGCCCGATTGGCAGGCCAGGGCCGAGGGCCCGGCTACCCCCGGTCCGACCCAGGCGACACCACGACCGCTGGTCCTGGCCGGGTCGGGGGACCCGCTGGACGCGCTCCGCACGCTGTGCGCCGTGCACTGGGCCGCGGGCGGCGGCACGTTCCGCATCGCGGCCGAGGGCCCGGACGCGGCCGCCGCGCTGCACGAGCTCGGCCTCGACGGGGCCGGCGAGCGCTCGGCTACCGTGGCGGCTGCGACCGCAGCCGACACCGCAACGGGAGCGCACCGATGACCGTCCCCCTGCCGGGCCCGCCCGCGCACCCGGGCGACCCGCAGCAGCGGGTGCAGCTGGCCCTCGCCGCGCTGGACGAGCTGCCCCGGCGCCCGCTGGCCGAGCACGTCGAGGTCTTCGACACCCTGCACGCGGCGTTGACCGACGCGCTCGCCGCTCCGTCCGGCCCTGAGTGACGGCGGTGGTCACCCGGGCCCGTCTGGACGCCGAGCTCGTCCGCCGCGGCCTGGCCCGCTCCCGGCAGCAGGCCAGCGAGCTGATCGAGCAGGGAAGGGTCACGGTGCGCGGGGTCCCCGCCGGCAAGGCCGCGACGGTGGTCGACCGCGACACCCCGGTCGCCGTGCGCGAGTCCGACGCGCAGGACTGGGCCTCCCGCGGCGCCCACAAGCTGATCGGCGCGCTGGACGGCTTCGGGGTCGACGTCACCCGGGCGCGCTGCCTGGACGCCGGTGCCTCCACCGGCGGCTTCACCGACGTGCTGCTGCACCGCGGTGCGGCCGCGGTGATCGCCGTCGACGTCGGCTACGGGCAGCTGATCTGGCGGCTGCGCAGCGACCCGCGGGTCGAGGTGCTGGACCGCACCAACATCCGCACGCTGGTGCCGGAGGCCATCGGCGGTCCGGTTGCGGTCACCGTGGCCGACCTGTCGTTCATCTCGCTGCGGACCGTGCTGCCGGCGCTGTCGGCATGCACCGCCGCCGACGGCGAGCTGCTGCCGATGGTCAAGCCGCAGTTCGAGGTGGGCCGCGAGCGGTTGGGCGCCGGCGGGGTGGTGCGCGACCCCGGGCTGCGGCTGGCCGCGCTGGTCGAGGTCGGCGCGGCCGCGCGCGCCCACGGATGGGTGCTGCGCGGCGCGGTGGCCAGCCCGCTGCCCGGCCCGTCCGGCAACGTGGAGTACTTCCTGCGGCTGACCAGGCACGGAACCGACGTGGGCGAGCAGGCGCTCGCCGACGCTGTCGAGGAGGGACCGCAGTGACGCGAGAGGTGCAGCTCATCCTGCATGTGGGGCGGGCCACCAATCGCCTGACCGCGGCAACGGTGGCCAAGCGTCTCGCCGCTTCGGGTATCCGGTTGCGGGTGCTCGCCGAGGAGTGGGCCGAGGTCGACGACGGGGGCCTGCCCGAGGGGTTGTCCCCGCACGTCGTCGACGGCCGGCCGGGCTGCGCCGACGGCGCCGACGTGGTGCTGGTGCTGGGCGGTGACGGCACCCTGCTGCGCGCCGCCGAGATGGCCCACCCGTGCGGGGTGCCGTTGCTCGGGGTGAACCTGGGCCGCGTCGGGTTCCTGGCCGAGGCCGAGCAGGAGTCGCTGGACCAGACCCTGGACGCGATCGTCGAGGGGAACTACGCGGTCGAGGAGCGGATGACCGTGGACGCGGTCGCCCGGTCCAGCAAGGGTGACGTGCTCGCCCGGACCTGGGCGTTGAACGAGGCCGGGGTCGAGAAGAGCATCCGGGAACGGATGCTGGAGATGGTGCTGGAGGTCGACGGCCGCCCGCTGTCGGCCTTCGGCTGCGACGGCATGCTGTGCGCGACCCCGACCGGCTCCACCGCGTACGCGTTCTCGGCCGGCGGTCCGGTGATCTGGCCGCAGGTGCAGGCGCTGCTGCTGGTGCCGAGCAACGCGCACGCCCTGTTCGCCCGGCCGATGGTGATCTCGCCGGACAGCCGGGTCGCGATCGAGGTGGACCCGTCCGGACCGCCCGCGGTGCTCGACTGCGACGGCCGCCGCACCTTCGTGCTGCCGGCCGGCAGCCGCGTGGAGCTGACCAGGGGAGCGATCCCGGTGCGCATGGTCCGGCTGGACGGACGCCCGTTCGCCGATCGGCTGGTCCGCAAGTTCGACCTGCCGGTCCGCGGCTGGCGGGGCGCACTTCGCGGGGACTGACCCACCGCCCGGCGGTGGCGCCGTACGCTGCGCGCATGCTGGCCGAGTTGCGGATCCGGAGCCTCGGCGTGATCGACGACGCGACACTCGAGCTCGATCCCGGCCTCACCGTCCTCACCGGGGAGACCGGTGCCGGGAAGACCATGGTCGTCACCGGGCTGACGCTGCTCGGCGGCGGCCGCGCCGAGGCGTCCCGGGTGGCCGACGGCGCCGCCCGCGCGGTCGTCGAGGGCCGGTTCAGCGTGGACGCCGCGACGCGGAAGCTGGCCGACGAGGTGGGCGCGGACGCCGACGAGGACGGCACCCTGATCGCGGCTCGCACCGTCGGGGCCGACGGACGCTCGCGGGCCCACCTCGGCGGCCGGTCGGTGCCGGTCGGCGTGCTCAGCCGGCTCGGCGAAGCCGCCCTGGCGGTGCACGGGCAGAACGACCAGCTGCGGCTGCTGCGCTCGGCCGAGCAGCGGGCGTTGCTGGACCGCTTCGCCGGCGCCCCGGTGGCCGAGCCGCTGACGCGCTACCGGGTGACCCGCGCCGAGTGGCAGCGGGTCGCCACCGAGCTGGTCGAACGCCGCGACTCCGCACGCCGGCTCGCCCAGGAGGCCGACCTGCTGCGGCACGGGCTGACCGAGATCGCCGCCGTGGACCCGCAGCCCGGCGAGGACGTCGAGCTGGTCGCGCAGGCGCGGCGGCTGGCCGACGCCGACGACCTGCGCGAGGTCGCCCAGAGCGCGCACGCCGCCCTGCTCGGGGCCGAGGACGCGGCGCTGGATGCCCCCGGCGCGCTGGCCCTGATCGGCGACGCGCGGCACCGGCTGGGCAGCGCGGGGGACGCCGAGCTCGACGCGCTCGATTCCCGGCTGAGCGAGGCACTGGCGCTGCTCGCCGACGTCGGTGCCGAGCTGACCGGCTACTTGGACCGGCTGGACGCCGACCCGGAGCGGCTGGCCGCGGTGCTCACCCGGCAGGCCGAGCTGAAGGCGCTGACCCGCAAGTACGCCGCCGACGTCGACGGGGTCCTGGCCTGGGCCGACGCGGCGCGGGAACGCCTGCAGCGACTCGACACGTCGGACGAGGCGCTGGCCGCGCTGGCCGCCCGCCGGGACGGGCTCGCCGCCGAGCTGGCCGGGCACGCGGCCGCGGTGTCCGCGGCCCGCACCGACGCGGCCGCGCGGCTGGCCGCCGACGCCACCGCGGAACTGGCCGGGCTGGCCATGCCGGACGCCCGCCTGCTGGTGGCGGTCACGCCGCGGCCGGCGACACCGGACGCGGCCGACGCGGTGACCATCGGGGCGGCCACGCTGGTTGCCGGCCCGGACGGGGTGGACGAGGTGGAGCTGCGGCTGGTGGCGCACGCCGGGGCCGGTGCGCAGCCGTTGCACAGGGGCGCCTCCGGCGGCGAGCTGTCCCGGGTGATGCTCGCCCTCGAGGTCGCGCTGGCCGGGGCCGACCCGGTGCCGACCATGGTGTTCGACGAGGTCGACGCGGGCGTCGGCGGTTGGGCGGCGGTGGAGATCGGGCGCCGGCTGGCCCGGCTCGCCGCCCGGCACCAGGTGGTCGTGGTCACCCACCTGCCGCAGGTGGCGGCCTACGCCGACCGGCACCTGGTGGTGGACAAGTCCGCGGGCCCCGGCGTGACCACCTCCCGGGTGCGCACCCTCGACGACGGCGACCGCATCGTCGAGCTGGCCCGGATGCTGGCCGGACTGCAGGACACCGACACCGGGCGGGCGCACGCCGAGGAACTGCTGGCCGCGGCCCGTGCGCACCGGGAGTCGGACCGGGCCGCACAGCCGGGTGAGCAGCGGCGTCGGACGCGGCCCTCCCGGCTGCGCGCCTGAGCTGATCTGCAGCGACACATCCGGCGTGCCTCCCTGGCATCAGCAGTCCCAGCTGTCACAGTGCCGCCATGAGGATGCCCAGCTTGCTGCACCGCTCGCGCACCGAGCTGCCCGGGCTGGCCGGCGTGGCCCGCGTGGATCGACGGACCGACGCGCTGCTCCGCCGGCTCAGGCCCGGGGACATCGCGGTGCTCGACCAGATCGACCTCGACCACGCCACGGCGCACGCGCTGATCGCCGCCGGCGTCACCGGGGTGGTGAACGTGTCGCCGTCGATCTCCGGCCGGTTCCCGAACCTGGGACCGCAGCTGCTGGTGGCGGCCGGCATCACGCTCATCGACTGCGTCGGCGCGGACGCCCTGCAGGCCGTCAAGGACGGCAGCCGCATCCGGCTGCACGAGGGCGTGGTCTACGCGGGCGAGCAGGAGCTGGCCGAGGGCGTCGAGCAGACCTGCGACTCGGTGGCCGACGCCATGGTCGAGGCCAAGTCCGGCCTGGCCCACCAGCTCGAGGCGTTCGCGGCCAACACCATCGAGTTCATGCGCCGGGAGCGTTCCATGCTGCTCGACGGCGTCGGCATCCCGGACGTCGAGGTCACGCTGACCGACCGGCAGGTGCTGGTGGTGGCGGCCGGCTTCGACCACCGCGCCGAGCTGGCCCGGCTGCGGCCCTACATCAAGGAGTACCGGCCGGTGCTGGTCGGTGTCGGCGCCGGCGCCGACGCGTTGCGGGCCGCCGGTTACACCCCCGAACTCATCGTGGGCGACCCGGCCGAGATCTCCACCGAGGCCCTGACCTGCGGCGCGGACGTGGTCGTCCCGGCCTTCGCCGACGGGCACGCGCCCGGTCTGCACCGGGTCCAGGACCTCGGCGCCGGGGCGGTGACGTTCCCCAGCTCGGCCAACTCCGAGGACCTCGCGCTGCTGCTGGTGGCCCACCACGGCGCCGCACTGGTCGTCACCGTGGGGCTGTCGGCCTCGATGGCGCAGTTCCTCGACCGCGGCCGCTCCGGCAGCATCGCCTCGACGTTCCTGACCAGGCTGCAGGTCGGCGGCCTGCTCGTGGACTCCCGGGCGCTCGCCACGCTCTACCGCAGCCGGCTGTCGGTCGGGGCGGTGCTGCTGCTGGTGGCGGCGGTGCTGGTCGCCGTGGTGGCCGCGCTGCTGGTGTCCGACGCCGGGGACGCGGTGCTGGTGTGGCTGTCCCGGCTGAGCGTCGTCGAGCAGATCCTGGGCTGGTTCGGATGATCTCCCTGCGCTACCACGTGGTGTCCATCGCGGCGGTCTTCCTGGCGCTGGCTGTCGGGGTGCTGCTCGGCGCGGGCGGGGTGTCGCAGCGGCTGCTGTCGGCGACCACGGACCGGGCCGACGGGCTGGACGAGCAGGTGCAGGCGCTGACCACGGAGCGCGACCGGCTGGCCGCCGGGCAGCGCGTCGCCGAGGGCTTCGCGAGCCGGATCGGGCCAGCCGCCGTGCGCGGCCTGCTGGACGGCAAGACGGTGGCCTTCGTCTCGGTGGCCGCCGATCCGGCCGATCGGGACGCGGTCGGCAAACTGCTCGGCGACGCCGGTGCGACGGTGACCGGCGAGCTGGCGCTGACCGCCGCGGTCGGCGACCCGGCGCGGGCCGACCAGCTGCGCGAACTGACCTCCCAGCTGCTGCCCACCGGGGCCCAGCTGCCCTCGGCGTCCGACACCGGCAGCCTGGTCGGGGGGCTGCTCGGCGGCGTGCTGCTGGGGTCGGACGTCGACGCCGAGGCCGCCGAATCGGTGCTCACCGGGCTGACCTCGGCCGGCTTCGTCACCCCTGGGGACCGGCCCGAGCCGGCCGAGCTGGTGCTGGTCCTCACCGGCGGCGCGCTGGACGGGGTCGACGCCGCCGACGCCGCGGCCGTGACCGCGCGGATGGCGGCCGAGCTGGACCGGGCCGGCGGGGCCGGGGCGGTGCTGGCCGGGCGGTCCGGATCAGCGGACGCCACCGGTGCGGTCGGGGTGGCCCGGGCCGACCCGGCGATCACCGCCGGGCTCTCCACGGTGGACGACGTGCAGGCCGCATCCGGGCAGGTGTCGGCGGTGCTGGCCCTGCGGGAACAGGTCGACGGGCGGGCCGGTCGCTACGGCACGGCGTTCAGCGCCGCCGACGGAGCGGCCCCGGCGGCGTAGCCGCCCGGTGCACCTATGTACGCTGAAAACCCGTGCAGCCTCGCGCGACGCGTCATCTGTTCGTCACCGGCGGGGTTGCGTCCTCGCTGGGCAAGGGCCTGACCGCCTCCAGCCTCGGGCAGCTCCTCACCTCCCGCGGACTTCGGGTGATCATGCAGAAGCTGGATCCGTACCTGAACGTGGATCCCGGCACCATGAACCCGTTCCAGCACGGCGAGGTCTTCGTCACCGAGGACGGGGCCGAGACCGACCTGGACATCGGCCACTACGAGCGCTTCCTCGACCGCAACCTGCACGGCCGGGCCAACGTCACCACCGGCCAGGTGTACTCCACGGTGATCGCCAAGGAACGCCGCGGCGAGTACCTGGGCGACACGGTCCAGGTCATCCCGCACATCACCAACGAGATCAAGGACCGGATCCTGGCCATGGAGGAGCCGGACGACGACGGCCAGACCCCGGACGTGGTGATCACCGAGGTCGGCGGCACGGTCGGCGACATCGAGTCGCTGCCGTTCCTCGAGGCGGTGCGCCAGGTCCGGCACGACGTCGGCCGGGACAACTGCTTCTTCCTGCACGTGTCGCTGGTGCCCTACCTGGCCCCGTCCGGTGAGCTGAAGACCAAGCCGACCCAGCACTCGGTGGCCGCTCTGCGCAACATCGGCATCCAGCCCGACGCACTGGTGCTGCGTGCCGACCGGGAGATCCCGGACGACATGAAGCGCAAGATCAGCCTCATGTGCGACGTGGAGACCGACGGCGTGGTCGCCGCCCCGGACGCGCCGTCGATCTACGACATCCCGCGGGTGCTGCACCGCGAGGGCCTCGACGCCTACGTCGTGCGCCGGCTCCAGTTGCCCTTCCGCGACGTCGACTGGGCGGTCTGGGGCGATCTGCTGGAGCGGGTGCACCACCCCGGCGAGACCGTCCGGATCGCGCTCGTCGGCAAGTACGTCGACCTGCCGGACGCCTACCTGTCGGTGACCGAGGCGCTGCGGGCCGGCGGCTTCGCGCACCGGGCGCGGGTGGACATCCGCTGGGTTCGGTCGGACGACTGCCGTACCCCGGCCGGGGCGGCGGCGGCGCTCGAGGGCGTCGACGGCGTGCTCGTGCCCGGTGGTTTCGGGGTGCGCGGCATCGAGGGCAAGCTGGGCGCGGTCCGGCACGCCCGCACCCGCAGCATCCCGCTGCTCGGGCTCTGCCTCGGCCTGCAGTGCATGGTGATCGAGGCCGCCCGCTCGCTGGCCGGGCTGGAGGACGCCAACTCCAGCGAGTTCGACGAGCGCACGCCGCACCCGGTGATCTCCACGATGGCCGACCAGCGCGACGTGGTGGCCGGCGAGCGGGACATGGGCGGCACCATGCGGCTCGGGGCCTACCCGGCCACGCTGGGGGCCGGCACCGTGGTCGCCCAGGCCTACGGCATCCGCGAGGTGTCCGAGCGGCACCGGCACCGCTACGAGGTGAACAACGCCTACCGGACGCGGCTGGAGGACGCCGGGGTGGTGTTCGGCGGCACGTCGCCGGACGGGTCGCTGGTGGAGTTCGTGGAGCTGCCGACCGACGTGCATCCGTTCTTCGTCGGCACCCAGGCCCATCCGGAGCTCAAGAGCCGCCCGACCCGGCCGCACCCGCTGTTCGCCGCGTTCGTCGCGGCGGCCCTGCGCTACCGGGCCGCGGAGCGGCTGCCGGTGGAGCTGCCCGCCCGGGAGCGGGTCACGGTCACCGGGGCCGGGTCATGACCGAGGCACGGCACGAGTTCCCGGTCGAGTCCACGAAGGACGTCTACGTCGGACGCGTGATGGCGCTGCGGTCCGACGAGGTCGTGATGCCCGGCGGTCGGGTCGCGGTCCGCGAGATCCTCGAACACCCGGGCGCGGTGGCCGTCGCTGCGCTGGACGCGGACGACCGGCTGATGATGATCTACCAGTACCGGCACGCGGTGCGCAGGCGGCTCTGGGAGCTGCCGGCCGGGCTGCTGGACGTGGCCGGGGAGGACCCGCAGGCGACGGCCGGCCGGGAGCTGGCCGAGGAGGCGGGGTTGGCCGCCGCGGAGTGGGCGGTGCTGGTCGACGTGGCGCCGTCGCCGGGCTTCTCCGACGAGTCGGTGCGGGTGTTCCTGGCCCGCGGCCTGCACGACGTCGGCCGCCCGGACCTGGGCGACGACGAGGAGGCCGACCTGGTCACCCGCTGGATACCGCTGACCGTGGCGGTGGGCATGGTGCTCGCGGGGGAGATCGTCAACGGGGTGACGGCGGCCGCGGTGCTCGCGGCGCACGCGGTGCTCGGCCGGCCAGCGGCGGCGCGCCCGGCGGACTCCGCGTGGCGGGACCGGCCGAGCCGGTTCGCCTCCCGGCGCTGACCGCGAGCTGATCTCCCGGCGCGCGAGCGGGCCGCGGTGTGCCGACCGCACTAGGGTGGCGGTCGTGGCAGGAATGCGCTTCGGAATGTTCGTACCGCAGGGGTGGCGGCACGACCTGGTCGGGATCGACCCGGCCGAGCACTGGTCGGTGATGAAGGGGCTGGCGCAGCACGCCGACGCCGGCCCCTGGGAGTCGATCTGGGTCTACGACCACTTCCACACCGTGCCCCGGCCCAGCGCCGAGGCGACCCACGAGGCCTGGTCGCTGATGTCCGCGTTCGGTGCGGTGACCGAGCGGATCCGGCTGGGGCAGATGTGCACGTGCATGGCCTACCGGAATCCGGCCTACCTGGCCAAGGTGGCGGCGACCTGCGACATCGTCTCCGGAGGCCGGATCGAGATGGGCATCGGCGCCGGCTGGTACGAGCACGAGTGGCGGGCCTTCGGGTACGGCTTCCCGCGGGCCGGCGAGCGGCTCGGCATGCTCGACGAGGGCGTGCAGATCATGCGTCAGGCCTGGACCGACGGTGTGGCCACACTGGACGGCAAGTACTACCAGGTGGACGGCGCGATCGTCCGGCCGCTGCCGCTGCAGGCCGGCGGGATCCCACTGTGGATCGCCGGTGGTGGGGAGAAGGTCACGCTGCGGATCGCGGCCAGGTACGCGCGGTACACCAACTTCGACGGCAGCATGCCCGGCTTCGCCCGCAAGTCGGCGCTGCTGAAGGAACACTGCCGCGAGGTGGGCACCGACTTCGACGCCATCGTCCGCTCGGCCAACTACAACGTGGTCATCGGGGCCACCGAGGCCGAGGTGGCGGAGCGGCAGGCCGCGGTCCGGGCCCGGCTGCAGCCGCACCTGGCGGCCGACGTGCTGGACGGGTTCATGACCAACCTCATCGCCTCCACCTCCGGCACACCGGAGCAGGTGCTGGAGAAGATCACCGCGGCGGCGGACGAGGGCCTCGGCTACGCGATCATCAACTTCCCGGACGCCGCATACGACCGGTCCGGGATCGAGCTGTTCGAGCGCGAGGTGATCCCGCAGCTGGCCTGACGGGGCGCGGGGAGTGGGCGCGGTGCGCGCGGACGAGGCGGTGCAGGCCTTCCTGCACCACCTCACCGTGGAGCGCGGCAGCGCCCCGAACACACTGCGTTCCTACTCCGCCGACCTGGGTCGCTACCTGCAGCACCTGGACCGACACGGCATCGCCGACCTGGACGCGGTCCGGGAGTCCGACGTGACCGCGTTCGTGGTCGCGCTGCGAAGTGGAAATGTCGGCAGCGGCGATGTGGGCAGTGGCGATGTTGGCAGCGCGGCGGCGCCGCTGGCCGCGTCGTCGGCCGCCCGGGCGCTCGCCGCCGTGCGTGGGCTGCACCGCTTCGCCCTGCACGACGGGCTGGTGAGCGAGGACGTGGCCCGCCAGGTCGCGCCGCCGGCGCTGCCCAGGCGGCTGCCGAAGGCGCTGTCGATCGACCAGGTGGAGCAGCTGCTGGCCGGCTGCCCCGGCGACGAGCCCGCCGCGCTGCGGGACCGGGCGCTGCTGGAGCTGCTGTACTCCACCGGTGCCCGCATCTCGGAGGCCGTCGGGATCGACATCGACGACCTGGACCCGGAGCAGCGCACGGTGCTGCTGCACGGCAAGGGCGGCAAGCACCGGATCGTGCCGGTGGGGCGGCCGGCGCTGGCCGCGGTCGAGGCGTACACGGTGCGGGCCCGCCCGGGGCTGGCACTGCGCGGCCGCGGCACCCCCGCGCTGCTGCTCAACGCCCGCGGCGCACGGTTGTCGCGGCAGAGCGCCTGGCACACGCTGCGCGCGGCCGCCGACACCGCCGGGCTGACCGCAGCGGTGTCCCCGCACACCCTGCGGCACTGCTTCGCCACCCACCTGTTGGCCGGGGGCGCCGACGTGCGGGTGGTGCAGGAGCTGCTCGGGCACGCGTCGGTGAGCACGACGCAGATCTACACCCACGTCACCGTGGACACCCTGCGCGAGGTCTACGCGACCTCCCACCCGCGGGCCCGCGGCTGACCGCGCGGGATCGCGGCGCCACCCGCTCGGCGTGCGCCCACCGCCGCCGGGTACCGTCACTCGCTCATCGACGACAACTGGTAGATCGGAAGGCTGCGACACGGCGAGGCGCGTTGCCGGTGTTCCGCCGCGCCTCCTACCCTGCGCGAACCGGCCCCTCTGCGGGGGTCGTCCGCGACAGACCGGAGCCCGCATGGACACACCGCGGCCCTTCGCCCACCGTCCGCAACCCCCCGACAGCGGCCGCCCGCCCGACGACGCGGCGGAAGCGGCCACCGAATCCGTGGGGAGACATCGCTTGAAGGCGCCGGAACCGGCACCGCTCACCGAGCACGGCCCGGCGCGGATCATCGCCGTCGCGAACCAGAAGGGTGGCGTCGGCAAGACCACCTCGACGATCAACCTCGGGGCCGCGCTGGCCGAGTACGGCCGACGGGTGCTGCTGGTGGATTTCGACCCGCAGGGCGCGCTGTCGGTCGGGCTCGGGGTGCAGGCCCACGAGCTGGAGACCACGATCTACAACCTGCTGATGGAGCGCGGGGTGGAGATCGACGACGTGATCCGCCCCACCTCGGTCGAGGGCATGGACCTGTTGCCCAGCAACATCGACCTGTCCGCCGCCGAGGTGCAGCTGGTCACCGAGGTGGGCCGGGAGCAGGCGCTCGGTCGGGCGATCAAGCCGGCGCTGGATCGCTACGACGTCATCCTGATCGACTGCCAACCCTCCCTCGGGCTGCTCACGATCAACGCGCTGGCCTGCGCCGACGAGATCCTCGTCCCGCTGGCCTGCGAGTTCTTCAGCCTTCGCGGGGTGGCGCTGCTGATGGACACCATCGAGAAGGTGCAGGACCGGCTCAACCCGGACCTGAAGATCCTGGGCATCCTCGCCACCATGTTCGATCCGCGCACCCTGCACACCCGCGAGGTCCGGCAACGGGTGATCGAGGCGTTCGGCGAGCTCGTGTTCGATGCCGTGATCAACCGTACGGTCAAGTTCCCGGAGACCACGGTGGCCGGCGAGCCGATCACCACCTGGGCCACGATGTCGAACGGGGCGCAGGCCTACCGGCAGCTGGCCCGCGAGGTCCTCGCCCGGTGACCCTGGTCGAGAACGACCCGCCGCTCGTCGGCCCCGGGCCTGCCCCACCCCGCTTCACGGTGCGCCTGCACAACTTCGAGGGTCCGTTCGACCTGCTGCTGCAGCTGATCGGCTCGCGCGAGCTGGACATCACCGAGATGGCGCTGCACACCGTCACCGACGACTTCATCGCGCACCTCACCGCACTGGGCGACGACGCCGACCTCGACGAGACCACCGAGTTCCTCGTCGTCGCGGCCACCCTGCTCGACCTCAAGGCGGCCCGGCTGCTGCCCGATGCCGAGGTCGAGGACGCCGAGGACCTGGCGTTGCTGGAGGCACGTGACCTGCTGTTCGCCCGGCTCCTGCAGTACCGGGCGTACAAGCAGGTGGCGGCCCTGTTCGTGGAGCTGGAGGCGAGCGCGATGCGCCGCTTCCCACGTTCGGTGGCGCTCGAGGAGCGCTTCGCCGCGCTGCTGCCGGAGGTGCTGCTCGGCGTGAACCCGCAGGCCTTCGCCGAGCTCGCCGCCTCGGTGTTCCGGCCCA
Source organism: Pseudonocardia sp. (assembly GCA_035557575.1). Lineage (GTDB taxonomy): Bacteria > Actinomycetota > Actinomycetes > Mycobacteriales > Pseudonocardiaceae > Pseudonocardia. The sequence continues at coordinate 5,987 of DATMDS010000099.1, read as the reverse complement.
AGCCGCCGCCGACCGTCGGTGTCGACCACCTGCACGTGGCCACCGTGTCCGTGGCCGAGCACACCGAGCTGCTGCGGCGCCGCCTGCGCGAGCTGGGCGCGGCCAGCTTCGCGGCGCTCACCGCCGACTGCGTGGGCCCGCTGGAGGTGGTGGCGCGCTTCCTCGGCGTGCTCGACCTGTACCGCGAGCGCCGCGTCGACCTGGATCAGCCGGAGGCGTTCGGCGAGCTGACAGTACGCTGGACACCGAATACCGATGCCACGCCACACGATCATGAGTGAAGCCCTGAACGCGATCGACCACGAACCCGACACCGTGCCGGCCGCCGGGCTGGACGGGGTACTGGACGACGCCCGGCTCGACGCCGCCCTGGAAGCGTTGCTGCTCGTGGTGGACGTCCCGACCGACGACGGCACGCTGGCCGCCGCGGTGCAGCAGCCGGCGGCCCGGGTAACTGCCGCGCTGGAGCGGCTGGCCGACAGCTACGCCCGGGCCGGGCGCGGCATCGACCTGCGCCATGTCGGTGCCGGCTGGCGCTTCTACACCCGCGACACCTACGCGCCCTACGTGGAGCGGATGTTGCTCGACGGCCAGCACGCCCGGCTCACCCGCGCGGCGCTGGAGACGCTCGCCGTGATCGCCTATCGGCAGCCGGTGACCAGGGCGCGGGTCGCCGCGGTGCGGGGGGTGAACTGTGACGGCGTGCTGCGTACGCTGCTGACCCGCGGGCTGGTGCAGGAGGCCGGGGTCGACGAGTCCACCCAGGGCACCCTGTTCCGCACCACCGAGCTGTTCCTGGAGCGACTCGGGCTGTCGTCCGTCGAGGAGCTGCCGCCGCTGGCGCCGCTGCTGCCCGGCGTCGACGCGATCGACGAGCTGTGATCCATCTCGAACGTCGCGGCGTCGGAAGATCTGAGATTTCGAGACCACTGAGGAATGACGAAGGCCGAGATGAGTGACATGAGCGTCGGGGCTCGGTCCGACGGTGTCCGCCTGCAGAAGGTACTGGCGCAGGCCGGGGTGGCGTCCCGCCGCGCCGCCGAGGAGTTGATCGCCGCCGGCCGGGTCAGCGTGGACGGGAAGATCGTGAAGGAGATGGGCCGCCGCGTCGATCCGGACACGGCGGTGGTGCATGTGGACGGCTCGCGCATCGTGGTGCGCGACGACCTGGTCCATCTCGCGCTGAACAAGCCGCGCGGGATGCTGTCCACGATGTCCGACGACCGCGGTCGGCCCTGCGTGGGTGACCTGGTGGCCGAACGCGGCGGTGGCGACGGTCGCTTCGCCGACGCTCCGCGGGGCAGGCTGTTCCACGTCGGCCGGCTGGACGCCGAGACCGAGGGCCTGCTGCTGCTGACCAACGACGGCGACCTCGGGCACCGGCTGATGCACCCCTCGTACGAGATGGAGAAGACCTACCTCGCCGAGGTGCTCGGCCAGGTCCCCCGGGACCTGGGGCGCCGGCTGCGCGACGGGGTCGAGCTCGACGACGGGCCGGTGGCGGTGCACTCGTTCAAGCTGGTCGACAGCCTCCCCGGACGCTCGATGGTCGAGCTGGTGATCCACGAGGGGCGCAAGCACGTGGTGCGGCGGTTGCTGGACGAGGTCGGGCATCCGGTGCGCCGCCTGGTGCGCACCGCGATCGGCGAGGTCCAGCTGGGCGCCCAGCGGCCGGGTCGGATCCGGGCGCTCAACCACACCGAGGTCGGGTCGCTCTACCGTGCGGTGGGCCTGTAGCCGGCTCGTGGGGCCGGTGCGACAGGATGGCGATCGACGGAGGGTGTCTGGCGTGACCGAACGGCTGCACGGCGTGGTGGCGATGGACGGGCCGTCCGGCACCGGGAAGTCGACCGTCTCCCGCCGGCTGGCCACGGCGGCACACGCGGGGTACCTGGACACCGGCGCGATGTACCGGGCGGTGACCCTGGCGGTGCTGCGCGCCGGGCTGGCGGGGACGGAACCCGAGGCGGAACCGGTGGCCCTGGCCGCGGCGGAGGACGTCACGTCGACCACGGACCCGAGCACCCCGGCGATCCTGCTCGGCGGCGCCGACGTGGGCGCGGAGATCCGCGGGCCCGAGGTGACCGGCGCGGTGAGCGCGGTGTCGGCGCTGCCCGCGGTGCGCGCCGCGCTGGTGCGCCGGCAGCGGCAGCTGATCTCCGAGGCGCTGGCCGCGGGGTGCGCGGGGGTGGTCGTGGAGGGCCGGGACATCGGCAGCGTCGTCGTACCGGACGCTCCGCTCAAGGTGTACCTCACCGCGTCCGAGGACGTCCGCGCCGCGCGCCGGGGGGCCCAGGACCGCAAGGCCGGGCGCGACGGCGACTTCGACTCGGTGCTGGCCGACGTCCGGCGCCGGGACCGGCTCGACTCCACCCGCAAGACCTCGCCGCTGCACGTCGCCGCGGACGCCGAGGTGATCGACACCGACGAGCTCAGCGTGGACGCCGTTCTGACCGAGCTGCTGCGGCTGGTGAAGGAGCGGGGCCTGGTCCGATGAGGACCGACCGGGCACGCGCGGTGCCGGCGGAGTCCGATCTCCCGCCCGGCACGTGGCCGTGGCTGCACGAGGTGGCCCGCTGGATCGGCCGCTGGTGGTTCCGGCCGTTCTTCCGGGTCCGGTGGCACTGCCGGGAGTCCATCCCGGCCAGCGGCCCGGTGGTGCTGGTGTCCAACCACAGCACGCTGGTGGAGGGTCCGCTGCTGTTCGGAATGCTGGGCCGGCACGCGGTGTTCCTGGTCAAGCGCGAGCTGTTCCGGGGCCCGGTCGGCTGGGGGCTGCTGCGCATCGGGCAGTTGCCGGTGCGCCGCGGTACACCGGACCGGGCTCCGCTGCTGGCGGCGCTGGACGTGCTGCGGGCGGGTGGCCTGATCGCGGTCTTCCCGGAGGGCACCCGGGGCACCGGCGAGGTGCGGGCCGCGCACCACGGCGCGGCCTGGCTGGCCCGCAGCACCGGGGCCGCGGTGCTCCCGGTGGTGTGTCGCGGCACCCACCGGCCGGACCGGAACCGGCGGTGGCGGCCGCGGGTCGACGTGCTGGTCGGGGAGACTCTGTCGGTCCCGGCCGGCGGTGGACGGGCCGGGCTGACCGCGGCCACCGAGACCATCCGGGCCGCGCTGGCCGGGATGGTGCGAGAACTCGACGAGGTACGGAGCAACACGACGTGAGCAGCAGCGAGGACCCCGACGCGGGGGTCGAGACCCTTCCCAGCCCGGTGCCGGTGCTGGCCGTCGTCGGCCGCCCGAACGTCGGGAAGTCCACCCTGGTCAACCGCCTGATCGGGCGCCGGGAAGCGGTGGTGCAGGACATCCCGGGCGTCACCCGCGACCGCATCGCCTACGACGCGCTGTGGAACGGCCGTCGGTTCACCCTCGTCGACACCGGCGGCTGGGAACCCGACGCCACCGGCCTGCAGGCCGCGGTGGCCGCGCAGGCCGAGATGGCCATGCGCACCGCCGACGCGATCCTGCTGGTGGTGGACGCGACCGTGGGCGCCACCGCCACCGACGAGGCCGCCGCGCGGGTGCTGCGCCGCTCCGACCGCCCGGTGCTGCTGGCCGCGACGAAGGTCGACGACGACCGGTTGGTCGCCGACACGTCCGCGCTGTGGCGGCTGGGCCTGGGGGAGCCGCACCCGGTCAGCGGCCTGCATGGGCGCGGTTCCGGCGACCTGCTCGACGCGGTGCTCGAGGCCCTGCCGGAGAGCCCGCGCGACACCTTCCGGACCGCCACCGGCGGGCCCCGCCGGGTCGCGCTGGTCGGCAAGCCGAACGTCGGCAAGTCCAGCCTGCTGAACCGGGTGTCCGGCGAGGTGCGCTCGGTGGTCCACGAGGTCGCCGGCACCACGGTCGACCCGGTGGACTCGCTGGTCGAGCTGGACGGCGAGACCTGGCGCTTCGTGGACACCGCGGGCCTCCGCAAGCGGGTGCGCACGGCCAGCGGCATGGAGTACTACGCCAGCCTGCGCACCCAGGCCGCCATAGAGGCGGCCGAGGTGGTGATCGTGCTGATCGACGCGAGCGAGCCGATCGCCGAGCAGGACCAGCGGCTGATCACCATGGTCGAGGAGTCCGGCCGGGCGCTGGTGCTGGTGTTCAACAAGTGGGACCTGGTCGACGAGGACCGCCGGTTGGCCATGAAGCGGGAGCTGGAACGGGACCTGGTCCGGGTGCAGTGGGCCGAGCGGATCAACGTCTCCGCCCTGACCGGCCGTTCGATCGCCCGGATCGCGCCCGCCCTGCGCACGGCCCTGGAGTCGTGGGACCGGCGGATCTCGACCGGCCGGTTGAACGGCTGGTTGTCCGACGTGATCGCCGCGACCCCGCCGCCGGTGCGCGGCGGCAAGCAGCCCAAAGTGCTGTTCGCCACCCAGGCGAGCACCCGGCCCCCCACGTTCGTGCTGTTCACCAGCGGCTTCCTGGAGGCCGGGTACCGGCGGTTCCTGGAGCGCCGGCTGCGCGAGGAGTTCGGCTTCCCCGGTTCGCCGGTGCGGATCTCGGTGCGGGTGCGGGAGAAGCGCGGCCGCAAGGGTTGACGCCGCGCTCGGCGTCGGATTAGTTCGATGATGAACTGGTCGATGCCGGAGGTGGCACCATGAGCGGCCCGGACGCACCGTACGACGTTCACGAGCTCGCCGACTTCACCCTGGAGTGCGGGGCCACGCTGCGCCCCGCCCGCGTCGCGTACCAGACCTACGGGACGCTGAACGAGGATCGGTCCAACGCGATCGTGTACCCGACCTGGTACTCCGGCCGGCACTGGGACAACGAGTGGTTGATCGGTGAGGGGATGGCGCTCGACCCCGAGCGCTGGTTCATCATCGTGCCCAACATGCTCGGCAACGGGCTGTCCTCGTCGCCGTCGAACACGCCGCCGCCCTACGACCGGGCCCGGTTCCCGCGGATCTCGGTGCGGGACAACGTGGAGTCCCAGTACCGGCTGGTCACCGAGGTGTTCGGGATCGAGACGCTGCCGCTGGTGCTGGGCTGGTCGATGGGTGCCGGCCAGACCTACCAGTGGGCAGTCAGCCACCCCGAGATGGTGCAGCGGATGCTGCCGTTCTGCGGGTCGTCGCGGACCAGCCCGCACAACCGCGTCTTCCTGGAGGGGGTCCGGGCGGCGCTGACCGCGGACGCGGCCTTCGCCGGCGGCTGGTACGCGCCCGACGCGCCGCCGGTGACCGGGCTGCGCGCCGCCGCGCGCGTCTACGCCGGCTGGGGCTTCTCCCAGGCCTTCTATTGGGACGAGGTGTGGCGCGAGCTCGGGCACACCTCGCTGGAGGACTTCCTCGTCGTGTTCTGGGAGGGCTTCTTCCTCGACGGCCGCGATCCGAACAACCTGCTGACCATGCTCGACACCTGGTGGAACGGGGACGTCGGCCACACCCCGGGCTTCGCGTCGACCGAGGAGGCGCTGGCGTCGATCAGGGCCCGGGCCATCGTGGCGCCGGCGGAGAAGGACCTCTACTTCCCGCCCGAGGACGAGCGGTGGGCGGTCGGGCACATGTCGACGGCGGAGCTGCGGGTGATCCCGGGGGTGTGGGGGCACTTCGCTGGCGGCGGCGCGAACCCGGTGGATACCGCGTTCATCGACGGTTTGGTGGCCGAGTTGCTGGCGCAGCCCTCCGGAATCTGACGGTCCGTCGGCGCATGCTCGCCGACGAGCTCGCGGTCCAGCTCAGGACGGACTGCTCGACGCCTTCGCCGTGCGGGGCCCGGCGGCGAGCAGCCTCGCTGCCCTGTCGAGCGAACCGGGCTACGCGCTGCCCGCCCGACGCGGGCCTCAGCGCCGCCGACGCGGTGGCGATGTGGTGCGCGAGCCCGGCCCGATCCGCCGCCGCGCGCAACGAGCGAGCTGCTACGTGGAGAACGACCGACTGCTCGCAGGCCGCCCTCGGAGTGCTCGACGCCGACGTGTTCCTCGTCGACGCCACAGTTCCCGAGGATCAGGACGTCACCGGGCTCCCCCCGGACCGTTGGCCGGATCCCGT
>DATMDS010000098.1:0-6321 GCA_035557575.1 Pseudonocardia sp. | reverse complement strand
CGGCTGCTCGAGGGCCCGAACCAGTGGCCGGACGCGCAGCTGCCCGCGCTGCGCCCGCTCGTGCTGGCCTGGGCGGAGCTGCTGGCCGGGGTGGGCGCCGAGCTGACCGCGGCCATCGCCGCCTCGCTGGGGCTGGCCGAGGACCACTTCGCCGCCGCGTTCGCCGAGCGACCGCACTGGTTCGGCAAGCTCATCCGGTACGTGGGCCGCGCCGACGACGGCCCGGACGCGCAGGGCGTCGGACCGCACGCCGACTGGGGCTTCCTCACCCTGCTGCTGCAGGACGCGACCGGCGGGCTGCAGGCCCGGCCGCCGCGAGCCGAGCAGTGGATCGACGTGCCGCCGCTGCCGGACGCGCTGGTGATCAACGTGGGGGAGATGCTGGAGGTGGCCACCCACGGCTACCTCGTCTCCACCCTGCACCGGGTGCTGCCGTGCCCGCCCGGCCGCACCCGGCAGTCGATCGGGATCTTCTGGTCGCCGCGGCTGGACGCCACCCTGCACCCCGTGCCGCTGCCCCCCGAGCTGGCCGCGCACGCCCCCGGCCGCACCGAGACCGAGCACAACGCGCTGCTGCCCCGCTTCGGCGACAACGCGCTCATGGGCTGGTTCCGCTCGCACCCCGAGGTGGCCCGGCGCCACCACGCCGACCTGCTGGAACGCCCGGCCGCGGGCTGAGCCCGGGTCAGGCCACGACCGGCGCCTGCGGCCACCGGCCGCCCAGATCACCCCGCGCCGCGGCCACCGCGGCCGCGGCCCGCACCGCGACCGCCCCCAGCTCGGCGAACTTCTGCTCCGGCACCCGGTCCCGCGGCCCCCAGATGCTCAGCACGGCCAGCGGGCGGTGGTGCCGGTCCAGCACCGGCGCCGACACCCCGTACAGCGACGACTCCAGCTCCCCGGCGCACACCCCGTAACCGCGGGCCCGGGTGGCGGCCAGCTCGGCGGCCAGCGCCTCCGGGTCGGTGATCGTCGTGGAGGTGAACGACGCCAGCGAGCCCGCGAGCACTCGCCGCACCTGTTCGGGGGGCAGGAACGCCAGCAGCGCCTTGCCGGTCGAGGTGGCGTGCACCGGCACCGAGCGGCCCAGCCAGCTCGCCGTGAGCACCGCGGTCGGGGTCACCTCGTCGACGTAGGTCAGCCCGCCCATCCCGGGCACGGCCAGCGACGCGGTCTCCCCGGTCTCCGCGCAGGTCCGCTCCAGTACCGGGCGCGCGGCCGCGATCAGCGCGTCCGGGCCCGCCGCGTTGCCCAGCTCCACCGCGGTCAGCCCGATCGAGTAGCGGCCGGTCGGCTCGTCCAGCGACACCAGGCCGCGGGCCTGCAACGTCTTGAGCAGCCGCCACGCGGTGGCCCGGTTCAGTCCGCAGGCCCGGGCCAGCGCCGGCGCGGTCGCGCTGGACGGGGTGGCCGCGGCCACCGCGAGCAGCAGGTCGACCGCCCGGTCCACCGACTGGATCCGGACCGATGCCGCCGGCTGTTGCCCACTCGCAGTCACGGCGACATCTCCCGTTCATCCGTCCACACCCGGACTTCACCCGATCTCTTGACGGGCTTTGGCGCTGTGTCTAGTTTCACATCATTCCGAAGGAGTTCGCATCATGCGACAGCCACCACCCTCAGGATTCCCACGAGTTCTCCTCAGCGCGCGGCCGTCCCGCCGCGAGGTACTGAAGCTCGGGCTCGCCGCGGCGGCCGGTCTCACCGGGCTGACCGGACTGTCGGCCTGCGCCGCGGTGCCGACGCCGGCCCCGCCCGGGACGCCGCAGGTCCGGGGCGGCGTGTACAGCCACGGCGCCACCGGCGGCGGGCTCAAGGACACCCTGGAGCCGTACTTCCCGGTGACCAACCCGGACATCAGCCGCTGCCTGCAGCTCTACGAGCCGCTGCTGCGCTGGAACGCCGAGTACCAGATCGAGCCCGCGGTGGCCGAGTCGGTCACGCCGAACGCGGACAACACCCAGTGGACGATCCGGCTGCGCGACGGCGTGGAGTTCCACCACGGCAAGACGGTGACCCCGGACGACGTCATGCACAGCCTGGCCACCGTCACCGACCCGGAGAACACGGGTTCCGGCGGCACCGAGCTGGCCACCATCCTGGAGCTGAACAACTCGAAGATCCTCGACCCGAGGACGATCCTGCTGCAGCTCAACTCCCCGTACGCGGTGCTCGACCAGCTGCTGGCCGAGTACACGGTCGGCGTCATCCCGACCGACTTCGACGTCAGCACCCCGGTCGGCACCGGCCCGTTCGCCTACAAGCACTTCGTGCCCGGCCAGCTGAGCCAGTTCGTCCGGCACGAGAACTACTGGGACGGCCCGGCGTGGGTGGACGAGCTGTTCATCTACGACTTCGCCGACGACGCGGCCAAGGTCAACGCGCTGCTCGCGGGCCAGGTGCAGAGCATCGACAACCTGCCCAACTACCTGGCCGGCACCATCGAGCCGCAGGGCGCCTCCCCGCTGGTCTCGGAGACCGGGGCCTGGGTGCCGTTCACCATGCGGGTCGACGTCGAGCCGTTCTCCGACGTGCGGGTGCGACAGGCGCTGCGGCTCATCGTGGACCGGCAGCAGATGATCGACCAGGCGCTGAACGGCTTCGGTGTGCTCGGCAACGACATGTACTCCCCGTTCGACCCGGCCTACGCCAGCCACCTGCCGCAGCGCATGCAGGACATCGACCAGGCCAAGTCCCTGCTCCGCCAAGCCGGGCAGGAGAACCTCGACGTCGAGCTGGTCACCTCGTCCGCGGTCGGCGCCGGCGCGGTGGAGTCGGCCAACCTGTTCGTCGAGCAGGCCCGGCTGGCCGGGGTCACCGTGCGGCTGAACAAGGCGGACGCCAACGTCTTCTACGGCGACCGCTACCTGAGCTGGAACTTCGCCCAGGACTTCTGGAACACCCGCAACTACATCCCGCAGGTGGCCACTTCCTCGGTGGCCGGCGCCACCTACAACGAGACGCACTTCGACGACCCGGCCTTCACCGCGCTGATCGACCAGGCCAAGCGCGAGCCCGACCCGGCCAGGCGCACCCAGCTGCTGCACGACGCGCAGGAGATCGAGTACAACACCGGCGGCTTCATCATCTGGGGCTTCAAGCGCCAGCTGGACGCCTACTCCAACCTGGTCCAGGGCCTGGCCTCGCACCGCTACCTGCCGTGCTCGAACTTCGGGTTCAAGAACGCGTCCTTCGTCCCCACCACGTGAGGCGGCCATGACCGATCTGGCGACGAAACCGTCGGCCCCGGCGCCGGCCCCGGCGCGCACCGGCTCGGCGGGCACCGCCTGGCTGAAGTGGCTGGCCCGCCGGCTCGGGCTGGCCGTCCTGACGCTGTGGCTCTGCTCGGTGCTGGTCTTCTTCGCCACCGCCGCGCTCGGCGATCCGGTGCGCGCCATCCTGGGCAAGGACTACGCGTCCAGCCCGGAGCGGGTGGCCGCGCTGGAGGCCCAGCTCAAGCTGGACCAGCCGGTGATCGTGCGCTACTTCGACTGGCTGGGTGGGCTGTTCACCGGCAACCTGGGCAACTCGATCGCCAACGGGCTCCCGGTCGGCACCCTGGTCGGGGACCGGATCGTCAACTCCGCGGTGCTGGTGCTGGTCTCGGCCATCGTCATGATCCCGGTGGCGTTCGGCATCGCGATGATCTCGGCGAACTACCGGGGCAAGCGCACAGACAGCGTCATCCAGGTCATCATGATCACGTTGGCCGGGCTGCCCGAGTTCGTGGTCGGCATCATGCTGGTGGCCCTGTTCTCCACCACCGTGCTGCACCTGCTGCCCGCGGTGACCATCGCCGGTGGCGGCGCGCCGCCGTGGTCGAAACCGGCGTCGATGATCCTGCCGGTACTGACACTGGTGATCGCCGTGGCGCCGTACGTGTCCCGGATCGTGCGCTCCAGCCTGCTCGAGGTGCTCGACTCCGACTACGTCGAGCTGGCCCGGCTCAAGGGCGTCCCGGAGCGGGTGGTGTTGCGCAAGCACGCGCTGCTCAACGCGATCGTGCCGGGCATCCAGGTGATCGCCCTGCAGCTGGCCTGGCTGGCCGGCGGTGTGGTGATCGTCGAGTACCTGTTCTCCTACCCGGGGATCGGGGCCAGCCTGGTCGACTCGGTGCGCAACAGCGACTTCCCGATGGTGCAGGTGCTGGCCATGGTCATCGCCGCGGTGTACGTGGGGGTCAACCTGATCGCGGACGTGCTGTCCATCCTGTTCACCCCGCGAGCGAGGACGGCGATCTCGTCATGACGGTTCTCAGTCCGGCCAACCTGCGGCGGATCGGGCAGCAACGCCGGCTGGTCATCGGGATCGTGATCACTGTGGTGATCGCGCTGGTGGCGATCATCGGCCCGTGGCTGGCCCCGTACGGCGAGAACGACATCGTCGGCAAGCCGTTCACCATGGAGGGCTCGTGGCTGGGCACCGACTACCTCGGCCAGGACGTGTGGAGCCGGGTGCTGGCCGGCGGCGGCTCGATCCTGCTGATCTCGCTGCTGGCCACCGCGCTGGGCATGGTGCTCGGCATCATCATCGGGGTGGTCGCCGCGTACGCCGGCGGCTGGCTGGACGAGGCGATCATGCGGCTGAACGACGTCGCGCTGGCCTTCCCGCAGATCCTGCTCGCGCTGCTCGTGCTCACCGCGGTCGACCAGCCGTCCTGGTGGATGATCGTGCTGCTGGTCGGCGCCTCGCACGCGCCGCGGGTGGCGCGGCTGGCCCGCGGGGTGGCGCTGGGCATCGTCTCCCGCGACTTCGTGACCGCGGCCGAGGCGCTCGGCGAGAGCCGGCTGCGCGTGATCATGGCCGAGGTGCTGCCCAACATGAACGCGCCGCTGCTGGCCGAGGCCGGGCTGCGGTTGACCTACTCGATCGGCATCGTCGCCGGCATCGGCTTCCTGGGCTTCGCCACCAATCCGGGTGCGGCCGACTGGGGCCAAATGATCAACGAGAACCGGTTGGCGCTGCTCGTCCAGCCCTGGGGAGTGCTGGCACCGGTGATCATCATCGGCATCTTCACCGTCGGCACCAACCTGATGGCCGACGGCATCGCGCAACTGGCCGGTCGGGGTGACGGATGAGCGAGCTTGCGAGCGAATCATTGACACTGCGCCTCCGCGCTCTGCCGTTACTCAACGGGTCGACCGAGCGCAGCGAGGGAGTGCGATGAGCATTGTCGAGGAGACCCCGGACGTCGAGGCCGGCTGCACCGTCGCCGACCTGCGGGTCGCGCTCACCGGCCGCAACCTCGACGTCGTCGACGAAATCAACATCGAGCTGCGCCCCGGCGAGGTGGTCGGGCTGGTCGGCGAGTCCGGCTCGGGCAAGACCACCGCCGGCACGGCGCTGCTGGCCTACTCCCGGCGCGGCGCGTTCATCGAGCGCGGCACGGTGCTGTTCGAGGGCCAGGACGTGCTGGCCCTGCCCTGGGAGCAGATCCGCGAGATCCGCGGCCTCAAGATCGCCTATGTGCCGCAGGACCCGGGCGCCGCGCTGAACCCGGCCATCCGCATCGGCCGCCAGATCGTCGAGCTGCTGGAGCTGCACGGCATCGGCACCGCCGAGCAGCGGCTGCAGGGTGCCCGGGACGGCCTGCGCGAGGTCGGGCTGCCCGACGACGACGAGTTCCTGGCCCGCTACCCGCACCAGCTCTCCGGGGGGCAGGTGCAGCGGGTCGCGCTGGCCATGGCCTTCCTGCCGCGACCGAAGGTGCTCGTGCTCGACGAGCCCACGACCGGACTGGACGTCACCACCCAGGGCATGGTGCTGCGGACCATGGGCGAGCTCTGCCGCAGCCACCGGGTCGCGGCCCTCTACGTCACGCACGACCTGGCCGTGGTGGCCAACATCGCCGACCGGGTCGCCGTCATGTACGCCGGGCGGATCATCGAGCTGGGCCCGCGGGACGCCATGTTCCACCAGCCAGCGCACCCGTACACCCGGGCGCTGCTGGACGCCATCCCGCACCTGTCGCAGGCCCGCGCGCTGATCGGCATCCCGGGCTCGACGCCGGGACCGGGCCGGCGCCCGTCCGGCTGCCGGTTCCACGACCGCTGCGAGTACGTGCAGGACCGCTGCCGGCAGACCGATCCGCCGGACTTCCAGGTCGGCCCGGACCACACCGCGAAGTGCCTGCGCGTCGGCGAGATCGGCGACTGGGACATCAACCGCGGCAACACCACCGATGCCGACCCGAACACCGCGCGCGACATCATCCTGTCCGTCGACGACCTCAAGGTCTTCTACGGCCGCAAGGAGGTCGTGCACGGGGTCAGCTTCGACGTGGCCAAGGCCGAGGTGGTCGCGCTGGTCGGCGAGTCCGGC
>DATMDS010000097.1:0-21727 GCA_035557575.1 Pseudonocardia sp. | reverse complement strand
TGCTGCTGCCGACCGTCGACCTGCTCGTCATCTCGCCATTCTCGAACACGACGGGTGGAACCCGGCGGCCACCAGGCCGCGCACCGCGGCCTGCGGGTCGCCACTGGTCACCAGGCCCTCCCCGACCAGCACCGCGTCGGCGCCCCAGCCGGCGTAGGTCAGCAGGTCGGCCGGCCCGCGCACCCCGGACTCGGCGACCCGCAGCACGCCGCTGGGCAGCCCCGGCGCGAGCTGAGCGAAGATCGACCGGTTCACCTCGAGGGTGTGCAGGTTGCGCGAGTTCACCCCGATCACGGTGGCCCCGGCCTCCAGCGCGCGGTCGGCCTCCTCCTCGGTGTGCACCTCGACCAGCGCGGTCATGCCGAGCGACTCGACCCGGTCGAGCAGCGCGTCCAGCACGTTCTGCTCCAGCGCCGCGACGATCAGCAGCACCAGGTCGGCGCCGTAGGCCCTGGCCTCGTGCACCTGGTAGGGGCTGACGATGAAGTCCTTGCGCAGCAGGGGCACGTCGGTGGCCGCCCGGACCGCGGCCAGGTCGGCGAGCGACCCCCCGAAGCGGCGCTCCTCGGTGAGCACGCTGATCACCCGGGCGCCGCCCGCGGCGTACTCGGTGGCCAGCTCGGCCGGGTCGTCGATGGCGGCCAGCTCGCCGCGCGAGGGGCTGGCCCGCTTCACCTCGGCGATCACGCCGATGCCGGGGGCCTGCAGTGCCGCCATCACGTCCCGCGGCGGCGGTGCGGCCACGGCCCGCCGCTTGATCTCGGCGAAGTCGATCGCGGACTCCCGCTCCGCCAGATCCGCCCGAACACCGTCCACGATGGAGTCGAGAACGCTGCCTCCGCTGTGCCCCATCGCGGTGGCCTCCTCTCGGTTGCGTCCGGACCGGCGTCCGAAGCTGTGAAGATGATGACGGCGAAACCATGCTAGGCGGTGACCAGTGGATCTTGGTCGACGGGCCGCGCGGCCCACCGACCGCTCCCGAAGATCCACAAAAGCCGACCTACCCGGCGCGGCTCCGCTTGTCGTCGCAAGGATCTTCCCCCTGATCCACCGCGGCGTCGAACGCGGGGTCGGCCGTGGGGTCGCGACCGGCGTCGAGCTGCTGCCACGCCGCACGGTCCGGGTCGAGCTCGACGCGGCGCGCGTCGTCCCGGTCGTAGCGGGCGCCGAGGCGGGCCAGCCGCGGCTCCCGGAGCGCGACGAACGCGCCGACCGCGCCCAGCACCACGGCGCCGGCCACGGCCAGCCAGGATGCCGCGCCGACCTCGACCGGCAGCACGGCCGGCGCCGCCCCGGCGGGCACCGCGCCGGGCGCAGCCGCGGGTCGCGCCTCGGCGGGCACACCGCCGAGCACGGTCCGAACCATCAGCACGGCGACCACCACCCCCGCCGCGCCCAGCAGCAGCCCGATCCCGCGGCGCAGCGGGCCCGCCGTGGCAATGACCCCGGCCACCCCGGCCAGCGCGAGCAGCGCGGTGCTGCCCGGCGCGGCCGAGACCTGGACGCCGGTCAGCTCGACCACCGGCCGGCCGGGCGGGTGCACCGCGAACCACACCGCGGCGCTCCCCCACCAGAGCAGCGCGGCCGCCGCGACCAGCCCGGCGGCGGTGAGCCCCAGCGCCCGCCCCGCCGACCGCCGACCCGCCGACCGCCGGCCCGTCACGACGGCGCGGCGGGGTGCTCGCGCACCCCCGACCCGCCGATCGCGGCCGGCCGCTCCAGGGTGGCCGCGGTGGCCACCGCCGACAGCACCGCGCGCGCCTTGTTCAGGCACTCGGTGTCCTCGGCCACCGGGTCCGAGTCGGCCACGATCCCGCCGCCGGCCTGGATGTAGGCGACCCCGTCCCGGACCAGAGCGGTGCGGATGGCGATGGCGGTGTCGGCATCGCCGGCGAAGTCGAGGTAGCCGACGATGCCGCCGTAGAGCCCGCGCCGGGTCGGCTCCAACTCCTCGATGATCTCCATGGCGCGCGGTTTCGGGGCGCCGGACAGGGTGCCGGCCGGGAAACAGGCGATCACCGCGTCGAAGGCGTTGCACTCAGCGCGCAGCGTGCCGGTGACGGTGGAGACCAGGTGCATGACGTGGCTGTAGCGCTCCACGGAGAAGAAGCTGTGCACCTTCACCGTGCCCGGGGCGCAGACCCGGCCCAGGTCGTTGCGGCCCAGGTCGACCAGCATCACGTGCTCGGCCCGCTCCTTCTCGTCGGTGCGCAGCTCCTTCTCCAGCAGCACGTCCTCCTCGTCGGTGGCGCCCCGCCACCGGGTGCCGGCGATGGGATGCGTGGTGGCCCGCCCGTCGCGCACCGTGACCAGCGCCTCCGGGCTGGAGCCGACGATGTCGAACCGCTCCCCGGGGCCGTTCGCCGACGGCGCGGACTCCAGCCGCAGCAGGTACATGTACGGGCTGGGGTTGGTGGCCCGCAGCACCCGGTAGACGTCCAGCGGGTCGGCCGGGCAGGCCGACTCGAACCGCTGCGACACCACGACCTGGAACGCCTCACCGTCGCGGATCTGCTGCTTGGCGATCTCGACCGCGGCGTGGTGCTCGGCCGGGCTGCGGCGCCGGGTGAAGCGCGGCTCCGCCGGGCCGTAGACGGCCACCGTGGACGCGGCCGGCGCGGCCAGCTCCGCGGTCATCCGGTCCAGCCGGGCCACCGCGTCGTCGTAGGCCTCGTCGACGCGCTCGTCCGTGGCGTCCCAGTTGATCGCATTGGCGATCAGCGTGATGGTGCCCTCGTGGTGGTCGACGGCGGCCAGATCGGTGGCCAGCAGCATCACCAGCTCAGGGATGCGCAGGTCGTCGACGGCCAGCTCGGGCAGCCGCTCCAACCGGCGCACCACGTCGTAGCCCAGGTAGCCGACCATGCCGCCGGTCAGCGGGGGCAGTCCGGGCAGCCGCTCGCTGCGCAGCTCCTCGATCACCGTCCGCAGCGCGGCCAGCGGATCACCGGTGCGCGGCAGGCCGGCGGGAACCTCGCCGCTCCAGGTCAGCTCGCCGTCGACCACGGTCAGCGCCGCGGCCGAGCGCGCCCCGACGAAGGACCAGCGGGACCAGGAGCGCCCGTTCTCGGCCGATTCGAGCAGGAACGTGCCGGGGCGGTCACCGGCCAGCTTGCGGTAGACCCCGACCGGGGTCTCGTCGTCGGCCAGCAGTCGCCGGGTCACCGGGATCACCCGGTGCTCGACGGCCAGTTCGCGGAACTCCTCGCGACCCGGGGTGACCGCACCGAGGGCACCGGCGGAGCCGACAGTCGGCGCGGGGACGGACATGCGCCCATTCTCCCAGCCGCGCCGGTGCCGCCGACACAGCGGGCGGGCAGGGCCGGACGTCGGTGACAATGGGGACGTGAGGGGCCGTGAGACAGCAGCGCCGGCAGCCGGGACGGGCGCCGGTGCCGTCGCCGACGGCATCGACGCCGGCGACGGTGGTCGCGGCGAGAACGGTGCGGGTCCCGAACCGGCGCGCCGGCGCGGGCGACGCCCGGGTGGTGGTGACACCCGGGCCGAGCTGCTCGCCGCCGCCCGCGTCGAGTTCGCCCAGCGCGGTTACGAGGGCGCGACCGTGCGCATGATCGCCGACCGGGCCGGGGTCGACCCGGCGATGGTCAACCACTGGTTCGGCGGCAAGGAGTCGCTGTTCACCGAGGCGCTGCAGCTGCCGATCAACCCGGCCGTGGTGATGGCCGAGATCGTGCCCGGCGACCCGGAGCGGCTCGGCGAGCGGATGGTGCAGCGGTTCCTGACGATCTGGGACCAGACCGGTGGCGGGCCGATGGCCGCCGTGCTGCGCAGCATCGCCAGCCACGAGGACGCGGCCAGGATGCTGCGCGAGTTCATCGGGAACGTGATGGTCAAGCGGATCGTGGCCACGGTGGCCCCGGACCGGCCCGACCTGCGCGCCGGGCTGGTCGGCTCCCAGCTGTTCGGGATGGGGCTGGTGCGCTACGTGCTGAAGCTGGAGCCGCTGGCCTCGGCCGACCACGCCACCGTGATCAGCGCGGTGGCCCCGACCCTGCAGCGCTACCTCACCGGCCCGCTCCCCTGACCCCGACCGGGAGTGGTCAGGTGGGGGCGGGCAGCAGGACGTCGGCGTCGAAGCAGGTGCGGGCGCCGGTGTGGCAGGCGGCCCCGGTCTGGTCGACGATCACCAGCAGGGTGTCGCCGTCGCAGTCCAGCCGCACCTCGTGCACCTGCTGGGTGTGCCCGGACGTGGCGCCCTTCTCCCAGTACTCGGCCCGGGAGCGCGACCAGTAGGTGGCCCGGCGGGTGGTCAGCGTGCGGCGCAGGGCCTCGTCGTCCATCCAGGCCACCATCAGCACCTCACCGGTGCCCCGCTGCTGGGCGATGGCGCAGATCAGCCCGTCGGGGCTGCGCTTGAGCCGGGCCGCGATCGCGGAATCGAGCGCCGAGTTCTCCGGACGACTCACCGGACCTCCATGTCCGCCGCCCGCAGCGCCCGCTTGACCTCGGCGATCCGGAAATGTCCGAAGTGGAAGACGGTGGCGGCCAGCACCGCGTCCGCGCCGGCGCGCACGGCCGGCACGAAGTGCTCGATCTCGCCCGCCCCGCCGCTCGCGATCACCGGCACTTCCACCGCCGCGCGCACCGCAGCGATCATCTTCAGGTCGAACCCGGCGCGGGTGCCGTCGGCGTCCATCGAGTTCAGCAGGATCTCCCCCACACCCAGCTGCTGGCCGCGGGCAGCCCACTCGACGGCGTCGATGCCGGTGCCGCGGCGGCCGCCGTGGGTGGTGACCTCCCAGCCGGACGGGGTCGGCGCGCCGCCGTCGGGCACGGTGCGGGCGTCGACGGAGAGCACGATGCACTGGGAACCGAAGCGGCGTGCCGCCTCGGCCAGCAGCTCCGGCCGGGCGATGGCCGCGGTGTTGATGCTGACCTTGTCGGCGCCGGCGCGCAGCAGGATGTCGATGTCGCCGGCCGAGCGGATGCCGCCGCCGACCGTGAGCGGGATGAACACCTGCTCGGCGGTGCGGCGCACCACGTCGAGCATGGTGGCCCGCTCCCCCGAGGAGGCGGTCACGTCGAGGAAGGTCAACTCGTCGGCGCCCTCGGCGTCATAGATCCGGGCCATCTCCACGGGGTCGCCGGCGTCGCGCAGGTCGGCGAAGTTGACGCCCTTGACCACCCGTCCGGCGTCGACGTCGAGGCAGGGGATGACCCGGACCGCGACGCTCATGCCCGCTCGCGCCGTGGTGCCGACGCGCTCGCACGCTCGCTCATCCGACCGCCCGGCCGGCGGGCCGGACCGCCCGGACCGCGGCCAGCGCCTGCGGCAGCGTGAACCGGCCGGCGTAGAGCGCCTTGCCCACGATCGAGCCCTCGATGTTCGCCCCGGCGGCGGCCGCCTCGGCCAGCGTCACCAGGTCGGACACCGCGGCGATGCCGCCGGAGGCGATCACCGGGGCCGGGGTGGCGGCGGCCACGGCCCGTAGCAGCGCGACGTTGGGCCCACGCAGCGTGCCGTCCTTGCCCACGTCGGTGACCACGTACCGGGCGCAGCCGTCGCGGTCCAGCCGGGCCAGGGTCTCCCACAGGTCGCCGCCGTCGGTGGTCCAGCCGCGGGCGGCCAGCCGGTGACCGGCGTCGGTGATCCGCACGTCCAGACCGACGGCGATGCGGTCCCCGTGGGTGGCGATGGCCCGGGCGCACCAGGCCGGATCCTCCAGGGCCGCGGTGCCGAGGTTGACCCGGGCGCAGCCGGTCGAGAGCGCCCGCTCCAGGGAGGCGTCGTCGCGGATCCCGCCGGACAGCTCGACGGCCACGTCGAGCTTGCCCACCACCGCGGCCAGCAGCTCGGCGTTGGACCCGCGGCCGAAGGCGGCGTCGAGATCGACGAGATGGATCCACTCGGCGCCGTCGCGCTGCCACTGCATGGCCGCATCCAGCGGGTCGCCGTAGCCGGTCTCGGTGCCGGCCTCGCCCTGGAGCAGGCGGACGGCCTGGCCTTCGGCGACGTCCACGGCGGGCAGCAGGGTGAAGCTCACGGCGCGCAGCTTACCCAGCGTCACCGGTGGCCTCGGGCCGGCCGGGTCCGACCCGGCGCGCGACGCGCGGGTGACACCACGGCAGCCCGCACCGGCGTCAACCGACCACGTCGCGCAGCCAGTTGCGCAGCAACGTCGCCCCGGCGTCCCCGGACTTCTCGGGGTGGAACTGGGTGGCCGCCAGCGAGCCGTTCTCCACCGCGGCGACGAAGTCCTCGCCGTGGTGTGCCCAGGTGACCAGCGGCGGCCGGATCGCCGTCGAGGGCTCGAGCTCCCAGCGCCGCACCCCGAACGAGTGCACGAAGTAGTAGCGGGTGTCCGCGTCCAGCCCGTCGAACAGCACCGATCCGGCGGGGGCTCGCACGGTGTTCCAGCCCATGTGCGGCAACACGTCGGCCTTCAGCCGCTCCACGGTGCCCGGCCACTGCCCGCAGCCGGTGGTGCGGTCCCCGAACTCGACGCCCAGCTCGAACAGCACCTGCATCCCCACGCAGATCCCGAGCACCGGCCGGCCGCCGGCCAGCCGCTGTTCGATGATCCGCGGGCCGTCGACGGCCGCGAGCCCGGACATGCAGGTCGCGAACGCACCGACACCCGGCACGACGAGGCCGTCGCTCTCCAGCGCGGCGTCCCGGTCGGCGGTGACGGTGACGTCGGCGCCGACCCGGCGCAGGGCGCGCTCCGCGGAGCGCAGGTTGCCCGATCCGTAGTCCAACACCACTATCCGCGCCACGTCCGAAGCGTACTGGGCTCGTGACCACGGGGGCCGGGGCCGACCGTCGCGGGTGCCGGTCGGCTGTGGGATCCGCACTTCACCTCGTGGCTCTCCGCCGGTAGCGCGCTGGTGAACCGGAACCTGTCGATGGACGAGTGGAAACGGTTGCTCGACGACGTCCCCTACGAGCGGACCTGCCCGGACCTGCCGGCCGGCGCCGGCGCGCCACCGGACGTCCCGCCCGCCCGGTACGCGGCCTGACCGACGCTCAGCGCGGGCACGCTGTCGCCCCGGACGTGACCCCGGCCGCACCGCGTTGACCTCGACCGAGGTTCAGGTTGCAGGGTTGTCGTCATGACCGCGACGACCAGCGCCCCGACCACTCCCCCGGAGCCAGTGACCCTGCTCAGCGGCCCGCTGCGGACACTGACGGTGGGTTCGGTGGCCCTGGTGTCGCTGGGCGCGTTCGAGGCGATGGCGGTGGCCACCGCGATGCCGACGGCGGCCGCCGCGCTGGACGGCGTCGCGGCGTACGCCCTGGCCTTCGGGCTGCCGCTGGCCACCAGCGTGATCGGCATGGTGCTGGCCGGGGTGTGGAGCGACGCTCGCGGCCCGGCCGCGTCGATGCGGGTCGGGGTGGCCGCGTTCGTGCTCGGGCTGCTGATCGCCGGGCTGGCCCCGTCGATGACCGCGCTGGCCGCCGGCCGGGCGGTGCAGGGGCTGGGCACCGGGCTGTTCTCGGTGGCGCTGTACGTGGTGGTGGGCCGGGTGGTGCCGGCCGCGCTGCAGCCCCGGATGTTCGCGGCGTTCGCCGCGGCCTGGCTGCTGCCGGCGGTGGCCGGACCGCCGCTGGCCGGGTTGATCGTCGAGCTGCTGGGATGGCGGTGGGTGTTCCTGCTGGCCGCGGCGCTGGCCGTGCCGGCTGCGCTGCTGGTGGAACCGGGGCTGGGTCGGTGCCGAGGCTGCGCGGACCGGGTCGAGGGCGCCGTCGGGCGGCCGGCCCGGCGGGTGCTGTGGGCGGTCGGCGCCGCGGTCGGCGCCACGGGGTTGCACCAGGCCGGCCAGCTCTCCGGGCCGGTCGCCGCGGCCCTGGGTGCCACCGCGTTGGCCGCGGTGGCGGTGTCCGGGCCCCGGCTGCTGCCGGCCGGCACGTTCCGGGCCCGGCCGGGCCTGCCCAGCGTGGTCCTGCTCCGCGGGCTGATCGCCGCCGCGTTCTTCGGCGCCGAGACGTTCCTGCCGCTGCTGCTCTCCCGGGAGCGCGGGCTGTCGCCGACCACGGCCGGCCTGGTGCTGACCGCGGCCGCGCTGACGTGGTCGGCCGGGTCCTGGTTCCAGGGCCGCGACCACGCGCCCTCGCGAACCACCCTGCTGCGGGCGGGCACGGCGTTCCTCGGGCTGGGCGTGCTGCTGGCCGGGGCGACCGTCGTGCCGGCGGTGCCGCTCGTGGTCGGGGTGCTGGGCTGGGCGGGCGCCGGCCTGGGCATGGGCCTGGTCTATCCGACGCTGTCGGTGCTCACCCTGGAGCTGTCCGCGCCGACCGAGCAGGGCACCAACAGTTCCGCCCTGCAGATCGCGGACGCGCTGTTCGCGGCGGTGGTGCTGGCCGTGTCCGGCGGGCTGTTCGCCGCGCTGGTCGACTCGGGCCCGGTGGCCTACGTCGCCGGCACGGCGGTGGCCGGCTCGCTCGCGCTGGCCGCAGTGCTGGTCGCCGGCCGGGCCGCTGCGGACGCGCGCGAGTAACCCGACCCGTGCGGGCTACGGGCGGCGGGCGCTACAGCGCGCCCTTGGTCGACGGGATCCCGGTCAGCCGGTCGTCCGGCTCCACCGCCGCCCGCAGCGCCCGCGCCACCGCCTTGAACTGGGCCTCGGTGATGTGGTGCGGATCCCGCCCGTCCAGCACCCGCACGTGCAGCGCGAGGTGCCCGTGGAAGGCCAGCGACTCGAGCACGTGCTTGTTGAGCACCGTGGGGTAGTGCCCACCGATCACGAAGCCGCGCATCATCTTCGGCTCACCGGCGTGCACCATGTAGGGCCGCCCGGAGACGTCGACCACCGCGTGCGCCAGCGCCTCGTCCATCGGGATCCAGGCGTCGCCGAAGCGGCGGATGCCCTTCTTGTCCCCCAGCGCCTGGCGCACCGCCTGGCCGAGCACGATGGCCACGTCCTCGACGGTGTGGTGGGAGTCGATGTCGATGTCGCCCTCGGCGCGCACGGTCAGGTCGAACGCGCCGTGCTTGCCGAGGGAGTCGAGCATGTGGTCGAAGAACGGCACCCCGGTCGCGATGTTCGTGATGCCGGTGCCGTCCAGGTCGATCTCGACCTGGATCTTGGTCTCCTTGGTGATCCGTTCGACCCGCCCGACCCGATTCTCACCAGCTCGACTCACAACAGCTCCTTGTCAGCGACGTCGGCGGCAACCGCCAGGAACGCGTCGTTCTCCTCGGGAGTACCGACCGTGACCCGCAGCCGCTCCGATATACCCACGTCCCGGATGAGTACCCCGCGGTCGAGGAAGGCCTGCCACCCGCGCGGCGCATCAGCGAACCGCCCGAACAAGATGAAGTTCGCATCGCTGGGGACGACGTCGTAGCCGAGCACGGCGAGCTCCGCCTCGACACGATCCCGCTCGAAGCGTAGCAATGCAACAGATCGCAGCGTGTCGTCGGCGTGCCGCAACGCGGCGCGAGCTGCCGCCTGGGTCAGCGTGGACAGGTGGTAGGGCAGCCGGACCAGCTGCAGCGCGTCGACCACCGCCGGTGCGGCGGCCAGGTAGCCGAGCCGGCCGCCGGCGAAGGCGAACGCCTTGCTCATCGTCCGGGACACGATCAACTTCGCCGGGTGCTCGGCCAGCAGCGTGATCGCGCTGGGGTGGTCGGAGAACTCCGCGTACGCCTCGTCGACGACGACGATCCCGGGCGCGGCGTCGATCAGCACGGCCAGCTCGGCCGGGTCCAGCGACTGCCCGGTCGGGTTGTTGGGGCTGGTCAGGAAGACGACGTCGGGCGCCTCGACGGCGAGCAGCACGGCCGCGGCCTCGACGTCCACGGTGAAGTCCGGGCGGCGCGGGGTCGGCCGCCACTCGGTGCGGGTGCCGGCGGCGATGATCGGGTGCATCGAGTAGGACGGCTCGAAACCCAGCGCGCGGCGGCCCGGGCCGCCGAAGGCCTGCAGGATCTGCTGCAGCACCTCGTTCGAGCCGTTGGCCGCCCAGACGCTTTCGCCGCCGAGCGGCACCCCGGTCGTGGCGGCCAGGTAGCCGGCCAGTGCGGTGCGCAGCGCGAGGGCGTCGCGGTCCGGGTAGCGGTGCAGCCCGCTCGCCACGTCGCCCACCGCCGCCAGCACGTCGGCGACCAGGGCGGGCGGCGGCGGGTACGGGTTCTCGTTGGTGTTCAGCCGGACCGCGACGTCCAGCTGCGGAGCGCCGTACGGCGTGCGGCCCCGCAGGTCGTCGCGCAGCGGCAGCTGGTCCAGGGTGACGGCGGGGCTCATCGCACTCCCTCGCTGCGCTCGGTCGGCACTTCGCGAAGGCGCTGTGACAGTGGTTCGCTCGCAGGCTCGCTCACCCGGAACCTCGCCGTCACGGCCTGGCCGTGCGCCGGCAGGTCCTCGGCCGCGGCCAGCGTCACCACTGCGGCGGCCGCCTCCCGCAGCGCCGCCTCGGTGTAGTCGACGACGTGCACCCCGCGCAGGAACGTCTGCACCGAGAGCCCGGCCGAGTGCCGGGCGCAGCCGCCGGTGGGCAGTACGTGGTTGGAGCCCGCGCAGTAGTCGCCCAGCGAGACGGGCGACCACGGCCCGACGAAGATCGCTCCGGCGTTGCGGACCCGGGCCGCCACCGCGGCGGCGTCCACGGTCTGGATCTCCAGGTGCTCCGCGGCGTAGGCGTCGACCACGGCGATCCCGTCGTCGGTGCCGGCGACGAGCACGGTGCCGGACTGCGGGCCGGACAGCGCCGTACGGATCCGCTCGGTGTGCTTGGTCGCCGCGACCTGCCGCTCCAGCTCGGCTTCGACCGCGTCGGCCAGCTCCGCGGACGGGGTGACCAGCACCGACGCCGCGTTCGGGTCGTGCTCGGCCTGGCTGATCAGGTCCGCGGCCACGTGCACCGGGTCGGCGGTGTGGTCGGCCAGCACCGCGATCTCGGTGGTGCCGGCCTCGGAGTCGATGCCGATCTCGCCACGCAGCAGCCGCTTGGCCGCGGTCAGGTACAGGTTGCCCGGCCCGGTGACCATGTCCACCGGCTCCAGCTCGGTGCCGTCGGTGTCGGTGCCGCCGTACGCCAGCAGCGCCACCGCCTGCGCGCCACCGACCGCCCACACCTCGTCCACCCCGAGCAGCGCGGCGGCCGCCAGGATCGTCGGGTGCGGCAGCCCGCCGTGCTCGGCCTGCGGAGGCGACGCCAGCACCAGCGACTCGACGCCCGCGACCTGCGCCGGCACCACATTCATGATCACGCTGGACGGGTAGACGGCCAGCCCGCCCGGCGCGTACAGCCCGACGCGGCGCACCGGCACGAACCGCTCGGTGACCACGCCGCCCGGCACCACCTGGGTGACCACGTCGGCCCGCCGCTGGTCCTCGTGCGTGCGCCGGACGCGCTCGACCGCGGTCTCCAGCGCCTCTCGGACCCGCGGGTCGAGCGCGGCCAACGCGCCGGCCAGGCTCTGCGGCGGCACCCGGATCGCACTCGGGCGCACCCGGTCGAACCGCTCGGCCAGCTCCAGCGCGGCCTCGGCGCCGCGCTCGCGCACGGCCTCGACGATCGGTCGAACCTGCCTCAGGGCCGCGTCCACGTCCATCTCGGCCCGGGGCAGCAGCCCGCGCAGCACCGCCGGGCGGGGTAGCGGGCCGGCGCGCAGGTCCAGGCGGCGAAGCATCCGACCAGGGTAGATCGTCTGACCCCGTGCCGCGCCGCGCCGCCGCTGCGAACCCGGTCACGCCGCAGGTTCGTGGCGGTGATCGCCGCCGCCCGGGCTACCTCGCCGGTCGGCGTTGTCCGGCGCTGTCCGATCCGGACTGCGGGTCCAGGTCCAGTCCGATGTCGAGGGCGGCCACCGAGTGCGTCAGCGCCCCGACGGCCAGGAACTCCACACCGGTCTCGGCGTAGGCCCGGGCGTTGCCCAGCACCAGGCCGCCGGAGGACTCCAGCAACGTCGGTGCGCCGCCGCGGCGGCGCACCGCCTCCCGCGTGCGTTCGACCGTGAAGTTGTCCAGCAGCACCAGCTCCGCGCCGGCGGCCAGCACCTCGTCGAGCTGTTCGAGCGAGTCCACCTCGACCTCACAGGGCAGCTCCGGGGCCGCCGCGCGGGCCGCGACCAGCGCCGCCGCGACCGAGCCGGCCGCGGCCACGTGGTTGTCCTTGATCAGCACCGCGTCGCCGAGGCCGAGCCGGTGGTTGACGCCGCCCCCGCAGCGCACCGCGTACTTCTCCAGCAGCCGCAGCCCGGGCAGCGTCTTGCGGGTGTCCCGGATCCGGGCGCCGGTGCCCGCGACCGCGTCCACCCAGTCCGCGGTGGCGGTGGCCACCCCGGACAGGTGGGTGAGCAGGTTCAACGCGGTCCGCTCGGCGGTCAGCAGGCCCCGGACCGGGGCCCGCACGGCCAGGACCGTGTCCCCCGGGGCCAGCCGGTCGCCGTCCGCGCGGGCGTCGAGGATCTCGTAGTCGCCGATCACCGTGTCCAGCACGGCCAGCGCGGCGGGCAGGCCGGCCAGCACCCCGGCGGCGCGGGTGGCGAACCGGGCCACCGCCACCGCGTCCGCCGGGACCGTCGCCGCGGTGGTGACGTCGGGGCCGTACCGCAGGTCCTCGGTCAGCGCGGTCTCGACGACCCGACGCAGGTCGTCGGGATCCGGCCCGTCGTCCACCGGGGCCGGCGGGCGGGCACGCGGCCGGACCGGGATCGGGCCGGTCACGACGCGGCCACCGCGGCCACCCCGCCGACCACCGGGTGGCCGGCGTCGTCCAGCCGGATCGGCAGGCTGGCTCGCTGCCAGGCGTCGTCGCGATCGGGGAAGTCGGTGCGGACGTGGCAGCCGCGGCTCTCGGTGCGGGTGCCCGCGGCGGCCAGCACCGCCTGCGCGAGCAGGGTGAGCGCGGCATCCTCCAGCCCGGCCCGGTCCACCGGCACGCCGAACGCGGTGGCCGCCTCGATGGCGTCCGAGGCGGCGGCCAGCCCGGCCGCCGTCCGGCCGATGCCGGCCGCGCCGCTCATCGCGTGCTGCACGACCCGACGGTCCGCGATCGGCACCGCGGGCGAGGCCATCAGCTCGACCGAGCCGGCGGCCCGGCCGGCGAACCGGTCCGCGGCGACCGCGCGGGCGACCCTGGCCCCCATCACCAGCCCTTCCAGCAGGCTGTTGGACGCCAGCCGGTTCGCCCCGTGCAGGCCGGTGCGGGCCACCTCGCCGGCCGCGTACAGGCCGGGGACACCGGCCCGACCCTCGGCGTCGGTCACCACGCCGCCGCAGGCGTAGTGCGCCGCCGGGGTGACCGGGATCGGCTCGGTCACCGGGTCGATCCCGACCGCCCGGCACGCCGCGTACACCGTCGGGAACCGGCGCGCGAAACCGCCGATCGCGCGCGCGTCCAGGTAGACGCACTCGGCCCCGTCGGCGACCAGCCGGCGGGTGATCGCCGCGGCCACCACGTCCCGCGGGGCCAGGTCGGCCAGCGGGTGCACGCCGGTCATGAACCGGCGCCCGGCCCGGTCCAGCAGCACCGCGCCCTCGCCCCGGACCGCCTCGGTGACCAGCGGTCGCCGCCCGGTGGCCGGGCCGTCGTAGAGCACCGTCGGGTGGAACTGCACGAACTCCAGGTCGGCGGCGGCCGCGCCGGCCCGCAGGGCGCGCGCGACGCCGTCGCCGGTGGCGGTCTCCGGGTTGGTGGTGGACGCGTAGAGCTGCCCGTAGCCCCCGGTGGCCAGCAGCACGGCCGGAGCGCGCAGCACCCCGGGCCGACCCCGGTCGTCGAGCACGGCCAGCCCGGCGACCCGGGCATCGGCCGTGCGCACGACGTCGATCGCGGTGTGCCGGGTGAGCAGCGGCAACCGGTGGTCGGCGGCCGCGGCGACCAGGGCCCGCTCCACCTCGGCCCCGGTGGCGTCCCCGCCGGCGTGCACCACCCGGAACGCGGAGTGGCCGCCCTCGCGGGTGCGGTCGAGCCGAGCGGCCGGACCGTCGAACACCGCACCCCGGGTCCGCAGCGCGGCCACCGCGGCCGGCCCGGCGGCCAGGATCGACGCCGCGGCCAGCGGGTCGCACAGCCCGCCGCCGGCGTCCAGGGTGTCGGACACGTGCGCCGCGACGCTGTCGCCCGGGATGTCACCGACGACCACCGCCACCCCGCCCTGCGCCCACCGGGTGGAGCCGGAGTCGGCGGCGTCCTTGGTGACCACGACCACGCGCAGACCCAGCTCGGCGGCGTCCAACGCGGCGGTCAGCCCGGCCACGCCGCTGCCGACCACGATCAGGTCGGCAGCCGCCTCCCAGCTGGTGACGGACCCGCGGGGGGCGATCACTCGCCACCGCCCGGCCGGCCGATCTCGATCATTCGCTGCACCGCGGCCCGGCCGCGCGCGGCCAGCTCGGGGTCGACGCGCACCTCGTCGGTGCCCTCGCGCAGCGACCGCAGCAGCTTCTCCGGAGTGATCATCTTCATGTACCGGCAGGAGGCGCGGTCGTTCACCGCCCGGAAGTCGATCTCCGGGGCGGCTCGGCGCAGCTGGTGCAGCATCCCGACCTCCGTCGCCACCAGCACCGATCCGGCCGTGCTCGCGCGGGCGGCGTCCAGCATGCCGCCGGTTGAGAGGATCTTGACCCGGTCCGCGGGCACGGCACCGGCGCCGGCCAGGTAGAGCGCCGAGGTGGCGCAGCCGCACTCCGGGTGCACGTACAGCTCGGCGTCCGGATGGGCCTGGGCCTGCGCGGTGAGCGCGGGGCCGGAGATGCCGGCGTGCACGTGGCACTCCCCCGCCCAGACGTGCATGTCTTGCCGGCCGGTGACCCGTCGCACGTGCGCGCCGAGGAACTGGTCGGGCAGGAACAGCACCTCCGTGCCGGCCGGGATGGACTCGATCACCTCGACCGCGTTGGACGAGGTGCAGCACACGTCGGTCTCGGCCTTCACCGCCGCCGTGGTGTTCACGTAGCTGACCACCACCGCGCCCGGGTGCTCGGCCTTCCACGCCCGGAGCTGATCGGCGGTGATCGAGTCCGCGAGGGAGCAACCGGCGTTCGCGTCCGGGATCAGCACCGTCTTGTCCGGGGCCAGGATCTTGGCCGTCTCGGCCATGAAGTGCACCCCGCAGAACACGATCGTCGAGGCCTCCGACTCCGCCGCGATCCGGGACAGCGCCAGCGAGTCGCCGGTGTGGTCGGCCACGTCCTGGATCTCCGGCCGCTGGTAGTTGTGCGCCAGCAGCACGGCGTTGCGGCGCCGGGCCAGCTCGCGGACCTCGTCGAACCACTCCTGGTCCGGGCGGGCGGCGACGGCGGTGTCGGCAGCGGCGGCGAGCGTCATGGTGGGCTCCTTCGTCGACCCGATGTTTTCGACTGTCAGTCGTAAACAAGGGCGATACTAGCAGCGGGTTGCGCCGGAGCCCACCGTCGCGTGATGGGCACCTCACCGGAAGTCCAGCTCCCGCCGCGTCGCCGGAGGAACACCGAGGCCATCCCGGGTGTCGTTCGACACCCACCGGCACGCCGGCCGGCGGGGCGTCCCGCGGCCTAGGATCCCGGCCCATGAGCCGGCCCACCGAGCACGAGGTGCTGGCTGCGGTGCTGCGGATCCACGCCGGCGCGCCGCACGTGCTGACGTGGCAGCGCGCCCGCGCCCCCGACGCCGGCCGGTGGGCGCTGCCCGGGGGTCGGCTCGGGGACGCCGAGGACGTCGAGACCTCGGTGCGGCGCCAGCTCGCGGAGAAGGTCGACCTGCGCGAGGTGACCCACGTCGAGCAGCTCTCGGTGTTCTCCCGGCCCGACCGGGTGCCCGGGGTGCGCATGGTCGCGACCGCGTTCCTCGGCCTGGTCCGCTCGGACGCGCACCCGACGATCCCCGACGACACCGCCTGGCAACCGGTCGCCACGTTGCCGCCCACCGCCTTCGACCACGCCGCGATCGTCGCCGCGGCGCACGAGCGGCTGCGCGCCAAGCTGTCCTACACCAACATCGGATTCGCGCTGGTCCCCCGCGAGTTCACGATCTCCGCACTGCGCGAGCTGTACTCGGCGGCGCTCGGGCACCCGGTGTCGGCGACCAACCTGCAGCGGGTGCTCACCCGCCGGGCGCTGCTCGAGCCGACCGGGAAGGTCGCGCCGCCGGGCCCCGCCGGGGGGCGACCGGCCGCCCTGTTCCGGTTCGCCGATCGCTCGCTGCGGGTGACCGACGCGTTCGCGGTTCTGCGGCCGCCAGGCGGCTACGTACGGGGAGCCGTACGGTAATCAGGTGGCCGAGACCCTGCCGCTGTTCCCGCTGGGAACGGTGCTGATGCCCGGGGCCTCGCTACCGCTGCACATCTTCGAGCCGCGCTACCGGCAGCTCACGGTCGACCTGGTCACCGGCGCGGTGCCGGACCGGGAGTTCGGCGTGGTCGCCGTCCGCGAGGGCTGGTCGCCGGACAGCGACGGCATCGACGGCCTGCACGTCGTCGGCTGCACGGCCGAGCTCCGCGACGTGCGGCGGCTGCCCGACGGCCGGTACGACATCGTGACCCGCGGCGGGCGGCGGTTCCGCCTGCTGACCCTCGACGCCGAGTCCAAGCCGTACCTGCTCGGCTCGGTGTCCTACGTGCCGGACGCGGAGGCGCCGCCGGCCGACGGGTTGGTCGAGATGCTCAGCGCGTCCGCCCGGGCCGCGCACCGCGCCTACTGCTCCACTGCGTGGAAGGCCGGCGACTGGTCCGAGCCGGCGGTGGACGTGAAGTCCGACGCGCTCGCGCACGTGCTGGCCGCCGACTGCCTGCTCCCCGTCGACGACCGCCAGGAGCTGCTGGAACAGGTGTCGCCCACCGAACGGCTGCGCATGATCCGGATGTTCCTGGCCCGCGAGACCGGGTTGCTCAGCCAGCTGCGCGCGGTGCCGGCCCCGATCGCCACGTTCAGCGTCGAGCACAGCGCCAACTGACCGGAAGGGCCGGCTAGCGCCAGCCGAAGCGGGAGCGCAGCTGCGCGGCGACCCGGTCGAAGCGGGTCGCGTCCAGCACCGCCCCCTCCCGACGGATGTCGTGCTCGCCCACCTCCAGCACCCGGTCCAGCCGGACGAACGACTCCCGACGCTGCCGGTCCCACGACCCGGACCCGACCGAGAGCCAGTCCTGGTCGCCGCCCCGCTCGTGCTGGCTGGACAGCATCAGCCCGAGCAGCCGGCCGCCGTCCCGGCCGACCACGAGCAGCGGCCGGTCCTTGCCCCGGCCGTCGCCCTCCTCGAAGGGCACCCAGGTCCAGACGATCTCGCCGGGATCGGCGGCGCCGTCGAGGTCGGGCGCGTAGGCGATGGTCCGCGCGCGGTCGCGGGTGGGTGCGCTGCGCACGCCGGCACGGGCCACCTTGGTTCGGGACCCGCTGCCCCGCGGGGAGAGCAGATCGATCCCGGCCGTGACGGCCTGCCGCAGCACCGAGCCCCAGTTCGCCATGGCCACAGCATGGCCGACGACCTGCCCGCCCTTGCCGCCCGTCTCGGACCGGCGGACATCGCTCCACCGGCGGGTTCCGGCCGGGCCGGGCATCGGGAAATGTGGTGTCGGTGAGCTCGTACTGGGAAACACTGCGTGACGACCGGGAGCGCCGTCGCCGGGCGCAGCGCACGGTCGAGCGGCAGATCTTGCGGGCCACGGCCGCGGAAGACCGACGGGCCGCCGGTGCCGACCGCGCGCAGCGGACGGAGGAAGCCCGCCTCGCACGGGAGGCCGGCGAGGCCGAGGCGGCGCGGCTCAACCGAGAACTCGACGAGGGATTGACCCGGCTGGGACGAGTGCTGCAGGACACCGCCCGGCTCCCGCCGCGCACCCCCGACCTGCTGCGCGCGGCCGTGCCGCTGCCGATGGAGGAGCCGGACGACGAGCCGGTGCCGCGCCCGGAGTGGTCGGAGTTCGCCCCGCCGGAGCCACGCTGGGGCCAGGGCCGCCGGCACCGGCGGGCAGTGGCCGAGGCGCACGCCGAGTTCGAGCGGGCGCGTCGTACGCATGACCGCGTCCGCGAGGAGAGGCGGGAGGCGCAGCGCCGGCGGCGCGAGGTCGCAGTCGAGGAGGCCAGTAGCCGGCACCAGGCCCGTTGGGACGGGCTGGCTTCCGGTATCAGCCGCGGTGATCCGGACGCCGTCCGCGAGCTGGCTGCAGCGATCCTCTCCTCGATGCCGCCGCTGGCCGGCCTCGTCGACGGCGGGGACGCCGTCCACCAGCCCGAAGCCGCCGAGCTGGTGATCGAGGTGGCACTGCCGGACACGGACGTCGTGCCGGGCGAGCGGAGCTGGAAGTACGTCCACGCCCGCCGCGAGGTGGAACCGCAGCCTCGGTCCGCCACCGACGCCGCGCGCCGCTACACCGACCTGATCTCCCAGCTCACCCTGTCCGCGCTCGACGGCCTGTTTCGCGGGATCCCGAGCACAGTCCTGGACACGATCACCATCAACGGACACGTCCCGACCATCGATCCGGCGACCGGTCGGCCGGCACTGCCATGCCTGATCACCGTGACCACCGGCCGGGCCGCGTTCGCTGGGCTGGAGCTGACCCATGCCAAGCTGGACCCGGCGCGCTGCCTGCGGGCCCTGGGTGCCGAGCTGTCACCGCATCCGTACCAGCTGCAGCACATTGAGCCGTTCATCGACCTCGACCTGAGCCGCTACCGGTTGGCCGGGGGCCCGGAGGCGCTGGCCGGCCTCGATCACCGTAAAGACCTTCTGACCATGGACCCGTTCGAGTTCGAGCGACTGGTGAAGGACCTGTTCGACCGCATGGGCTACCGGGCGTGGCGTACCCAGGCTTCGCACGACGACGGGATCGACGCGGTCGCGGTTCGGGAGGATCCCGTGACCCCGGTGCAGTGCCTCATCCAGGCCAAGCGCTCCCGCAACCGAGTCGCTCCGGAGAAGGTGCAGGCCCTGATGGGTGTGCTGGCCGAGAACCCGACCGCGACGCACGGTGTGTTGGTGACCACGTCCTGGCTGAGCGATCGGGCGCGCCAGCGGGCGCGCGCCCAGCGCATCCGGACGATCGAGGGCGCCGAGCTGATCGGGCTGATCAGACAGCACCTGGGGCGGGACGTGCTGATCTCCGTGCGACCGCCCCGGCGTCAGACCTCGTAGCCGTTGCGGTCCAGCCGCCCGGTCTGCGGCCAGGCCTCGATCGGGGCCCGCACCGCCAGCGCCATGGCGACCCCGCCGTAGACCTGGACGCGGTCGTCGGCGCGGATCATCCGCACCGGGTTGGGCACCCGTACCCAGCCGCCGGCCGTGTAGAAGCCGGCGACGTGCTCGCCGCAGGTCAGGAAGCCGAACGGCAACTCGAGCCGGTCCAGCACCGCGGCGGCGCGCCCCAGCAGCCGGGCGCCGAGGCCGCTGCCCTGGAGGTCGGGATCGACGGCCACCAGTCCGACGTCACCGATCAGCAACGACTCGCTGCCGACCTGCACGATCCGGCGCAGGATGCCCAGGTGCGCGACCGGCCGGTCGTCGCGGTACCCGACGAGGCGCAGCTCCGGCCGGGCGCTGGCCCAGCTGGTGGCGTCGGGGAAGCCGGCCCGCGAGCGCGGGAAGCCGCGGCGCAGCAGCGCGGCCAGCTCCCGGTGCGCGTCGGCGGGAAGGTCGTCCTCCCAGACGCACGACCAGCGCGGCTCAGACACCGCGGCGCTCCCCGTGCCGGCTGCAGCGCGCGGTCCAGCCGGTCGGCGTCACCTGCACGACCATCCGGCGGGCGCAGTCGGGGCAGTACCGGGGCGGCTCCAGCTCCCGTCGGCGCACGCAGGCGGGATGCTCGGCCGTGGCCGGGCGGCCACACTGGTCGCAGAACGCCGGCCCGGTCGTCACAGCGTGTCGTTGAGAGCCTTGATCGGCATCTGCAGCTCGCCGAGCAGCTCGATGTCGGACTCCGCGGGCCGGCCGAGGGTGGTCAGGTAGTTGCCGACGATGACCGCGTTGATCCCGCCGAGCAGCCCCTGCCGGGCGCCCAGATCGCCGAGGGTGAGCTCGCGGCCGCCGGCGAAGCGCAGCACGGTGCGCGGCAGCGCCAGCCGGAACGCGGCCACGGTGCGCAACGCGTCCGGCCCGGACATCAGCTGCAGGTCACCGAACGGGGTGCCCGGGCGCGGGTTGAGGAAGTTCAGCGGCACCTCGTCCGGGGTGAGTGCGGCCAGCTGCCCGGCGAACTCCGCCCGCTGCTCCAGCGTCTCCCCCATGCCGACGATGCCGCCGCAGCACACCTCCATCCCGGCCTCCCGGACCAGGCGCAACGTCTCCCAACGCTCCTCCCAGGTGTGGGTGGTGACCACGTTCGGGAAATGCGAGCGGGCCGTCTCCAGGTTGTGGTTGTAGCGGTGCACGCCCATCGCGGCCAGCTCGTCGACCTGGGCCGGGGTCAGCATGCCGAGCGAGCAGGCGATGTTGATGTCCACCTCGTCGCGGATGGCGGCGATGCCCGCGGCGACCTGGGCCATCAGCCGGTCGTTCGGCCCGCGCACCGCGGCCACGATGCAGAACTCGGTGGCCCCGGTCTTCGCGGTCTGCTTGGCCGCCTCGACCAGGGCCGGGATGTCCAACCACGCCGACCGCACCGGGGAGGCGAACAGCCCGGACTGGGAGCAGAAGTGGCAGTCCTCGGGGCAGCCGCCGGTCTTCAGCGAGATGATGCCCTCCACCTCGACCTCCGGCCCGCACCAGCGCATCCGCACGTCGTGGGCCAGCGCGAGCAGCGCGTCCAGCTCGGAGTCGGGCAGCCGCAGCACGGCCAGCACCTGCGCCTCGTCGAGTCCGACTCCGCGGTCGAGCACCTGCTCGCGGGCGGTGGACAGGATCGAGCCCTCGATGGTCGTCACAGCCGCGGAGTCTGCCATTCGCCACCGAGTACGGGCCCGAGACTGTGACGCGCCACCACCGCGAAGCGGGCCGGTTCGAGGGCCCCGGCCCCGGCCGGCAGGGCGCCCAGCAGCGGCGCCGCGGTGACCGCGGGCAGGTCGACCAGGTTGCACCGGGCGGCCAGGTCGGGTTCGCCCGGCCACGCCCCGATCAGCACACCGGCGCAGCGGCGCCCGCGGGCGTGCAGCGCCTCCACGGTGAGCGCGGTGTGGTTGAGCGTGCCCAGCCCGGCGTGGGCCACGACCAGCACCGGCGCATCGAGCAGCGCGGCGGCGTCGGCGATCGTCGCGCCGGCGTCGTCGAACCGGACCAGCAGCCCGCCGGCCCCCTCGACCAGCACCAGCTCGTGCCGGGCGGCCAGCTCGCCGGCGACGGCGGCGACCTGTGCCGGGGTGACCGCCGGGCGCCCGGCGCGGCGGGCCGCGGTGGCCGGGGCCAGCGGATCCGGATAGCGGGCCAGCTCCCGCGTGCTGACGCCGGGAGCGAGGCGGGCGATGTCGTCCAGGTCGCCGGGCTCGCCCGGGCCGACGCCGGTCTGGGCCGGCTTGAGCACGGCCACCCGGGCCCCCCGGGCCAGCGCGAGGGCGGCGATCGCCGCCGTGGCGACGGTCTTCCCCACCCCGGTACCGGTACCGGTGACGACCAGCACCCCGGTCAGCAACCCGGTCAGCACCGCCGTCCCCGCCGCGCCCGCGCCACCCGGCACGCGTCGCCGCCCCGCGGGAACCGGGTGGCCGGGCCGGCCGTCGAGCCGCCTGGGACGGCGGGGCGAGCCATCCGGCGCCCGGGCGCGACGGGGCCGGGGCCGGGGCTGGTCATCGAACCGGGGCGGGGGCGAGCACCGCACGGGGCACCTCGGCCAGCACGACCGCGAGCACCGTGCGGGCCAGGGCCAGGTCGGCGTCGGTGAGGGTGGCGCGGGCGGTCAGCCGGAGCCGGCTGGTC
>DATMDS010000096.1:0-13488 GCA_035557575.1 Pseudonocardia sp. | reverse complement strand
CGGCTGCTGGCCGTGCTGATCGCCGGTATCGTCGTGGTCGGGTGCCAGTCGAGCGAACCGACAGGGGAACAGGCGGCCACCGGTATCGAGAACGCCCGGCTGCGCACGGATCGGGAGCCGATCCAGAAGCGGTTCCCTCAGCTCGGCGCGTTCAGCGAGGTGTACTGGCTGGGCGGGCGCCTCGGCGACAGCGTTGCGCGAGCGCTACTCGTTCCGGACCAGCAGCGAGCCGCAGCCGCCGGAGCGGCCACCTGACCGGTGACGGCTGGACGGCGAGTCCGGAGCTGGACTCGGCCCTCGC
The DNA here is from genome assembly GCA_035557575.1 of Pseudonocardia sp. GTDB lineage: Bacteria > Actinomycetota > Actinomycetes > Mycobacteriales > Pseudonocardiaceae > Pseudonocardia. The sequence goes on along the minus strand of DATMDS010000096.1, from coordinate 13,187 downwards.
CTCCTCGGAGTGGGTCGCCCGCGTCTACCTGCGCCCGGATGCTCCGATCGCCTACCTGACCGCGAAGGGCAGCTGAGCGCTGACCGGGTGACCGGTCTCACCCAGCTGGTCACGGCGGCCCTGCCGCGCCGGTGATGTGATCGACGGGTGGCGACGTCGCATCCCGGGCCGGACAGCCGCGGGCTGCTGCAGGGGGTCGGCGCCCACGTGCTGTGGGGGTTCTTCCCGGCCTTCTGGCCGCTGCTCGACCCCGCGGCCCCGATCGAGGTGCTCGCGCACCGGGTCGTCTGGACGCTGGTGCTCATGGCCGCGGTGCTGTCGCTGCTGCACGGTTGGCGCGAGCTGCGCCGGCTGTCGGGCCGGGGCTGGCTGACGGTCACCGCCGCCGCCCTCTGCATCGCCGGCAACTGGGGACTGTTCATCTACGGGGTGGCCGTCGACCGGGTGGTGGAGATCGCGCTCGGGTACTACACCAGCCCGCTGTTCAGCGTGCTGCTCGGCGTCCTGGTGCTGCGCGAACGTCCACGGGTCGCCCAGTGGGTGGCGCTGTCCGTCGCGTCCGCGGCGGTGCTGGTGATCAGCGTCGGGAACGGGGCGGTGCCCTGGATCGGGCTCGGGCTGGGCGTCTCGTTCGGGGTGTACGGGCTGCTCAAGAAGACCGTCCCGCTGACGTCGACGGGCAGCCTGACCGCCGAGGGCGTGGTGCTCACCCCGCTGGCCGCGGTCTACCTGGTGGCCCTGCAGCTGCTCGGGACCGGGACGCTCACCGGGCACGGGGGGGTGCACGTGTTGCTGCTGATCGCGGCCGGTCCGGTGACCGCGGCGCCGCTGCTGCTCTACGGCGCCGCCGCGCGCCGGCTGCCGCTGATCACGCTGGGCACCCTGCTCTACATCACGCCGACCCTGCAGTTCCTGTGGGGCGTGCTGGTGGTCGGCGAACCCATGCCGGCGGCCCGCTGGACCGGGTTCGCGATGGTCTGGGTGGCGTTGGTCATCTTCACGGTCGACCTGGTCCGGGCCACCCGGCGCGCGCACACCCCGGCGACGTTCGTGAGCGCCGAGCCGTGCTGAGCCGGACATGACGAAAGGCCCCCACCGGAACTGCTGCCGGAGGGGGCCATCGGATCGAGCGGGTCGTGCTTACTTCGTGCCGGCGACGGTCTTCGCGGCGGCGGTGGCCCGCTCGGTCACGGACTGCGCGGCCTCGGCGCCGACCGACACGGCGGACTGGGCGAACTCGCGCTGCTTGTTCAGCACCTGCTGCGCGAAGTCGAAGTAGTTGTCGACGAGGGCGGCGGGCTCGACCAGGGCCGGGCGCTCGGCCGTGAACGCGTCGGTGACGGTCTGCAGGGCGTCGGCCCACGTGCGGGTGGCCGTGGTGATCTGCTCCTGGGCCTTGCTGGCGAAGTCGGTGAACTGAGCGGTGGGCGCGGTCATGGCGGGTGTTCCTCCTGGTCTCGGATGCGTGCCTCCGGGCGGAAGCTCTGATAGCTATAGTGCCCGCATGCGTTAACTATATCAAGCATAGCTGCTGAGAGCCCTGTCACGGCAGGCAAACGGCGGCTCCGCCGCTCGTGAGTGCCGAGCCGTGCTCTAGCACGGCTGGGCACTCACAGGCGGCGAAGCCGCCTTACCCCGTCCGGTCGATGACGTAGGAGGTGAGCGCCGACAGCGCGTCCACCGCGGCGCACGGGGGCAGCTTGGCCAGCTCGGCGCGGGCGTCGGCGGCGTGCTCGGCGAGGACGGTGCGGGCCTGGGCCAGCCCCGGGCCCTTGCGCAGCAGGTCGAGCGCCTCGGCCACCTCGTCGTCGTCGCTGATCGGACGGGCCAGCAGCTCGCGCAGCCGGACGGCGTCGGCCCCGTCGGTCTGCATGGCGTAGAGCATGGGCAGCGTGTGGATGCCCTCGCGCAGGTCGGTGCCGGGGGTCTTGCCGGAGCTGTCCGACGGCGAGGCGATGTCGATCACGTCGTCGGAGATCTGGAAGGCGGTGCCGATGATCGCGCCGAACCGGCGCAGCGACTCCACCTGCTCCGGGTCGCAGCCGGAGAACATGCCGCCGTAGCGCCCCGCGGTGGCGATCAGCGAGCCGGTCTTCTCGGCGACCACGGTCAGGTAGTGCTGCACCGGGTCCTCGTCCGGACGCGGGCCCCGGGTCTCGCGCATCTGACCCGTCACCAGCTCGGCGAAGGTCTCGGCGATGATGCGCACCGCGTCCGGGCCGAGGTCGGCGACGAGCCGGGACGCGTGCGCGAAGAGGAAGTCGCCGGTGAGGATGGCCACCGTGTTGTCCCAGCGGGAGTTGGCGCTCTGCGCCCCGCGCCGCATGGTCGCCGAATCCATCACGTCGTCGTGGTAGAGCGTGGCCAGGTGGATCAGCTCCACCACCGCCGCTGCGGTGACCACATCGTCGGCGTCCGGCCGGGGGCCGACGTGCGCGCCGAGCAGCGTGAACAGCGGCCGGAACCGCTTGCCGCCGGCGTCGATCAGGTGCAACGACGTCTCGGTGACGAACGGGTAGTTGCTGGTCACCGTGTCGTGCAACAACGCCTCGACCCGGGTCAGGTCGACGGCGGTCCGCTCGGCCAGCCCGGGGTCGGAGACCTCGACCCCCGCGATCGCATGGGTACTCACCGGTTCAGCTTACGAACTGTCAGCTCACGAAGCCGCCGCCGGCCGCCCAGCCCAGGGCCAGCGACGGCGCGATACCCAGCAACAGCGTGATCAGCACCCCGAGCGTGATGGCCGCGGTGGTGAACGCGCCCGGCACCACCACGGTCGGGCCGTCCTCGGCCGGCTCGCTGAAGTACATCAGCACGATCACCCGCAGGTAGAAGAACGCAGCGATCGCACTCGTCACCAGGGCGACGATCACCAGCGGGGCCATGCCGTCGTCCAGCGCCGCCGCGAACACGGCGAACTTGGCGGTGAAACCGCTGGTCAGCGGGATACCGGCGAGCGCGAGCAGCAGGAAGGTCATCACCCCGGCGACCACCGGCGAGCGCTTGGCCAACCCGGCCCACTGCGACAGGTGGGTGGCGTCTCCCCCGGCGTCGCGGACCAGGCTGATCACCCCGAACACGGCGATCGTGGTGAACCCGTAGGCCAGCAGGTAGAACAGCGTGCCGGAGGTGCCGGCCTCGGTGATGGACATCGCACCGAGCAGCAGGAATCCGGCGTGCGCCACCGAGGAGTAGGCCACCATCCGTTTGACGTCGGTCTGGGTGAGACCGACCACGGATCCGATGACCATCGACACGATCGCGATGGCCCACAGCACCCCACGCCACTCCCAGCGGCTGTCCCCGAAGGCGACGTACAGCACCCGCAGGATGCCGCCGAACGCCGCGACCTTGGTGCAGGCGGCCATGAATGCGGTCACCGGGGTCGGCGCACCCTGGTAGACGTCCGGCGTCCAGGTGTGGAACGGACCCACCGAGGCCTTGAACATCAGCCCGACGACCAGCAGCGCGAGCCCGCCGAGCAGCAGCGCGTCGGTGCGGGTGGAACCGGCGGCCGCGGTGGCGATGTCGGCGAGCTTGACCGAGCCCGCGTAGCCGTAGAGCAGGGCCAGCCCGTAGAGGAAGAAGGCCGAGGCGAAGGCGCCGAGCAGGAAGTACTTCACCGCGGCTTCCTGCGACAGCAGCCGGCGGCGCCGGGCCAGCCCGCACATCAGGTACAGCGGCAGGCTCAGCACCTCGAGCGCGACGAACATGGTCAGCAGGTCGTTGGCCGCGCAGAAGGTCATCATCCCGCCCAGCGCGAACAGCGTGAACGGGAAGACCTCGGTCTGCATCGTCGGCGCCTGCTCCGGGGAGCCGTAGCCACGCTCCGGCGGCAGCTCCACGGGTCGGCCGCCGATCATCGCCCGGGCCGGCAGCGCGGCCACGAAGGCCCCGCCCGGTTCCACCGAGCGGTCGGCGATGAGCAGCACGCTGCCCAGGGTCAGCGCGATCAGCGTGCCCCAGAGGAACAGCGTGGGCCGGTCGACGGCGATCGCGTCGGCCAGCGTGGTGATGCCGGCGGCGCCTGCGCTGCCGGCGTAGAGGCCGAGGGACAGCCCGGCCAGCCCGAGCGCGGCGACCGACAGCCCGACCTGCACCGGCCACCGCTGGTGCCGCGGCAGGAAGGCCTCGACCAGCACCGCCGCGCAGGCCGCGCCGAGCACGATGAGCAGCGGGGCGATCGCGCCGTAGTCGATCGCCGGGACGTCGATGGGCTGCGTCGGAGCCGTCTGAGCGAGCAGCCTCACCGGGCCGTACCTCCCACCGGGTCGGCGAGACCCACTTCGTTCATGGTGGCCACCACCGACGGGTTGATCACGTCGAGCACCGGGCCGGGGACGAATCCGAGCACCATGATCCCGATGATCAACGGTGTCAGCACGGCGATCTCGCGCCGCGACAGGTCGGGGAACCCGCTGCTGTCCCGCCGCGCGGCGATGCCCGGGTCCAGCATGGAGCCGGGGCCGCCCGCGGACGCGCTCCGTCCCGCGGCGGCGGCAGCCGGCACCGCCCGCTCCAGGGCGCCGAGCACCGCGGCGCCGCGCAGCGGGCCCTGCATGGTGCGCTGGTAGAACCAGAGCACGTAGAGCGCGGCGAACACGATCCCGACCGTGGCCAGCACGGTGTACACCGGCTCCCGCGGGTACGAGCCGACCAGCACCAGGAACTCGCTCACGAACGAGTTCGTGCCGGGCAGCGCCAGCGACGACAGCCCGGCCAGCAGCAGGCAGCCGGCCAGCAACGGAGCGATCTTCGCGACGCCGCCGTAGTCCTCGACCAGCCGGGAGCCGCCGCGCACCACCAGGAGGCCGACCATCACGAACAGCATCCCCGTCGAGAGCCCGTGGTTGACCATGTACAGCGACGAGCCGGCCAGCGCCTGCGAGGAGAAGGAGAAGATGCCGACCGCGATGAACCCGAAGTGGGCGATCGAGGTGTAGGAGACGAAGCGCTTCATGTCCGACTGGCCCACCGCCAGCAGCGCCCCGTACAGGATGCCGATCACCGCCAGGGTCAGCACCAGCGGGGCGAGGCGCTGCGACGCCAGCGGGAACAGCGGCAGGCAGTAGCGCAGGAAACCGAACGTGCCCACCTTGTCCAGCACGCCGACCAGCACCACACCGGCACCGACCGGGGCCTCGGCACCGGCGTCCGGGAGCCAGGTGTGGAAGGGCACCAGCGGCGCCTTGATCGCGAAGGCCACGAAGAAGCCGAGGAACAGCCAGATCTGCGTGGACTCCGGCACGTTCGCCGCGGCCCGCTGCAGGTCGGCCCAGCTGAACGTGCCCGCCCCCAGCTGATCCCGGCTGACCACGAAGAGCCCGATCAGTGAGGCCAGCATGATCAGCCCGCCGAACAGCGAGTAGAGGAAGAACTTCACCGCGGCGTACTGCCGGCGCGGCCCGCCGAAGCGCCCGATCAGGAAGTACATCGGGATCAGCATGGCCTCGAAGAACACGTAGAACAGGAACACGTCGGTGGCCGTGAACACGCCCATCAGGGTGGCCTCGGTGGCCAGCAGCAGCGCGAAGTAGCCGGAGTGCGTGCGCCCCTCCGGCAGGTCCTCGTTCCAGGAGAACAGCAGCAGCCCGGGCACCAGGAACGCGGTCATGGCCAGCAGCACCAGGGCCACGCCGTCGATGCCCAGGGCGAACCGGGTGCCGAACGCGGGGATCCAGTCGACCGCGAACTCCAGCTGGAACCGGGTCCCGGCCTCGGCGGCGGGCACCGAGTAGGCGAACCACACGACGACCACCAGCACGAACTCGGCCAGCGCGAAGCCCATCGCGGTCTGCTTGGCCAGCGCCACGTTGTGCCGCAGCGGGTACAGCGCGAGCGCGCCGGCCAGCGGCAGCAGCAAGAGGATCAGGAGCAACATGCCGCCTCCGTAGCGGGCAGGTGGAGGGTGCTCACGTGAACCGCACCATCAGCAGCGCGGCGACCACCAGCACGGAGCCGCCGAGCATCGACAGGGCGTAGGAGCGCACGAAGCCGGTCTGCAGCCGGCGCAACCGCCCGGAGCTGCCGCCGAGCAGCGCCGCGGCGCCGTTGACCGCGCCGTCCACGCCGCGGTTGTCGAAGTACACCAGCGCGCGGGTGAGCCAGGTGCCGGGTCGCGCGATCAGTGTCTCGTTGATGGCGTTGGCGTACAGGTCGCGGCGGGCCGCCCGCACCGGGAGCGACACCGGTTCGGGGCGCTGCACCGGCGTCGGGTGCCGGCCCACGGTCAGGTAGGCGACCAGGGCGCCGAGCGCGGACACCGCGACGACCAGGAAGGGGATCACGGCGTGCGGCAGCGCGCCACCTTCGGCCTCCTGCAGCTCACCCAGCGACGGCGCCAGCCAGTGTGCCAGCAGCTCACCCTGGGTGAGCGCGAACCCGGCGAACACCGAGCCGACGGCCAGCACGACCATCGGCGCGGTCATCACGGTGGGCGACTCGTGCGGGTGGTAGTCGTGCCCGTCCTCGGACTGCAGCCGCTCCCAGCGCCGCTCGCCGAAGAAGGTCATCAGCATCAGCCGGGTCATGTAGAACGCGGTGAGCCCGGCGGCCAGCGTGGCCAGCCCGCCGAACGTCCAACCCTGCCAGCCCGGCTGCGCGAACGCGGCCTCGATGATCGCGTCCTTGGAGAAGTAGCCGGACAGGAACGGGAAGCCGATCAGCGCCAGGTAGCCCAGGCCGAACGTGACGAAGGTGATCGGCATCAGCCGGCGCAGCCCGCCGTAGTGACGCATGTCCACGGTGTCGTTCATCGCGTGCATCACCGAGCCGGCCCCGAGGAACAGCCCGGCCTTGAAGAAGCCGTGCGTGAGCAGGTGCAGGATGCCCAGCGCGTAGCCGGCCGGGCCGAGCCCGACGGCCAGGATCATGTAGCCGATCTGGCTGACCGTGGAGTAGGCCAGCACCTTCTTGATGTCGTCGTAGGCGCAGCCGATGATCGCCCCGATCATCAGGGTGATCACGCCGACCAGCGCGACGACCAGCCGCCCGGTCCCGGTCAGGTTGTAGATCGGGCTGCAGCGGGCCACCAGGTACACCCCGGCGGTGACCATCGTGGCCGCGTGGATCAGCGCCGACACCGGGGTCGGGCCCTCCATCGCGTCCGGCAGCCAGGACTGCAGCGGGAACTGGCCGGACTTGCCGCACGCCCCGAGCAGCAGCAGCACCGTGATCGCGACGAGCGCGGCCCCGTCGACCTCGCCGATCCGCTCGAAGACCTCGGTGTAGCCCAGCGTGCCCAGCTGGGTCCACAGGATGAAGATCGCGAGGGCCAGCCCGACGTCGCCGACCCGGTTCATCAGGAACGCCTTCTTGGCCGCGGTAGCCGCGGACGGGCGGTCCTGGTACCAGCCGATCAGCAGGTAGGACGCCAGGCCGACGCCCTCCCAGCCCAGGTACAGCATCACGAAGTTGTTGCCCAGAACCAGCACCAGCATGGCCGCGACGAACAGGTTGAGCTGCGCGAAGAACCGGCGCCGGCCCGGGTCGTGACTCATGTAGCCCACCGAGTACAGGTGGATCAGCGACCCGACCCCGGTGATCAACAGCACGAAGGTCAGCGACAGCGGGTCCAGGCGCAGCCCGAAGTCCACGTTCAGCCCGGCGACCGAGATCCAGTCGTAGAGCGACTGCTCGCGGGTGCGCTGCTCGGGGTCGAGGCCGACCGTGTCGAAGACGATGACCAGCCCGACGACGAACGCCGCGGCCACGGTGCCGACACCGAGCCAGTGCCCCCACGCGTCGGCCCGGCGGCCGGCCAGGAACAGCACCAGCGCGCCGAGGGCGGGCAACGCGATCAGCAGCCAGGCCAGCGCGGCGGCACCGGAGGCCGCGGCGACGTCCGGCAGCTCGGTGGGGATGACCGCGTTCACGCCGGCCACCCAGGACGGGGAGAGATCACCGGGGAGCTCCTAGTACTTCAACAGGTTGGCGTCGTCGACCGACGCGGTCCGGCGGGTGCGGAAGATCGAGGTGATGATGGCCAGCCCGACCACGACCTCGGCGGCGGCCACCACCATCACGAAGAACGCCATCACCTGGCCGTCCAGCGTGCCGTTGATCCGGGCGAAGGTGACCAGCGTGAGGTTCACCGCGTTGAGCATCAGCTCGATGCACATGAACACCACGATCGCGTTGCGGCGCACCAGCACACCCACCGCGCCGATGGTGAACAGCAGCGCCGAGAGCAGCAGGTAGTAGGTCGGGGTCACCGGCTCTTTCCTGACGGGTCGGCGGCGGAGCGGGCGGGGTCGGTGCCGGCGGTGAGTGCGTGCGGGTCGACCGGGTGCTCGTCGATCACCTCGGCCGGGGTGGCGTCGATGATCGCCGAGATGGACTCCGGCGCGATCGAGCCGTCGGGCAGCACGGCGGGCACGGCCACCGAGTTCCCGGTGGCGAACACCCCCGGGCCGGGCAGCGGGGAGATGCGGTCGTGCTCGCCGCGCAACCGGGCCTGCACGGTGGCCCGCTGCCCCGGCTTGAGCTGGCCGCGGGACATCCCCATGGTGAGCACCATGGCGCCGAGCGCGGCGGTGATCAGCAGCGCCGAGGTCAGCTCGAAGGCGAACAGGTACCTGGTGAACAGCAGCCGGCCGATGCCGGTCACGTTGCCGTTCCCGTTGGCCCCGCCGGCGTCCAGCCCGACCGGGGTCACCGCGGACAGCGAGCCACCGATCGAGCCGACCAGCAGCACGGCGAGGCCGACGCCGAGCGCGAGCCCGGCCAACCGCTGCCCGCGCAGCACCTCGACCACGGAGTCCGAGGAGTCGCGCCCGACGAGCATCAGCACGAACAGGAACAGCATCATGACCGCGCCGGTGTAGACGATGATCTGCACGAAGCCGAGGAACGGCGCCTGCCCCACGATGTAGAACACGGCCAGGCAGAACATCGTCAGGATCAGCATCAGGGCCGAGTGCACGGCGTTCCGGACGAAGATCATGCCCAGCGCCCCGGCCAGCGCGATCGGTCCGAGGATCCAGAAGGTGATGGCCTCGCCGGTGCTCACGGCCCCGGCGGCCTGCGCGAGCACGATCATGATGCCGCCTCCGCGAAGAGAAGTACGTCGGCGGTCACCGGACCTGCTCCCCCACCGGATCGCTCTCGGCCTGCTGCCGGGCCAGCTCCGGACCCTGCACGTAGTAGTCCTGCTCGGTCTCGCCCAGCCGCATCGGGTGCGGCGGCTGCTCCATGCCGGGCAGCAGCGGGGCCAGCAGCTGTTCCTTGGTGTAGATCAGGTCCTGCCGGTTGTCGTCGGCCAGCTCGTAGAAGTTGGTCATCGTCAACGAGCGGGTCGGGCAGGCCTCCACGCACAGCCCGCAGCCGATGCAGCGCAGATAGTTGATCTGGTAGATGGCGCCGTAGCGCTCGCCGGGTGAGTAGCGGGCCTCCTCGGTGTTGTCCCCGCCCTCGACGTAGATGGCGTCCGCGGGGCAGGCCCAGGCGCACAGCTCGCAGCCCACGCACTTCTCCAGCCCGTCCGGGTGCCGGTTGAGCTGGTGCCGGCCATGGTAGCGGGGTGCGGCCGGCGGGAAGTTCTCCGGGTATTCCTCGGTGACCACCTTCTTGAACATCGTCGAGAAGGTGACGCCGAAGCCCTGGAAGAATTCGAACATCTACTCGGTCTCCTTCCCGGTCGTGACGCCGGCCAGGCCGGGACCGCCCTCGACCGGCTGGGCCTGCTCGCGCTCGCGGCGCGGCGGCGTGGCGGGCACGGCGAGGTCGAGCGGCGGCACCGGGTAGTCCGAGGCCAGCTCGACACCGGGCTCATCCGGCGCCTCGCGGTCGGGCACCAGGAAGGCCACCGCCAGCAGCACGGCGACCCCGATCCCCACCGCGACCAGCACCGAGGTGACGCTGCCGGAACCGCTGGTCCGGTAGGTCCGCACCGCGAAGATCAGCATGATCCAGAGCAGGCTGCCGGGCACCAGGATCTTCCAGCCCAGCCTCATGAACTGGTCGTAGCGCAGCCGGGGCAGCGTGCCGCGCAGCCAGATGAAGACGAACAGGAAGATGAACGTCTTGATCAGGAACGCCAGCATCTGCAGCCAGCCGCTGCCGTTCAGGAAGCTCAACGGCCAGGGCCAGCTGCCGCCGCCGAGGAACAGCGTGGTCGCCATGGCCGAGACGGTGACCATGTTGACGTACTCGGCCAGGAAGAACAGCGCGAACTTCAGCGAGGTGTACTCGGTGTGGAACCCGCCGACCAGCTCCGACTCGGCCTCCGGCAGGTCGAACGGCGCCCGGTTGGTCTCGCCCACCATCGCGATGACGAAGACGACGAAGCTGGGTACCAGCAGGATCGCGTACCAGCCGCCGGCCACCTGGGCGGCCACGATGTCCGCCGTGGACAGCGAGCCGGCGTAGAAGATCACGCCCACGATGGAGAGCCCGAGCGCGATCTCGTAGGAGATCACCTGCGCGGCGCTGCGCAGCGCGGCGAGCAGCGGGTACGGCGAGCCGGACGCCCAGCCGCCGAGCACGATGCCGTAGACCCCGATCGACGAGCACGCCAGCACCACCAGCACGCCGACCGGCAGGTCGACCAGCTGCAGCACCGTCGGCTCACCGAAGATCGAGACCTCGCCGCCGAACGGGATCACCGAGAACGCCACGAACGCCGGGATGGTGCTGATGACCGGGGCGATGAAGTACACCCGCTTGTCGGCCAGCACCGGCATGATGTCTTCCTTGAAGGCCAGCTTCAGCCCGTCGGCCAGGCTCTGCAGCCAGCCCCCGGGACCGACCCGGTTCGGGCCGGGACGCTGCTGCATCCGACCGACGACCTTGCGTTCCAGGTTGATCATGAAAAGGGTGAGCACCACGCCCAGCGCGAACAGTGCCACCACCTTGATCAGGATCAGCCAGAGCGGGTCGTCGGCCAGCAGCGCCTGTGTCGGCGTCACCTCGTCACCCCCACCAGTTCGCCGTGCCCGACCCCGAGCTGCGCGCGCACCGCCGAGCCCGCGGAGTTGCCGGGCAGCCAGATGACACCGTCGGGCAGGTCGGCCAGCGCCAGCGGGAGTGTGACCGCGCCCTGCTCGGTGCGCACGGTCACCGGCTCGCCCTCGACGAGCCCGAGCCGCTCCGCGGTGGCCGCGTTCGTCCGGGCCAACGGCGGCCGGGCGGTGCCGGCCAGTGCCGGCTCGTCCACCGTGAGCGAGCCGCCGTCGATCAGCTGCCGCCAGGTGGCCAGCACCGCCTGGCCGAAACCGGGCCGCGCCGCGGGGGCGGCCGGCGCCCGCTCGACGAGCCCGAGCCGGGCCAGCACCGCCTGGCCGAAACCGGGCCGCTCTCCGGGGGTGGCCGGCGTCCGCGGCAGCGCCGCGGTCCGCTCGACGACCCCGAGCCGGGCCAGCTCGCCGGCCGCGGCGGCCGGGGTCTGGGTGAAGATGTCGACGTCCATCTCGACGGCCAGGGTGTCCAGCACCCGGCAGTCGGGCAGCACCCCGGTGGCGTCCAGGGCCGGGCCGAACTCGCGCCGCCGCCCCTCCCAGTTGCGGTAGCTGCCGGAGCGCTGCGCGTCCGGGGCCACCGGCAGCACTACGTCGGCCAGCTCGGTGACCGCGGAGTGCTGCAGCTCCAGGCTGACCAGGAACCCGACCCGGCGCAGCGCGGCCAGCGCGGACACCGGGTCCGCCAGGTCGTTCGGGTCGACCCCGCCGACGACCAGCGCGGCCAGCCGACCGGCCGCCGCGGCGTCCAGCATCGCCTCGGTGTCGCGGCCGGGGCGGGACGGCAGCGAACCGCTCTCGATCCCCCAGAGCCGCTCGACCTCGGCCCGGGCGGCGTCGTCGGTGAGCGGCCGGCCCCCGGGCAGCAGGGTGGGCACGGCGCCGGCGTCCAGCGCGCCGCGCTCGCCGGCCCGCCTCGGCACCCACCCGATCCGGGCGCCGGTGCGCGCGGCCAGCGCGGACACCGCCGAGTACAGCCCCGGCACCTCGGCCGCGCGTTCCCCGACCAGGATCACGCCGGGCGCAGCGCCGGCGGAGCCCGCGTCGGCAGCGCCGCCGCCGAGCGCAGCCAGCACGTGCTCCGGCAGCTCCGCGAGGACCGCGGCCTCGGCGCCCGGCACCGACGGGATCAGGTTGTCCCGGGCCGCCGGCTCGGCGGCGCCCCGCTCCAGCGCGGTGCGCAGCACCGCGGGGGTGCTCCACTGGCCGAGGTGGAACACCCGCTGCCGGTGCTTGCGGGCCGCCTTGCGCAGCCGCAGGAAGACGATCGGTGCTTCCTCCTCGGGTTCCAGCGCCACGCAGAGCACGGCCGGCGCGGCCTCCAGGGAGGTGTAGCTCAGGTGCTCGGGACCGGTGCCGACCACGTGCGCGGCCAGGAACTGCAGCTCCTCGTCCGAGTGCGGGCGGGCCCGGAAGTCCACGTCGTTGGTGTGCGCGGCGACCCGGGCGAACTTGGCGTAGGCGTACGCGTCCTCGACGGTGAGCCGGCCACCGGCCAGCACCCCGATGCCGCGCTCGCGGGCGGCCAGCAGCCCCTGCGCGGCGACGCTCAACGCCTCGGTCCACGAGCTCTCGGCGAGCACGCCGTCGGCCCCGCGCACCAGCGGCCGGGTGATCCGGCCCTTCGCGGACAGGTAGCGGAACGCGAAGCGGCTCTTGTCGCAGATCCACTCCTCGTTGACCTCGGGATCGTTGCCGGCCAGCCGGCGCAGCACGGTGCCGCGCCGGGTGTCGGTGCGCATCGCGCTGCCGCACGCGCAGTGCTCGCACACGCTGGGCGTGGAGACCAGGTCGAACGGCCGCGAGCGGAACCGGTAGGCCGCGCTGGTCAGCGCGCCGACCGGGCAGATCTGGATGGTGTTGCCGGAGAAGTAGCTCTGGAACGGCTTGTCCTCGGCGATCCCGATCTGCTGCTCGGCGCCGCGCTCCAGCAGGTCGATGAACGGGTCGCCGGCGATCTCCTCGGAGAACCGGGTGCAGCGCTGGCAGAGCACGCAGCGCTCGCGGTCCAGCAGCACCTGGGTGGAGATCGGCAACGGCTTGACGAAGGTGCGCTTGGCCTCCAGGAAGCGGCTGTCGGCGCGACCGCTGGACATGGCCTGGTTCTGCAGCGGGCACTCGCCGCCCTTGTCGCAGACCGGGCAGTCCAGCGGGTGGTTGATCAGCAGCAGCTCCATCACGCCCTGCTGCGCCTTGTCGGCCACCGGCGAGGTGTGCTGGGTCTTGACGACC
>DATMDS010000095.1:0-27107 GCA_035557575.1 Pseudonocardia sp. | reverse complement strand
GGGTGCGCGGTGAGCGCTCGGGTCGGCTGCTGATCGTCGGCGGGGCGCTGCTCGCGGTGCTCGGCGTGCTGCTGTTCGGTGGGGCGCTGCTCGTGCTCGGCCCGCTGCCGAACACGCTCGGCGAGTTCGCCGCGCGCTGGGTGGTGCGCGGGCTGGCCGCGCTGCTGGTTGCCGCGGGGTTGTGGTGCGCCTGGACGGGGTGGAAGCGGCTCCCGCACCGGCCGCACGGCTGACATCTGCGCTGCTCGCGGCCCTCTCAGCCGGAACGAACGGCACTTTCGCTCGATAGGTTCGTGCGAGAGTGCCGTTCGTTCACCTGCGGGGTTCTCGCCGCTCGCCGCTCGCCGCTCGCCGCTCGCCGCCGCCGAACGAACGGCACTCTCGCACGATAGGTTCGTGCGAACGTGCCGTTCGTTCGGTGGGGAGTCACGGTCGGGCCAGCGCTCGGTAGGCCGGCCGCAGCAGCTCGGTGACCGGGTGCCCGCGCACGTCCACGGCCAGCTCCGGTACCTGGTCGAGCAGCGCGTCGGGTGGGGTGATCGGCCCGGCCAGCGGCTCGTCGAGACCGGGACCGGCCACGAAGAAGCGGTCCAGCACCTCCTCCAGTGGCGCGGCGCCCGAGCCGGCCGGGGCGGCGGCCGCGCGCCGGGCCCGCAGGTCCTCCAGCAGCGCGTCGCGGTCGCGCCCGCGCAGCGCGAGGATCTGGAACGGGTCGGCGTCGAACCGCTCGGCCAGCACGTAGAACACCGCGGCCAGGTGCTTGCAGGGCACCTCGTGGTCCGGACAGCTGCAGTCCATGGCCAGCTCCCGGGAGCCGGCCGGGAACAGCGCCAGCCCGACCCCCTCGAACACCGACTCGATGTCCCGGGGCATCTCGCCGTTCAGCAGCGCGGCGGCGTAGGACGCGTCGTCGACCAGGGCCTGGCCGACCTGGGCCCATTCCGCCTTGCCGAAGGCGGGGATGCCGATGCGCACCTGGTAGGGCCGCGGGCGCGACCCCTGCACCACCGCCCGCACCGCGCCGACATCCAGGTCCATCGACACGATCTGCCCGGCTCGGGCGTAGCTGCGGCCCCGCGACATCCGGCCGCCCACGCCGATCTGCTCCAGCACCCCGATGAACCGCTGCGACCACCAGGTCCGGGCGACGGAGCCGCGGGTGCTGTTGATCTGGATGCCGCCCGCCACCGGGCGCGGCCGTGCCGGCGACGCGTCCCGCCACCAGTTCGGGTCGGGCCGGGGCTGATCGCTCCTGGGCGGATCGGTACTGGGCGGATCAGGCATCGTCTGCCCCCGGCTCCCCGGCGTCGTCCGCGAGCGCGTCGCCGCCCAGCGTGAACAGCTCCCGCAGGGTGTCGGTGGACAGCTCGGTCAGCCAGCCCTCGCCGTCGCCCACGACCATGTCCGACAACGCCCGCTTCTTGGTGATCATCTCGTCGATGCGCTCCTCGACGGTGCCCGGGCACACGAACTTGCGCACCTGCACGTTGCGCCGCTGCCCGATCCGGAACGCCCGGTCGGTGGCCTGGTTCTCGACCGCCGGGTTCCACCACCGGTCCAGGTGGATCACGTGGTTGGCCGCGGTCAGGGTGAGCCCGGTGCCGCCGGCCTTGAGCGACAGCAGCATGATCGGCGGCCCCTCCCCGGCCTGGAACGTGGTCACCAGCTCGTCGCGGCGCTTCTTCGAGGTGCCGCCGTGCAGAAAGGCCACCTCGGAGTCGAAGCGGGCGGACAGGTGCGGCACCAGCATCCGGCCGAACTCGGTGAACTGGGTGAAGCACAGCACCCGGTCGCCCTCGTCGAGGATCTCGGCCAGGATCTCCTCCAGCCGGATGATCTTCCCGGAGCGGCGGCCGACGGCGGAGCCGTCGTGCAGCAGCTGCGCCGGGTGGTTGCAGACCTGCTTGAGCTTGGCCATGGCCGACAGCACGTTGCCCCGGCGCTCGATGCCCTGACTGTCCTCGATCTTCTCCATCATGTCGTCGACGACCGTCCGGTAGAGCGAGGCCTGCTCCCGGGTGAGCCGGTAGTGCTGGGTGATCTCGATCTTGTCCGGCAGGTCGTCGATGATCGTCGGGTCGGTCTTGACCCGGCGCAGCAGGTAGGGCCGGGTGACCCGGCGCAGCAGCGCGGCGGCCTCGGTGTCGCCGTGCCGCTCGACCGGGACGGCGTAGCGGGTGCGGAAGCGCTCCGCGGAACCGAGCAGCCCGGGGTTGAGCACGTCCATCACCGACCACAGCTCCGAGAGCCGGTTCTCCACCGGCGTGCCGGTGAGCGCCACCCGGTGCTCGGCGTCGAAGCGGCGCACCGCGCGGGCGTGCTGGGCCCGGCTGTTCTTGATCGCCTGGGCCTCGTCGAGGACGAGCCGTCGCCAGGCCGATCCGGCCAGCTCGTCGGCGTCCCGGCTGGCGGTTGCGTAGGTGGTGACCACCAGGTCGGTGGCGGCCGCCCGCTCGGCCAGGGCGGCGCCGTGCAGCCGGGCCGGGCCGTGGTGGGCGTGCACGCGCAGCTCCGGCGCGAACCGCGCGGCCTCCCGCTGCCAGGTGCCGACCAGCGACATCGGGCAGATCAACAGCGTCGGACCGCGCGGGTCGAGCGCCCGCTCGTAGCTCTCCAGGGCCAGCAGCTGCACGGTCTTGCCCAGCCCCATGTCGTCGGCCAGGCAGGCGCCCAGACCCAGCGAGGACAGGAAGGCCAGCCAGGACAGGCCGCGCTGCTGGTAGGGCCGCAGCTGCGCGGCGAAGCCCGGCGGTGGCTGCACCGAGGTGATGGCGCGCTCGGCCCGGCCGGCGAGCAGCTCGCCGATCCAGCCTTCCGCGTGCACCGCCGTGACCGGCAGCGGGATCTCCTCGTCGTCGTCCCAGTCGTCGGGATGCCGCTGGGCCAGCGCCAGCACCTCGGCGGCGTTCGGGGCCGCCCGCCGGGTGCCGGCCCGGCGCAGGAACTCCAGCCCGGCGGCCAGCCGCTGCGCGTCGACCGCGACCCAGCGCCCGCGCACCCGGACCAGCGACGCCTTGGCCGCCACCAGCTCGGCGAGCTCCTCCTCGGACAGCTCGTCGTCACCGACCGCGATTGACCAGCGGAAGTCCGCGAGGGTCTCGCGGCCCAGCCCGCTCCGGGTGAGCACTCGGTCGGCCGGGGTGCTGCGGGCGGACAGGGTGAGCCCGACCCGACGCGACCCGTCCCAGCCGGCCGGCAGTCGCACCTCGAAACCGGCGCCCAGCAGCAGCGCCGCTCCCGAGGTGAGGAAGTCGTGGGCCCCGCCCAGCTCCAGCTCGAGTTCCTCGGGCCGGGGCCGGCGCAGCGCCGGCGCCAGCGGGGGGAACACGGTGGCCGCCCGCCCGAGCTCGGCCAACAGCAGCTCCTGGGGCTCGGCGATCAGCCGCGCCGCCGCGCCGTCCCAGACCTGCCGGGCCGGCACCTGCAGGCTCGGGTCGGCCGCCGACTGCAGGAAGAACTGCAGCACGAACCGGGTGCCGTCGCCGGTCTGGTCGTCCGGGTCCGGGCCCGGGTCGGCCGGGTCGTGCAGGGTGCGGATCTCCGCGAGCCGGAAGCCGGCACGCCCGGCGCCGGTGGCCGCGGTGCCGACCTCGTCCCACGACGCCACCGCCGCGGCCAGGGTGTCCAGCTCGGGCGCGGGGACGCCGGCGGCCCCACCGACCCGGGCGTCCGGGGTGAGCAGCGCGGCCAGCCACGCCTCGGCGGCCGGCAACCGCCCCGGGGCGCGGCCCCGGCGCGGCGGCAGCAGCGCGATCGGTTCGGCTGCGCCGGCCAACCGGTCGCGGACCGCCGCGTCGGTGAGCACGCCCAGCGCGTCGGCCACCAGCGCCTGCGGGTCCGGTCCCGGTGGGAGCCCGGCGCCCCGGATGGGGGCGCTGAGCTCGGCCCGCGACACCGGCGGCATGGCCTCGACCAGCGTGTCCGCCGTGACGCCGTCGATGCCCTGCAGTACGGGGCGCCAACGGGCCCTGGCGATCCCGTCCGCCTGCTCCAGGGTGGGGAGCACCCGGCCGCGGTCCACCAGGTCGGCGGCGAGCGCGGCGATGGCGCGCAGGTGTGCCACCGAGGCGCCGTAGCGCACCTGGTCGACCGGGTCGGCCAGCTCCGAGACGTCGACGGCAAGCGCCGGCACCGACCAGGCCCGCAGCACGGGTGCCGCCCGGGACGCGGTGCTGCTGCCCCCGGTGCTGCTGCCCCCGGTGCTGCTGCGTCCGGTGTCCCGGGAACGGACCAGCTCGGGCGAGGCCAGTGGCCCGCTCGGCCGCGACGGCAGCGCGAGGACGACGGTGGTCGGCTTGCCCGGATGCAGCGCGGCCAGCGCCGCGGTGCTCGCGGCGAACGGATGCGGGCGGGCCGAGCGCAGCGAGCGGCTGCTGGAGCCGGCCGGCCGATCGCCGTCCTCGGCCCAGAGCAGGACACCCCGCCCGGGCGACCAGACCCCGTGAACCGCCAGCACCGGCCCAGCGTACGAAGCGGCCCCGACAGTTCCGCGACGCGCCCGTGCGGGCGGCGCGGGTCAGGAGCGGACGAGGTCGGCGTAGTCGGCGTGCTTGGCGATCCAGCCGCGGACGAACGGGCACTGGGGGAGCACCGCGAGGCCGCGGTCGCGGGCGGCGTCCAGCGCGGCCCGGACCAGGACACCACCCAGGCCCTGGCCGCCGTACGCGTCGTCGATCTCGGTGTGCGTGAAGGTGATCACGCCGGGGGCGAGCCGGTAGGCAACCAGCCCGGCCCGCCGCCCGTCGACGTGGATCTCGAAGCGGTTCCGGTCCGGCACGTCGCGGACCTGCGGCCCTGACGAGTCGCGGTCCTGCGGTCCTGACACGTCGCGGTCCTCCGGCCCTGACACATCGCGGTCCTGCGGCCCGGTGCTCACGCGGTGCCGCCGGTCGAGCCGTGCGGCACGTAGGTCGCCGGCACCACGCCGAGCTTGCCGCGCTGGTAGTCCTCGAACGCCTGCAACACCTCGGCCCGGGTGTTCATCACGAACGGTCCGGCCCAGGCCACCGGCTCCCGGATCGGCCGACCGCCGAGCACGATCACGTCCAACCCGGCCAGCCGGGACTCCTGCCGGGTGCCGGCGGCGACGGTGATCGTGTCGCCCGGCCCGTACAGCGCGGCCTGCCCGGTGCGCACCGGGCGCTGCTCGGTGCCGACCGACCCCTCGCCGGACAGCACGTAGACCAGCGCGTTGAAGTCGGGCCGCCACGGCAGCCGGACCGTCGCCCCGGGGGCGACCGTGGCGTGGATCATGCTCATCGGGGTGAAGGTGCTTCCGGGACCGCGGTGCCCTCCGACGTCACCGGCGATCACCCGCAGCAGCGCGCCGCCGTCGTGCGTGCTCAGCAGCGCCGACTCGCCGGCCCGCAGGTCCTGGTACTTGGGCTCGAGCCACTTGTTCGCCCTGGGCAGGTTCACCCACAGCTGCAAGCCGTGGAACAGCCCGCCGGAGACCACCAGCTGCTCCGGCGGCCGCTCGATGTGCAGCAGCCCGCCGCCCGCGGTCATCCACTGGGTGTCGCCGTTGGTGATCACTCCGCCGCCGCCGTGCGAGTCGGCGTGTTCGAAGGTGCCGTCCATGATGTAGGTGACGGTCTCGAAGCCGCGGTGCGGATGCCACGAGGTGCCCTTGGGCTCGCCCGGCGCGTACTCCACCTCGCCCATCTGGTCCATCATCAGGAACGGGTCGAGCTCACGCAGGTCGATACCGGCGAAGGCGCGGCGCACCGGGAAGCCCTCGCCCTCGAAGCCGGTGGGCGCGGTGGTCACCGAGCGCACCGGGCGGTCGACCGCGGTCGGGTCCGGCTCCGGGACGCGGGGGAGCACGGTGATGTCGGGGACGGTGACGGCGGGCATCGCAACCTCCAGAAGTTGAGCGTGCAAGCACATCAACGCGCCGGGCACGCCGTCTCTTCCCGCCTACGCTACGGCCATGCTCGATCCCGCGCGGCAGCGCGAGCTGGTGGCCGCGGCCGCGGTCGGGCGGCTGGCCACGCTGCGGCCCGACGGCACCCCACGGCTGGTGCCGATCACGTTCGCGCTGGTCGACGGGCAGTTGTGCTCGGTGGTGGACGAGTTGAAGCGCAAGCGGCATCCCCGGCTGGCCCGGCTCGACGACGTGCGCCGGGACCCGCGGGTGGGGCTGCTGGTCGACCACTACGAGGCGGACTGGTCGCGGCTGTGGTGGGTGCGGGTGGACGGCACCGCGGCGGTGCACGAGGGCGGCGAGCTGCACGAGCGGGCCCTGGACGCGCTGGCCGCGAAGTACCCGCCCTACGCCGCGGCCCGGCCGGGCGGGCCCCTGCTGGTGATCACCCCGACCAGGTGGGCGGGCTGGTCGGCCGGCTGAGCGGCCGCCGGTCGCCGAGCCCGGCCAGGAAGCGGGTGACCGCCGCGGCGACGGTGTCCGGGTGCTCCAGGTGCGGGGCGTGCCCGCCGCCGAGCAGCAGCAGCTCGACCGGACCGGCTGTCGTGTCCCGCACGGCCTCGACGTGCGCGACCGACCCGTACGGGTCGGCGGTGCCCTGCACGGCCAGCACCGGGCAGCGGATCGTGGCCAGCTCCGGGCGCAGGTCCCAGCCCCGGAACGCCGGGTCCAGCCACACGTCGTTCCAGTTGTGGAAGGCGGCGTCGGGGTCGCGGTGGTGGCGGGCCAGCCGGGCGCGCAGGTCGCCCTCGCGGAAGCGGCGCCGCGCCGCCTCGATCTCGCGCAGCCCGGGATCCTCGACGACCACGTGCGGGGCGATCACCACCAGCCCGCTCGGCTCGGCCGCCGCCGCGTACAGCAGCCCGATCGAGGCCCCGTCGCTGTGCCCGACCAGCACCGGCCGGGTCAGCCCCAGCTCCGCGCACAGGGCCGGCACCACGAGCGCCGCCTCCTCGTGCATGAACCGCGGGGTCCGCGGCCGCGGCGGCGCATCGGACCCGCCGTGGCCCAGCCGCGAGTAGGCCACCGCCCGCCGCCCGCTGGCCGCGGCGATCCGCTCGGGGAAGCCGCGCCACAACCCGACCGAGCCCAGCCCCTCGTGCAGGAACAGCAGCGGCGCCCGGCCGGGATCCCCGGGCAGCTCGAGGTACTCCACCCGCCCGCCCGGGACCGGCACCGTCGGCAGCGCGGGCACCTCAGCTCCGCTCGGCCGCGTCCAGCTGCGCCACCAGCTTCTTCGGCGCGATCTCCCGGTAGGCGTCGGCGACGACCTCGGCGATCTCGTCCCAGTCGACCTCCTCGTCGTCGAGCCAGACCCCGAGCCAGCCCCGCCCGCCCACGTAGGGCGGCCGGAAGAAGCGGTCGGGGCGGGAGCCGACCAGGGCCTCCTGGGCGCCGGGTGGGGCGGCGCACCAGAATCCGACCCGGTCGTCGTGGTGGTGGTGGGCGTAGGTGACGAAGACCTTCCGCACGAACCAGGTCGGCTCACCGTGGCTGATCTTCTCGGTCACCTCGGGCAGCGCCGTGCACAGCGCGCGCAGCCGGGGGAGCGGGTCGGTCACCCGGGCAGCATGGCACCGCAGGTGGTGATCCACCTAGGCTCGCGGGGTGGGGACCGACGCGGCGCCGGTGACGTTCGAGGGGCTCGTGGAGCGGGCCGCACGACTGGCCGCCGGACCCGGGCGGGCCGTGCTCGGCGTGACCGGCAGCCCGGGGGCCGGCAAGTCGACGCTGGTCGAGGCGCTGCTGCGGCGGCTGCCGGCCGGCTCCGCCGCGCACGTGCCGATGGACGGGTTCCACCTGGCCGACGTGGCACTGGAGCGGCTCGGGTTGCGCCAGGCCAAGGGCGCCCCGGAGACGTTCGACGCCGGCGGCTACGTCGCGCTGCTGCGCCGCATCCGCGCCGACGCCGAGGACGTGATCTACGCGCCGGCATTCGAGCGGGACCTGGAGCAGCCGCTGGCCGGGGCGATCGCGGTGCCGCGGACGGCGCGGCTGGTGCTGACCGAGGGCAACTACCTGCTGCTCGAGCACGACCGCTGGCCCGAGGTGCGCCCGCAGCTGTCCGAGGTGTGGTTCTGCGACCCGGATCCGGCGGTGCGGATGGCCCAGCTGATGGCGCGGCACGTCGCGTTCGGCAAGGACCTGGAGTTCGCGGCGGCCTGGATCGCCGCGGTGGACGAGAAGAACGCGGTGCTGGTCGACGCCACCCGGTCCCGGGCCGACCTGATCGTGCCGGCCGCGGTGCTCGCCGCGCTCCCGGTACCGGGGACGACGGTGCCGCAGCAGTAGTGAGCAAAGGGCGGTCAGTGCTGGTGCGCGGCCCGGTGCGCGGCCAGCACGTCGAGGCCGAAATCGGACTCCGGATCCCGCCAGACCGCGTGCGCGTGGTTGGCCTGGCGCTGGGTGTTGTCGAACTCGATCAGCAGCCGGGGGCCCTGCAGCCGGTAGTAGTGCGGCTTCCCGGGCTCCGTGGAGCCGGCCCAGGCCAGGTGCACCGCGTCCAGCTCGGCGGCATCGGCGTAGCGGGGCAGCGGCGAGATCCCGTCCGGCACCCGGCTCAGGTAGCAGCCCAGCAGCGCCTGCAGCAGCTCGCGCTGGCCGGAGCCGAGCTCGGCGGCCGGGAGCCCCTTCGGCGCCGTGGTCAGCGCGATGGCCCGGTGGTCGGCGTCGGACAGCCCGCACGCATCGTCGATCCCGTCGCTGAGCTTCTGCAGGTTCTGCTGCTGCGTGGCGTCGCGGAACGGCGCGCGCCACACCGCGGCCAGCGGGAGCTGCCGATCGCCCTCGAGGACCCGGGGCCGGTTGCCGCCGACGATGTCGCCCGGGGCCCGCGGCAGCAGCACCGCGCGCGCGGCGTGCTCCGGGCGCAGCGACCGGACCAGCTCGTTGGCCAGGTCCTCGGGCGCGGCGAGCGGCCGGTTCAGCAGGCCGCCGAGCAGCGGCGCCCGGGCCGGGTCCGCGCCCAGGAAGCACGGGGTGGTGGCGGCCAGCCGCCCGTCGACGACGAGGTTGTTCAGCGAGACGTGGTGCCCGCCGAATCGCCAGCCCCACGGCGCCGTGCCGCCGGGCTCCCCGAACACCCGCAGGTAGTACATGCCCGGGTCGCGGCCGCGCTCGCGGTCGAAGGCCACCGTGAAGCCCTCGACGCGGTCGAGCACGTTCTCCAGGCCCATCACGGTGGCCACCGTGACGTAGCCGGCCTCGGAGAGACCCGTGGCGACCAGCCGCATCGCCAGCCGCTGCTGGGCCGGCCGCTGCTGGTGCACGGTCAGCCCGCCGTGGTCGGTGGGGGTGTAGAACCAGCGCCGGCGCTCGGCGTCGGACTCCGCGTCATGATCGGGTGCAGCGCCGTGACCGATGGCGCGCTGCTCGGTGTCCAGCGACGCCAACCACTCGGTGGCGGCCACGGCCATCCGCTCGGCGACGGCCCGGGCCGGATCACGCTCCATGACCAGACCGTACGACGATCGGGCCGCTCAGGACACACGCCGTTCGGGATCCGCGCCGTCAGGACACGGCGCGGTCAGGACACGGCGCCGCCGCGCCCGGGGCGCAGCCGGATCTCGCAGCGGATCATGCTCTCGTCGAGGCCGGTGAGCTCGGCGATCAGCGAGCGCGCCGCCGTGTCGGCCTCCGCGCTGGCCACGTCGAACGGGGCGCCGCCGACGATGCGGGCGACCACGCTGGTCGCCGCCTCGATCTCCGGGACGTAGAGCACCAACCGCCGCTCGGCCAGCCAGGCCACCACCTCGAACGTCCGCTGGGCGTCGCGCACAGCTCCCCGACCGTCCACGTCGACCACGGTAACGCGGTCCGCAGCGTGCGGGTATCGGTCAACGGTGGCCGGGGCGGCCGCGGCCGCCATGGCAATGACCAGCGAGCCCACGACCAGGGCCGCCGGCACGGCGGCCGCGACCGATCCGGGCATGGCCCCGGGCGCACGGCGGTGCCGGTGCGCCGGCCGGTGCGTGAGCCGCAGCCCGGCGCCGCTGGACCAGCCCTGGAGCGGTCGCGACCACTCGGAGACCCAGCCCGGTCGGAGCCGACGTAGGCAGCCGACGAGCATCGTCCACGGCTGCCTGGCGGGGCGGCGGGTCGGCGGCGGCCGCCACCATCCGACGCCCCTCGGCCGGTCCGTGCGCCGCGATCCCGGCACCGGTGCGCCGAGGCGTTCCGGGGTGGAGGAGCGGGTCGAGCGGAAATGTGCGCCGGCCAGCGAGCTCACCTCCGCAGGGTTCGCCCGTACGGAGGCCGGGTCAGCCTTCCGCAACGGTGTCTTCGACGTTTCAACTGGTGACGGCGCTGCCACGGTGTGGGCGCTGCCGGTGGATCACCTGATGGGTGGGACGCCGGTGGTGCCGGTGCCGCTCGCCGCACCGAAATGTGAACGCTCTGTCACCGCAGGCAGGCGGCGTGCTCGGTGACCGCCTGTCGACAATCACCCGTCCGCGCCGGTCGAGGCGCCTCTTCGGGGTGCGGATGCGGGCACGGCCCGATCGGGGGTCGAGACAGCTGCTGACTACGCGTGACGACCCGGTCGGGTGTCAGATCCGGGCCGGCGTCACGGCTTCGGCCAGCAGCTCGTAGGAGCGCAACCGGTCGGCTCCGTCGTGCACGTTCGTGACGATCATCAGCTCGTCGACGCCGGTCCGCTGCACCAGCTCCCGCACGCCGTCGCGCACGGTGTCCGGGGCGCCGACCACCTGGCCGGCCAGCCGATCCTCGACGAAGGCCCGCTCCTGGGCGGAGTACGGGTACGCCGCTGCCTCCTCCGGAGTCGGCACCAGCCCCGGGTTGCCCTGCCGGAGCCGCAGGAACTGCAACGCGCCCGGCATCGCCAGCCGGCGAGCGTCGGCGTCGGTGTCCGCGGCCAGCACCGCGGCCGCGATCATCGAGTAGGGCTGCTGCAGGACCGCGGACGGCCGGAACGTCTCCCGGTAGAGAGCGAGCGCGGCCATCGTGTTGTGCCCGCTGAAGTGGTGCGCGAAGGCGAACGGCAGCCCGAGCAGGCCGGCGACCTGGGCGCTGTACCCGCTGGAGCCGAGCAGCCACACCGCGGGCCGGTGGCCCTGCGCCGGTACCGCGAGCACCGGGCCGTCGCCGTCGAAGTAGCCGATCAGCTCGGTGAGCTGCTCCGGGAAGTCGTCGGCGCCGAGCGGGTCGGTCCCGCGGCGCAGCGCGGCCGCGGTGCGCGGGTCGGTGCCCGGCGCACGTCCGATGCCGAGGTCGATCCGGCCCGGGTGCAGCGCCTCCAGGGTGCCGAACTGCTCGGCCACGACCAGCGGCTGGTGGTTGGGCAGCATCACCCCGCCGGAGCCGACCCGGATCCGGGAGCTCGCGCCGGCCAGGTGCGCGATCAGCACCGCGGGTGCGGAGCTGGCGATACCCGGCATGCCGTGGTGCTCGGCCACCCAGTAGCGCTGGAACCCGAGCTCCTCGGTCCGGCGGACCAGCGCGGTGCTGTGCCGCAGCGCGGTCGTGGCGGAGGTTCCGGAGCCGATGGGGACGAGGTCGAGCACGGAGAGCGGCAGCACGCCCGGTGCAACCCGGTAGCCGCGCCGGTTCTTCCCGGCCGCAGGGACACCCCGGCTGAGCTCCGCAAGCGCGTAGACCGAACGGGGTAGCTGGTTGTGCGCCGATGGGACGTGGGATCCTCCGGGTGGGCCAACAGAGGAGGACGCGGCATGGGCAGCGGAACGCTCGACGTGGCCCTCACCGAGCTGTTGGTCCAGACCGGGGCCGGGCTGGCCCGGGTGCTGGACTCCCGCAGCGGGACCGTGCTCGCCCAGGTCGGCTCCGCCACCCCGGACGACGTCCCGACCCTGGGCCGGCTGGCCGCGGCGGCGAGCACAGCGGGCGCCGGTGAGGACGGCCTGGTCGACATGGTGCTGTGCACCGGCCGGGCGGTGCACGTGTTCCGCGAGCCCGTTCCCGGACGGGTGCTGCACGTGCGCCTCGACGGCGACCACGGAGACCTCACCGGCCCCGACCTCGCCGGCGTAGCCCTCATCGCCGCTCGCCGCGAACTGGCCGCGGTCGCGCTCGACAAGGCGGTGTGCGCGACGCTCGGCGGGGCCGCGGCACCGCCGGTCGCCGAGCCGGAGCTGCCGCCGGGTGCGGGCGGCGGGACCGGCGGGCAGCCCGCGCTGGCCGTGCTCGACGCGGGCGCCCGCCGCCGGCGCAGCGGGGAGCTGGCCGCGGTCGCGCTCGGTGAGCTGGTGGCACTGCCCCGCCGGTCCCGCTCGGATTCCCCGCGGCCGGGTCTGCGCCCGTCGCCGAGCAGCCGGCCGGCGACGCCGCCCGTGCTCCAGCAGGCGTGGGCCAACGACGCCGGCACGCTGCGCCGGCTGCTCAGCGCCCTGCGCCAGCCCGACGACCGATCGCTCTGACCGGGGCCGGGCGGCGCCGGTAGCACCCCGACGGGCGCTGACGCGCCGGAAACCCGGTCGCACGGTCCCTCTAGCATCGAGGGCACCGGCGGCAACACCGCTGTGATCCGCACACCACTGGAGGCTTCCGTGTCCGCGCCCGCATCCCGTCCCGAGTCCGAGCCCGTCCGGGTGCCGGCAGGGACCACGGCGGGTGCGGCGGTCCGGGAGGCGGGGCTGCCGACCAGCGGGTCGAACGCGGTCGTGGTGGTCCGTGACGGCGACGGCCGGCTGCGCGACCTGGCCTGGGTACCGGACGCCGACGTCGAGGTCACCGCGGTCGGCGCCGACACCGAGGACGGTCGCAGCGTGATCCGGCACTCGGCTGCGCACGTGCTGGCCCAGGCCGTGCAGCAGCTGCGCCCGGACGCCAAGCTGGGCATCGGCCCGCCGATCAGCGACGGCTTCTACTACGACTTCGACGTCGAGAAGCCGTTCACCCCGGACGACCTGCGCGCGCTCGAGTCGGCCATGAAGAAGATCATCAAGGCCGGGCAGCGGTTCGTGCGGCGTCGCTACGAGTCGGCCGACGACGCCCGCAAGGAGCTGGCCGACGAGCCGTACAAGTTGGAGCTGATCGACCTCAAGGGGAACGTGGACACCGACGAGGTGATGGAGGTCGGCGAGGGCGAGCTGACCGCCTACGACAACGTGCACGCGCACACCGGGGAGACCGTCTGGTCCGACCTGTGCCGCGGCCCGCACCTGCCGACCACGAAGTTCATCCCGGCGTTCGCGCTGATGCGGTCGGCCGCGGCCTACTGGCGGGGCAGCGAGCGCAACCCGCAGCTGCAGCGGATCTACGGCACCGCGTGGGAGAGCGCCGAGGCCCAGGAGCAGTACCTGCACCGGCTGGCCGAGGCGGAGCGCCGCGACCACCGGCGGCTGGGCGCGGAGCTGGACCTGTTCTCCTTCCCGGACGAGATCGGCTCCGGGCTCGCGGTCTTCCACCCCAAGGGCGGGGTGATCCGCAAGGAGTTGGAGGACTACTCGCGGCGCCGCCACGAGGAGGCCGGCTACGAGTTCGTCAACACCCCGCACATCACCAAGGGGCAGCTGTTCCAGACCTCCGGACACCTGGACTGGTACCAGGAGGGGATGTACCCGGGCATGCACCTCGACGAGGAGCTGGCTCCCGACGGCACCGTGCGCAAGCCCGGCCAGGACTACTACCTGAAGCCGATGAACTGCCCGATGCACAACCTGATCTTCCGCTCCCGC
This sequence comes from Pseudonocardia sp., assembly GCA_035557575.1. Taxonomy (GTDB): domain Bacteria; phylum Actinomycetota; class Actinomycetes; order Mycobacteriales; family Pseudonocardiaceae; genus Pseudonocardia. The sequence goes on along the minus strand of DATMDS010000095.1, from coordinate 13,529 downwards.
GGGCGCAGCTACCGGGAGCTGCCGCTGCGGCTGTTCGAGTTCGGCACCGTGTACCGGTACGAGAAGTCCGGGGTGGTGCACGGCCTCACCCGGGCCCGCGGGTTCACCCAGGACGACGCGCACATCTACTGCACCGACGAGCAGATGCAGGCAGAGATCCGCTCGCTGCTGCAGTTCGTGCTCGACCTGCTGCGCGACTACGGCCTGGACGACTTCTACCTGGAGCTGTCCACCCGCAACCCGGACAAGTCCATCGGCAACGACGCGGACTGGGAACGGGCCACCGACGCGCTGCGCGAGGCCGCCGAGGCCAGCGGGCTGGACCTGGTCCTGGATCCGGGGGGCGCCGCGTTCTACGCGCCGAAGATCAGCGTCCAGGCCAAGGACGCGATCGGGCGCACCTGGCAGATGTCCACCATCCAGGTCGACCTGATGCTGCCCGACCGCTTCGACCTGACCTACACCGCGCCGGACGGCTCCCGGCAGCGCCCGGTCATGATCCACCGGGCGCTGTTCGGCTCCATCGAGCGGTTCTTCGGGGTGCTCACCGAGCACTACGCGGGCGCGTTCCCGGCGTGGCTGGCCCCGGTGCAGGCGGTGGCCATCCCGGTGACCGACGAACAGCTGCCGCAGGTGCAGGAGCTGGCCGCGGTGCTGCGGGCGCGCGGGATCCGGGTCGAGGTCGACGCGGGCGACGACCGGATGCAGAAGAAGATCCGCACCCACACCCTGGCCAAGGTGCCGTTCCTGCTGCTGCTGGGCGGACGGGACGCCGAGGCCGGGGCGGTCAGCTTCCGGTTCCGCGACGGCACCCAGCGCAACGGGATCCCGGTGCCGGAGGCGGTGGCGCTGCTCACCGACTGGGTGGCGCAGCGGCGCAACGACAGCCCGACCGCGGACAGCTTTGGCCTCGAGGCGTAGCGCGCGGCCGCTGCGCGCCGGGCGCGGGCCCGCACCGAACTAGGATCGCGGCCATGAACGACCCCGGCGAGCGTGCCGATCCGGCCGAGCCGGCTCTGGAGCCGCGCGACGGAGTCGGCACCGCGGACGGTTTCCGCCGGCTGTGGACTCCGCACCGGCTGGCCTACATCAAGGAGGCCGGCTCGGACGACGGCTGCCCGTTCTGCCGGATTCCGGGCCTGCCCGACGAGGAGGGCCTGGTCGTGGCCCGCGGCGACACCGTGTACGCGGTGCTGAACCTGCACCCGTACAACCCGGGACACCTGATGGTGCTGCCGTACCGGCACGTCGCCGAGCTGGAGGACCTGAGCCCGGCCGAGGCGGCCGAGGTGATGTCGTTCACCCAGCAGGCGGTGCAGGCGCTCAAGCGGGTCGCCGCGCCGCACGCGTTCAACGTCGGGCTGAACCTGGGCACGGTGGCCGGCGGTTCGCTGGCCGAGCACCTGCACCAGCACGTGGTACCGCGCTGGGGCGGGGACGCCAACTTCATCGCGGTGGTCGGGCAGACGAAGGTGATCCCGCAGCTGCTGTCGGAGACCAGGGCGCTGCTGGCCGGGGCGTGGACGTAGCCCGGGCGCCGACCGCCTAGGCTGAGGTCCGGCCGACTCCCAGGAAGTCCATGCTCAACATCTTCGCCCGCGTGCACGTCGCCCGGGTCGCCGATCCGGTGGCCAGGTGGCTGGTCGGGCACGGCGTGGCCCCGGACGTGGTGACGGTCGCCGGCACCGTCGGGTCGGTCGCGGCCGCGCTCTGGTTCCTGCCCCGCGACCAGCTGTTCCTCGGTGCCGTTGTCACCACGGTGTTCGTGCTGTTCGACCTGCTGGACGGGGCGATGGCCCGGGCCCGCGGGGCCACCACGGCGTTCGGGGCGGTGCTGGACTCCACCTGCGACCGGCTGGTCGACGGGGCGCTGTTCGCGGCGCTCTGCTGGTGGTGCCTCGGCGCGGGGGAGCAGCGCCTGCTCGGGGTGGCCGCGTTGATCTGCCTGGTCGCGGGCCAGCTGGTGTCCTACATCAAGGCCCGGGCCGAGGGCATCGGGCTGGTCGCGGACGGCGGGCTGGTCGAGCGGGCCGAGCGGCTGATCCTGGCCCTGGTCGGCACCGGGCTGGAGGGCCTCGGGGTGCCGTACGCGCTGATGGTGGCGCTGTGGCTGCTCGCAGCGGCGTCGGTGTGGACCGTCGGGCAGCGCATCGTCGCCGTCTACCGCGGTGCCCGGCAACTGCCGACCCCGGATCCGGTCGACCCGGCCGCCAACCCGTGACCGATCGGCCCGTTCCGGCCGCCGACCTGACCCTCGCGGTGGCCGGTCGGGACCGCACTGACGGCCGCGTGGCCGGGGAGCGGGCCGGCGGTCGGCCCTCGACGGCGGCCGAGCTGCTGGCCGCGGTCGGGTACGCGGCGGCGTGGCGGCTGGTCGGCGCGGCGCCGCCCCGGCTGGCGTCGGGGGCCTTTCGGCTCGGCGCGGACCTGGCCGCCCGCCGGCGGGGCGCCGGCCCGCGGCGGCTGCGGGCCAACCTGGCCCGGATGGTCCCGTCGGCGTCCCCCGAGCGGCTGGACGACATGGTCCGCGACGGTCTGCGCAGCTACGCCCGGTACTGGTGCGAGCTGTTCCGGCTGCCGCGCACGCCCTCGGCCGCGATCCTGCGCGGCACCGACGGTGCGGTCAGCGGGGCAGAGCCGCTCTTCGCCGCGCTGGACGCCGGCCGCGGTGTGGTGTTCGCGCTGCCGCACAGCGGCAACTGGGATGCGGCCGGGATCTGGCTGGCGGAGACGCTGCGCCGGCGCGGGCGCCCCGCCGGCTTCACCACGGTGGCCCAGCGGCTGCACCCGGAGTCGCTGTACCGGCGGTTCGTCGCGCACCGGGCCGCGCGCGGGTTCGAGGTGGTCGCGGCCGAGGACGGGCGGGCGGCGCACCGGGCGCTGACCAGTCGGCTGCGCGCCGGCGGGATCGTCTGCCTGCTCGCCGACCGCGACCTCACCGGCACCGGGATCGAGGTGGCCCTGTGCGGCGAGCCCGCCCGGCTCCCGGCCGGCCCGGCCCGGTTGGCCGCCCTGACCGGGGCGCTGCTGCTGCCCGCCTTCCCCGGCTTCACCGAGGACGGCTGGTCGGTGCGGATCGGTGAGCCGGTGCCCGTCATCGGCCACCGCGCCGTGCCCGCGGCCACCCAGGCCATTGCCGACGCCTTCGCCACCATGATCGCCGCGGCGCCCGCGGACTGGCACGCGCTGCAGCCGATCTGGACCGCCGACCGCCCGGCGTCGCCGCCGTGAACCGGTCGCTGCGGGTCGGCATGGTCTGCCCGTACTCGCTGGACGTGCCGGGCGGCGTGCAGGCCCACGTCATCGGGCTGGCCGGTGCGCTCACCGCGCTCGGGCACCGGGTGCAGGTCCTCGCCCCGGCTGCCGACGCCACCCGGGTGCCGGAGTTCGTGACCAGCACCGGCCGCGCGATCGCGGTGCCGTACAACGGGTCGGTGGCGCGGGTGACGTTCGGCCCGCTCTCCTACGCCCGGACCCGGCGCTGGCTCGCCGACCACCAATTCGACGTGCTCCACCTGCACGAGCCCACGACCATGAGCGTCTCGGCGATGACCCTGTTCGCCGCCGAGGGCCCGATCGTCGTCACCTTCCACACCAGCACCGAGCGGTCGCGCGCGCTGAACGCGCTCGGCGGGTTCATCCGGCCGCTCATGGAGAAGGTCACCGCCCGGATCGCGGTCTCCCCGCTGGCCCGCCGGGTGCAGGTGGAGCACCTGGGCGGGGACGCGGTGGAGATCCCGAACGGGGTGGACGTCGGGTTCTTCGCCCACGGCCCGCGGCTGCCGGGCCGCCCGCCCACCCCCACCGTCGGTTTCGTCGGCCGGTTCACCGAACCACGCAAAGGCATGCCGGTGTTGTTGGACGCGCTGCGCCGGCTCGGCCCGACCTCGCCGCGGCTGCTCGTGATCGGCCGCGGCGACGCGGACGAGCTGCGCCGCGCCGCCGGGTCGGTCGCCGACCGGATCGACGTGCTGGGCCCGGTCGACGACCCGACGAAGGCGGCCGCGCTGCGCTCGATGGACGTGTTCTGTGCCCCGAACATCGGCGGGGAGAGCTTCGGGATGGTGCTGACCGAGGCGCTGGCGGCCGGAGCGCCGGTGCTGGCCAGTGACCTCGGCGCGTTCCGTGCGGTGCTGGGGGAGGCCGGGGTGCTGTTCCCGACCGGCGACGCCGCCGGGCTGGCCGCCCAGCTGGCGGCCCTGCTCGCCGACCCCGGGCGGCGGGCCGCGCTGCGCACCGCCGGGCAGGCCCGGGCGGCCGCGTTCGACTGGCCGGTCGTCGCCGCCTCGGTGCTGCGGGTCTACCGTGCCGCGGTGGCCGCCGATCCCCGAGAGCTTGCGGGCTCGTCATGACCGTCTGGACCTCGGCTCTGCTGATCTGCCTGGTGCTGGTCCTGTTCTGGGCGCTGCTGGTCTCGACGACCCGGTTGCAGCGCCTCGACCGGCTGCACCGGCGTACCGATGCGGCCCGCTGCGGCCTGGAGGCAGCCCTGCGCCGCCGTGCGGACGCCGCCCTCGCGGTCGCCGGCGCCCTGCCCGGACCGGATGGGGCAGCGCTGTCGGCCGCGGTGGCCGCGACCCGGGCCGCCGACCGTCCCGGCCTGGCCGGCTCCGACCGCGAGGGTGCGGAGAACGATCTCGGCCGCGCGTTGGCCGGCGTCGACCGGTCGCGGTTGCCGGCACCGCTGCGGGCCGAGCTGGGCGAAGCCGAGCAGCTGCTGGTGCTCGCCCGCTCGGTGCACAACGACGCGGTCCGGGACACGCTGGTGCTGCGGTCGCGGCGGCTGGTCCGGTGGCTGCACCTGGCCGGCACCGCGCCGCTGCCCAGCTACTTCGAGATCGCTGTCGCCGCCCCGGACGTCAGCACCCCCGCGGCCGGGCGTGATCGACGAAACCCGGGTCCGGCCGCCGGGCTGACGTAGGATCGACCCTTCGCCGGATCCGTTCCGGTCCGATCCGAGAGAGGTAGACCCGTGTCGTCGCCCGAGCACACCCCCACCCCCACCGGCCCGCAGCTCGGTACCGCCCGCGTCAAGCGCGGCATGGCCGAGATGCTCAAGGGTGGCGTGATCATGGACGTGGTCACGCCGGACCAGGCCAAGATCGCCGAGGATGCGGGCGCGGTCGCGGTGATGGCGCTGGAGCGGGTGCCCGCCGACATCCGCGCGCAGGGCGGGGTGGCCCGGATGAGCGACCCCGACATGATCGCCGGCATCGTCGAGGCGGTGTCCATCCCGGTGATGGCCAAGGCCCGGATCGGGCACTTCGTCGAGGCCAGGGTGCTGCAGTCGCTGGGCGTCGACTACGTCGACGAGTCCGAGGTGCTCACACCGGCCGACGAGGCCCACCACATCGACAAGTGGTCGTTCACGGTGCCGTTCGTGTGCGGTGCGACCAACCTGGGGGAGGCGCTGCGGCGGATCGCCGAGGGTGCGGCCATGATCCGCTCCAAGGGCGAGGCCGGCACCGGCAACGTGGTGGAGGCGACCCGGCACATGCGCGCGATCCGGGGGGAGATCCGCCGGCTGGGCACGCTCGACGAGACCGAGCGCTACGCCGCGGCCAAGGAGCTGCGGGCGCCGGTGGACCTGGTGGCCGAGGTGGCGCAGGCCGGCAAGCTGCCGGTGGTGTTGTTCACCGCGGGTGGGATCGCCACCCCCGCGGACGCGGCGATGATGATGCAGCTGGGCGCCGAGGGCGTGTTCGTCGGTTCCGGCATCTTCAAGTCCGGCGACCCGGCCCGGCGGGCCGAGGCCATCGTCAAGGCCACCACCTTCCACGACGACCCGGACGTGATCGCCAAGGTGTCCCGCGGGCTCGGCGAGGCCATGGTCGGGATCAACGTGACCGAGCTGCCCGCCGACCAGCGCTACGCCGCCCGGGGGTGGTAAAAGCCCGTGAGTGCTGAGCCGTGCTAGAGCACGGTTCAGCACTCACGACCGACACGGAGTGTCGACCGGGTTCTGAGCATCCGATCAGGTACACCTAGATCAACAGTGTGGTCGAGGGGTGCCGGGGGTGAGGCGGATGCTGCGTCGCCCCGATCCGCGCGACAACCCCGGCACCGTGCTGGCCGCGGTCACCTTCGGGCTGCTGGCGTTCCTGGCGCCGCCGCCGCCGACCGCGCCGGCGCCGGTTCCCGTCCTCGCGGCACCGCCGCCGGCCGAGCCGGCCGCGTTGCCGGTGCAGGAGGTGGTGTCGATCCACGCCCGCCCGGTGGTGCTGTCCGCCGGCGACCACCGGGACAGCACCCGGCGCACGGTGTCGCTCACCTTCGACGACGGACCGGACCCGCACTGGACTCCGCAGGTGCTCGAGTTGCTGCGCCGGCACGAGGCGGTGGCCACCTTCTGCGTGGTCGGCAGCCAGGTCCGCAAGTACCCCGAGCTGCTGGGCGACATCGTGGATGCCGGGATGCGGCTGTGCAACCACACCCGCACGCACCCGGCCGACCTCACGCTGGCCCCGGTGCTGCAGCTGCGCAGCGAGATCGTCGGTGCCCGCGCGGACATCGCCGGCGCGGCCGACGCTCCGGTGGCCTACTTCCGCGCGCCGGGCGGGCACTGGTCGCCGGCCGTGCTGGAGTTGGCCGCCGCGAACGGGATGCAGCCGCTGGGTTGGTCGGTGGACCTGCGGGACTGGGAGCAGCCCGGCGCCGAGGCGATCCTGGCCACGCTGGAGCAGCACGTGACGCCGGGCGCGGTGATCCTGCTGCACGACGGCGGCGGCAACCGGGCGCAGACGGTGCAGGCCCTGGAGGTGATGCTGCCGTGGCTGCACGACGAGGGCTACCGGTTCACCTTCCCGACGCCCTGACCTCTCCCGACTCCACCACAGCGGGGACACCGATCCCCGCGGCGGCGAAGGCGAGCAGCACGCGCGCGAGCTCCTCCGGTGCCTCCTCGGCCATGTGGTGCCCGGAGTCGATCCGCTGCCCGCGCACGTCGTCGGCCCAGCCGGTCCACACCGCCACCGGTCGCCGTAGAGCTGCTCCAGGTCGTCACGAGTCGCCCAGGCCACCAGCACCGGGCAGCGCACCCGGCGTCCGGCGGCCCGGTCGGCCTCGTCGTGCGCCCGATCCGGGCCCAGCCCGGCCCGGTAGTCCTCGAGCATCGCGTGCACCGTCGCCGGATCGTGGATCGCGGCCCGGTACTCGGCGAAGGCCCGCTCGCCCATCGCGGCCGGGTCGCCGCCGTACCAGGCGTCCGGGTCGGCGTTGATCGCGCTCCGGCCTGTCCGGCTGGACGAAGAAGAACCAGTGCCACCACGCGGTGGCGAACCGGTCGGTGCAGCGGGCCAGCGCCTCCGCGATCGGGATCCCGTCCAGCACCGCCAGCCCGAGCACCGGCTCCGGGTGGTCCATGGCCAGCCGGAACGCCACGTAGCTGCCCCGGTCGTGCCCGACGACCAGGAACCGTCGGTGGCCCAGCCGGCGCATCAGAGCGACCAGGTCGGCGGCCATCGCGCGCTTGCTGTAGGGCGCGTGATCGGCGGTGTCGGCCGGTTTCGACGACGCCCCGTAACCGCGCAGGTCCGGGCAGACCACCGGGTGGCCGGCCGCGAGCAGCCGGGCCGCGACCTGGTGCCAGGTCGCCCCGGTCCGCGGGTGGCCGTGCACCAGCAGGATCGGGGTGCCCCCGGCGGGGGCGTGCCGGACCCGCAGCACGACGTCCCCCAGCGCCACCCGCTCGTCACGGAACCCGGCGAAGAACTCGTCCGACACCGGACCGATGCTGGCGCAGCCCCGGGTCGGGTGCAGCGCGGACGGATGGCCGACGCGGCACCGAGGCCAAGCGGCGCGCTACGTCAACGGCGCGGCACCCCCTGATCGAGCCCGGCCACGCCGGCGGTCAGACGTACTCCATGACCAGCACGGCCGCGCTGCCCGGTTCCAGGGCCTCGTAGCGGTGCGGCTGGTCGGCGGCGAAGCGCACGTAGTCACCCGGGCCCAGCTCCACCTCGGCACCGGCCGGGCCGGCCCGCCAGCGCCCGGACGTGATGATCATGTGCTCGACGGCGCCGTTGTTGTGCGGCTGCGCGTCCCGGGTCGGGCCGGGCTCGGCCGTCATGATGTGCAGGTCGCGGCGGGCTCCGGGCGGGCAGGCGGCGAGCAGCGTCGAGGTGAACGGGGCGTGCTCGGAGCGCAGTACCGGCCGGTCCCCGGCCCGCACCACGTGCACCGGCGCCGCCGGCGGGTCGACCAGCCGGCTGAACGGCACGTCGAGCGTCATGGCCAGTGTCCAGAGCGTCTCCACACTCGGGTTGCCGGCGCCGGACTCGAGCTGGGAGAGCGTCGACTTGGCGATGCCGGCGCGGCGGGCCAGCTCGGCCAGCGAGAAGCCGTGCCGCTCCCGCTCGCGGCGCAGCGCGGCGGCGATGGTGTGCAGCGGCGCCGGCTTCCGAGACGCGACCGTTCGGTCCATCGGTCTCCTCGTTCGACTTGACGAACGCCAGCAGTGCGGTCCACTGTAGCGGACATGCGTTCGTTGTTCCGAACGATAGACCGCGCCGACTTCCGGGACGCGCTGGCCCTGGCCGCGGCCGTCGGCGTGGTCGGCGCGTCCTACGGGACCCTGGCCGCCGCGGCCGGCGTACCGCCGGCGATCACCCTCGGGATGTCGGTGGTGGTGCTGGCGGGCGGCTCGCAGTTCCTGGTGGTGGCCGTGGTCGCGGCGGGCGGCAGCCCGGTGGCCGCGGTGCTCGGCGGCCTGCTGCTCAACGCCCGGCACCTGCCGTTCGGGCTGGCCATGTCCGGGATCATCGCCGACCGCTGGCCGGGCAAGCTGCTCGGCGCGCACATCCTGATCGACGAGGTGGTCGCGTTCTCCCGGGCCCGCGGGAGCGGCGAGCGTGCCCGGGTCGCCTACTGGACCTGCGGGGCGCTGCTGGCCACCTTCTGGTTCCTCGGCACGCTGGTCGGGATGCTGGCCGGCGCGGCGGTGCCGGACCCCTCGGTGTTCGGGGTGGACGCCGCGTTCCCGGCCGCGCTGCTGGCGCTGGTGCTGCCGGCGCTGGCCCGTGCGGACGCGCGGCGGGTGGGCCTGACCGCCGCCGTGCTCGCGCTGCTGGCCACGCCGGTGCTGCCGCCCGGGCTGCCGGTGCTGGTCGGGTTGCTCGGGCTGCTCGTGGCCGGCCGCCCCGTCCGCGAGGCCACGTCGTGAACTGGCCGGCCGTGCTCACCCTGGCCGCCGGGACCTACCTGCTGCGGCTGACCGGCATCGTGCTGCGCGACCGGATCGCGGTGCCGGCGCGGGTGGAGCGCTATCTCGATCTGGGCGCGACGGCACTGCTGGTCGCGCTCGTCGCCACCGCGGCGCTGACCGATGGCGACGGCTTCGCCGGCTGGGCGCGTCCGGGCGGCGTGGCGGTCGGGGCCCTGCTGGCGTGGCGGCGGATGCCGTTCGTGCTGGTCGTGGTCCTGGCCGCGGCGACGACGGCGACGCTGCGACAGCTCGGCGTGCCCTGAGCGATGACGTCGGCTCAGCCGTGCAGGGCCGCGCCGTACAGCCGCTCCAGCGCCGACCAGTGCCGCTGCTCGGCGGCCGGGTCGTAGGTCGGGTTGTCCGGCACGGCGAACCCGTGCGCAGCCGGGTAGGTCTCGACGGTGTGCGCCACGCCGGCCTCGGCCAGGGACTTCTCCAGCCGCTCCAGCTGCTCGGGCGGGCAGGAGGCGTCGTTCTCCGCGGCGGCCACGTACACCGTGGCGCGGATCCGGTCGGCCAGCAGGTACGGGCTGTCCGGGTCGTCCGCGGCGGCCAGCCGGCCGCCGTGGAAGGAGGCGGCCGCGGCCACCCGTTCGGGATGGTGGCCGGCCGTCAGCAGCGACTCGCGCCCGCCCATGCAGTAACCGGTGGTTCCCACCCCGGTGCCGGTGACCTCGGGCCGGCCGGCCAGGAACTCCAGGTAGGCACCGGCGTCGGCGACGAGGTGCTCCGGGGTCACGCTGTGCACCATCGACATCAGCCGCGCCCGCTCGTCGGGATCGCTGAACATGGTGTGCACGTCGAACGGCCGCCAGTCGCCGTGCCGGTAGTAGACGTCGGGCAGCAGCGTGACGTACCCGAGCCCGGCCAACCGGTCGGCCATGCTCAGGAACGTCTCCCGCACCCCGCCCGCGTCGGTGTACATGATCACGGCGGGCCACGGGCCGTCGCCGTCGGGCAGGTGCAGGGTGGCCGGGCTCTGCCCGTCCTCGGTCGGGATGCTGAGATCGATTCGGGCCATGGCTGCTTTCTACTCCGCCGCTCTCCTCCTCCGCTGCTTCCCTGCTGATCGAGGCCGCCGTGGTCAGACGGTCGGCGGCGTGACCAGCCGGCGGGCGGCGGGGAGTGACAGGGCGGCCGCGGCGAGGGCGACGAGCACCGCCAGCTCGGCCAGCGGCCTGACGAACCCGGAGTCGCCGCCGGCCACCGAGAGGAGTAGCGGTACCCCGAAGCCGAGGTAGGCGCAGGCGTAGAAGGTGCCGGTCAGGGCGCCGCGGGCGGTCGGCGGCGCGAGCAGGCCGACCATCGTCAGCCCGGCGGCCAGGCACAGCCCGTACGCCGCGCCGAGCAGCAGCGCCACCGGGACGAGCAGCGCCCACACCCCGGTGGCCACCGCGACCAGGCTCACGGCCAGCCCGGCCGCACCGATCGCCAGGCCCGTCGGCCCGGCCCGCGCGGCGCCGAGCCGGCGGCCGAGCGGCTGGGCGAACACGCCGGTCAGCAGCGTCACCCCGGCGACCAGACCGGTGATCGCCACCGCGATCTGCGGCATCGAGGGGGTGAGCAGCAGCGGCAGCACCGTCACCGCGGTGGAGGGGAACGTGAACACCCCGACCGCGACCGGAAGCACCACCAGCCCGAACGCCCACCGGCTTCCCGGCGGTACCCCGAGGTTGATCAGCGGGCCGGCCCGGCGGGCCTGCTGCGCCCACGTCTCCGGGACGGCGGGCAGCAGCACCAGGCTGAGGAGCGTGAGCGTGACGTGCACGAGGTAGGGCAGCACCGTCGGCGCCGGCGCCCACTGCGCGAGCAGCCCGGAGGTCAGGGGGCCCAACGCCCAGCCGCCGCCGAGAGCGGCCGTGGTGAGCCGGGCGGCCCGGGCCGGCTCCCCGATCAGCTCGGCCAGCCACGCGGTGCCGACGCTGAACACCACCCCGGACACCGCGCCCTGCAGGAAGCGGCAGACGAACAGCAGCAGCTCGGCCTGCCCGGCCCCCAGGAACAGCAGCGACGTGAGCACCGAGAGCACCACGAACGGCAGCACCACGGGGCGCCGTCCGACGCGGTCCGAGGCGGGCCCGGCCAGCAGCCGGGCCGGCACCAGGCCCGCGGCGTACACGCCGAACGCCCCGGTCAGCGCATTCGGGGTGAGCCCGAGCTCGTCGCGGTAGATCAGCAACAGCGGGGTGGGCACGTTGGTGCCGAAGGCGGCGACGAACACGGCCGTCCACAGGCTGGCCACCGGGCGCCGTCGCACCACTCGAAACTACTGCGCGCCGACGCCCAGAGACATGTGTGGCGACAGCGCTCAGGTCATCCGGTGGCCACGTCGTAGCGGGCGAAGGTGCGGGTGAACGTGGCGGCACCCGAGGTCATCGCGCGCAGGTCCACGGCGTAGCGCAGCAGCTCGACGCACGGCACCTCGGCCCGGACCACCGTCCGGCCCGGACCGCCGACGTCGGTGCCCAGCACCCGGCCGCGCCGCCCGGACAGGTCGCCGAGCACCGCGCCCAGGTGCTCGTCCGGGATCCGGATCGCCACCTCGTCCAGCGGCTCCAGCAGTACCGTCCCGCACGCCGTGGCCGCCTCCCGCAGCGCCAGCGCCCCCGCGGTCTGGAAGGCCGCGTCGGAGGAGTCCACACTGTGCGCCTTGCCGTCGACCAGCACCGCCTTCAGGTCGACGGCCGGGTGCTTGGCGTCGGTCAGCCCGCGCTGCAGCTGGGCGCGGATGCCCTTCTCCACGCTCGGGATGAACTGCGTCGGCACCGAGCCGCCGACCACCTTGGACTCGAACGCGAAGCCGGAGCCGCGCGGCAAGGGCTCGAACTCGACGTGGCACACCGCGTACTGGCCGTGCCCGCCGGACTGCTTGACGTGCCGTCCGGTGACCCGCGCGGGTTTGGCGATGGTCTCCCGCATCGGCACCCGCACCGGCTCGGTGTCCACCTCGGCACCGCCGGCACGCAGCCGGGACAGCACCACGTCGGCGTGCGCCTCGCCCATGCACCACAGCACGGTCTGGTGGGTCTCCTGGTTGCGTTCCAGGCGCAGCGTCGGGTCCGCGGCCACGATCTTGGCGAGGGTCTTGATCAGCGCGTCCTCGTCACCCCGGGTGTGCGCGAGGACGGCCACCGGCAGCAGCGGCTCCGGCAGCTCCCAGCACGAGAGCAGCAGCGGCTGGTCGCTGGCCGAGACGGTGTCCCCGGTCTCGGCGGTGCCCAGCTTGGTCAGCGCGCAGATGTCACCGGCCACGCACTCGTCGACCTCGCGCAGGGTGGCGCCGAGCGGGCTGTAGATGTGCGCCAGCCGCTCGTCGGAGTCGTGGCCCTCGTCGACGTGGCCGTTCTCGGTGCTGTCCCGCGGGGCCGGCACCGTCGCGTAGTGGCCGCTGACGTGCACCGTCGACTCCGGGCGCAGCGTGCCGGAGAACACCCGCACCAGCGACACCCGGCCGACGTAGGCATCGGCCGACGTGCGCACCACCTCAGCGGCCAGCGGGCCGTTCGGGTCGGCGGTCAGCGGCGGCCGCGCGCTGCCGTCCACCCCGCCGACCGCCGGCAGCGGGTGTTCCAGCGGCGACGGGAAGCCGCCGACCAACACTTCCAACAGCGCGTCCAGGCCGGTCCCGCTCGTCGCGCAGACCGGGATCACCGGGTGGAAGGTGCCGCGGGCGACCGCCGTCTCCAGATCGTCGATCAGGGTGTCGACCTCGATGTCCTCGCCACCGAGATAGCGCTCCATGAGCGTCTCGTCCTCGGACTGCTCGATGATGCCCTCGATCAACTCGCCGCGGGCGTCCTCGGCGCCGTCGGGCGCCTGGTCGGCCGGGGTCTGCGAGAGCAGCCCGTACAGCCCGGTCAGCGAGTCGCCGGCCCGGATCGGCAGGTAGAGCGGGGCGACGCCGTTCCCGAACGCCTGCTGGCAGGCGTCGACGGTGGCCTCGATGTCCGCGCGGGCGTGGTCGCAGCGCGCCACGACGACGGCCCGCGGCATGCCCACCGCGGCGCACTCCTCCCACTGGGCCACGGTGGCCGGGTCGATCGCGCCCTCGCCGCCCTGCTGGGCGGACACCTCGTGCGCGGAGATCACGAACAGCGCGGCGTCGGCCGCGCGCAGCCCGGCGCGCAGCTCACCGACGAAGTCGCCGTATCCGGGTGTGTCGATCAGGTTGATCTTGACGCCGTTAGTGACCAGGGGAGCCACCGCCAGCGCGACCGAGCGCTGCTGGCGGATGGCGGCCGGGTCGTGATCGCACACCGTGCTGCCGTCGACGACGGTGCCGGCCCTGGGGATGGCCGCGGTGTGCGCGAGCAGGGCCTCGACCAGG
>DATMDS010000094.1:0-16533 GCA_035557575.1 Pseudonocardia sp. | reverse complement strand
TCGGGGCGGGTGCTGCCCCCGGGGTGCCGCCGGGGCCGGCGCCGAGCTCGGCCCCGGTGGCCGCCGGTGCCGCCGCCGGCCTCCCGGCGCCGGTCCCACCGGTGCCCCCGGCCGTGCCCGGTGCGTCGGCCCCGGGCCGCGCCGGGGCGGCGGCTCGACCCGGGTCCGGTCCCCGCGGGCCGGGACCGTCGGGGTCGGTGCCGCCCGGACGGATCCCGGGGTCGGCGCCCGGATCCGGCGGCCCGGCCCGCCCGCCCGGGCCGCCCCGCCCGCCGGCCGTGCCGAGCTGGCGTGATCTCGTCCCCGGCACCGGATCGCCCCGAGCCGGCGGGATGCCGGGTGGCCCGCCGGCCGGTGGCTCGGGCCGGGCCGGCGGCTGGCCCGGCGACATGCCGGGTCGGGGTCCGGGTGGCTGGGCCGGTGAGCCGGCGGGACGCACGCCGGCGGGCGTGGCCGAACCCGTCGGGCGGCCCGGAGCTCCGGCAGCGCCCGTCGAGGAGCCGGCGGCACGCAACCCGGGCGCGCGGGCCACGGCACCGGCCCACGCCGGCATGTACCCGCCGATGGTGGGTGCCGGCGCCGGCGACGTGGACCGCGAGCACCGTCGCCCGGACTACCTGCTCGACGACGGCGACGCCTTCGCCGACGACCGCTGGTTCCCGCCGCCCGTCCTCGGTGCCGGCGACCCGCTGCCCCGCCCGCGCCGCTGGCTCGTCGACCCCGGGTCGGCGTAGCGTCCAGGCGTGCGGAGCACTGCGCTGGAGTACCGACCGTGAGCGGCCCGAGCGACGACCGGACGTGGGGCTTCCGCACCCGGGCGGTGCACGCCGGGGCCGTCCCGGACGCCACCACCGGCGCCCGCGCGGTGCCGATCTACCAGTCCACCAGCTTCGTCTTCGAGGACACCACGGACGCGGCCAGCCTGTTCGCCCTGCAGAAGTACGGCCTGATCTACAGCCGGATCGCCAACCCCACGGTGTCGGTGCTGGAGGAGCGGCTGGCCAGCCTGGACGGCGGCATCGGCGCGGTGGCCACCGCCAGCGGCCAGGCCGCCGAGTTCCTGACCTTCGCCTGCCTGGCCGGGGCCGGCGACGAGATCGTCGCGGCCGCCGGGCTGTACGGCGGCACCATCACCCAGCTCGACGTCACGCTGCGCCGGTTCGGCGTGGCGACCACGTTCGTGCCCGGCACGGACCCGGCGGCCGTCGCCGCGGCCATCACCCCCCGGACCAGGGTGGTGTTCGCCGAGGTGATCTCCAACCCGGGCGGCGAGATCGCGGACGTCTCCGGGCTGGCCGAGGTGGCGCACGCCGCCGGGGTGCCGCTGATGATCGACGCGACATTGGCCACCCCGTACCTGTGCCGGCCGATCGAGCACGGCGCCGACATCGTGATCCACTCCGCCACCAAGTTCCTCGGCGGGCACGGCACCACGCTGGGCGGGGTGGTGATCGAGTCCGGCCGCTTCGACTGGGGCAACGGGCGGTTCCCGCAGATGACCGAGCCGGTGCCGTCCTACGGCGGGCTGAACTGGTGGGGGAACTTCCAGGAGTTCGGCTTCCTGACCAAGCTGCGTGCCGAGCAACTGCGCGACGTCGGCGCCTCGCTGTCGGCGCACAGCGCGTTCCTGCTTCTCCAGGGGGTGGAGACGCTGCCCCAACGGATGGAGGCGCACGTGGCCGGGGCCCGCGCCGTCGCCGAGTGGCTGGACGCCGACCCGCGGGTGAGCTACGTGCGCTGGGCCGGGCTGCCCGGGCATCCGCACCACGAGCGGGCCCGGCGCTACCTGCCGCTCGGACCGGGGGCCGTGTTCTCCTTCGGCGTGCGGGGCGGGCGGGAGGCCGGCCGCCGGTTCATCGAGTCGGTGCGGCTGTGCAGTCACCTGGCCAACGTGGGCGACCTCCGCACCCTGGTGATCCACCCCGGCTCCACGACCCACCAGCAGCTCACCGACGACCAGCTCACCGCGGCCGGGGTGCCCCCGGACCTGGTGCGGATCAGCGTCGGGCTGGAGGACCCCGAGGACATCCTGTGGGACCTGGACCAGGCGCTGGCCGTCGCCACCAAAGTCGCCTGATGACATCGGACTGGCAGAACCCGTCGGCGACCCGTCGGCAGCAGATCCTGCGGGACACCCGTGCCGTGGCCGTCGTCGGTGCCTCCCCGAACCCGGCCCGGGCCAGCAACTTCGTGGCCACCTACCTGCTGGCCTCGACCAGGTACGACGTCTACTTCGTGAACCCGAACGCGCCGGAGATCCTCGGCCGCCCGGTGCACCGCAGCCTGGCCGAGCTCCCGGTGGTGCCGGACCTGGTCGACGTGTTCCGCCGCCGCGAGGACCTGCCGGCCGTGCTGGACGAGGTGCTGGCGCTGCCGCCGGGCGCGCGCACGCTCTGGCTCCAGTTCGGGCTGTTCGACGTCGACGTGGCCCGGCGTGCCGCGGTGGCCGGGCTGCAGGTCGTGATGGACCGCTGCCTCAAGGTCGAGCACGCCCGGTTCCACGGCGGCCTGCACCTGGCCGGATTCGACACCGGCGTGATCAGCTCCCGGCGCCGGGAGCGCTGAGCCGGTCGCATGATCGCGTGCGCGGCCGGCCGGCGCGGGTCGGACGATCAGCTCAGCCGGCCTCGGCCGGCAGCGTCCGCGGCCGGGCGAGCAGCACCGCCACCAGGTAGGGCAGCGCGAGCAGGGCGCAGCCCACGCCGAGCACCCCGAACGACGCGCCGGACACGGTCAGCCCGGCCACGATCCCGCCGACCGCGCCGGCCACGTTCATCGACACGTCCGCCAGGCCCTGCACCGCCGTCCGCTCCGGCACCGGCACCGCCACCGTGAGCAGCGCGGATCCCGCCACCAGGCCGGCCGACCAGCCGAGACCGAGCAGGACGAGCCCGACCGACAGCAGCGCGGTCTGCTGGCTGGACGCGATGCTGCCCACGCCGCCGGCCGCGACCAGCAGTACCGCGGCCATGCCGAGCACCGGCCGCGAGCCGGCCCTGTCGACCAGCCACCCGAACACCGGGCTGAGCGCGTACATCCCGGCCACGTGCAGGCTGATCACCAACCCGACGAGCTGCAGGGTGGCTCCGCCGTGACCCATGTGCACCGGGGTCATCGACATCAGCCCCACCATGATCAGGTGGCAGAGCACGATCCCGGCCACCCCGAGCCGGGCCGCCGGCGCCGCCCGCAGCGCCGCCCGGGCCGAGATCGCAGGCCGGCTGGCACCGGAGTCCGGCCCGGTCGCCGGGGCCCGGGCCAGCACCAGCGGATCCGGCCGCAGGCCGGTACCGGTGAGGGTCGCGGCCAGCGCGAACACCAGCAGGCAGCACAGGAACGGACCGGCTGCCGGCTCCAGGCCGAGCAGCGTGCCCAGCCGCTGGGCCGGCGCCCCCAGGTTCGGCCCGGCGACCGCGCCGACGGTGGTGGCCCAGACCACGGTGGCCAGCGCGCGGGCCCGGCGGTGCGGCGCGGCCAGGTCGGTGGCGGCGAACCGCGCGGCCAACCCGGCCGCGGTGGCCCCGCCCAGCAGCACCAGTCCGGCCAGCAGCAGGGGCCACCGGCCGAGCTGGCCGGCCAGCATCGCGACCGCCGCCCCGACCGCGCCGATCAGGTACCCCGTGGTGAGCGACCAGCGGCGTCCGGACCGGGCGGCGATCCGGGCCAGCACCACCGCCGCCCCGGCAGCACCGACGACGGCGCAGGTCAGCGCCGTGCCGCCGATCGCGTCCGAGCCGGACATCTGGGCCGCGATCAGCGTGCTGACCGCCAGACCGATGGACACCCCGATACCGCCGAGCACCTGGGTGCCCACCAGCACCCGCAGTACCCGCCGTTGCACCTGCGCCCGGTCGACGGGCGGGCCGATCGGGGCGCGGGCCGTCCCGGGTTCCCCGGCGGCGGGACCGATCGTCATCCGAGCAGCGCCGTCGCGACCGCGCGCAGCACCCAGTAGAGCGGGGCGACGACCAGCAGCAGCACCGGCAGCGACCAGCTCCGGCCCCGGGCCAGCCACCCGCCGAGCAGCGCGGTCAGCAGCGCGCCGACCAGCAGCCCGACCCCGACCCGGGCCAGCCCGCCGGGGCCGGTGAGCGCCGTGGTCAGCAGCACGTCGAGCACCGCCCACGCGGCCGCGGCGGCGGGCGCGAGCAGCGCGCGGGACCGCCCCGGCGGACGCGCCGGGGCGACCGCCGGGGCGGGCTCCCGCTCGGGGTAGGGCGGGGCGCCCGGCATCGGTGAGTGTGCGGGCAGCTCGGGGTGCGGGGTGTAACCCGGTGCCCCCATCCAGGACGGCGGCCGCACGGGGCCGGCTTCAGGTCGTCGAGGCTCCGGCTGACTCACCCCTCGACGATAAGCCGGATGCGGTGATCGCGGCGAGCGTGTCGTGGGTCGCGGCGGTGCACCACCGATCTGGACGGATGGGTCGTCCGTCCCACGAACCCGGATCGACGGGCCACCCGTCCAACGGCCGCCGGCATCACGTCGAGGACAGCCGGCGCGCTCGGACACCGAACCCGAGCGGGGTCACCGGGGCGAGTGCTCCCGGCGCGGGCCGTAGGTGAGCCGGCGCAGCAGTGTCTCGGCGGGGCCGCGGTAGCCGAAGCGGTCCGAGCAGGCCGCGACCAGCAGGATCACCAGCCAGGCGCCGATCCCCACGAGTGCGGTCTGCCAGAGCCGGGCGTGGTTCCCGAGCCCGAGCGTCCACGCCGGCAACAGCGTCACGAAGGCCACCGACTGGGCCAGGTAGCAGGAGAGCGAGCGCTGGCCGCAGGCCTGCAGCGCGCGCACCGCGGGCCCGGGCGCACCGCGCTCGGCCACCCGGACGGCCGCCAGCCCGAACAGCGCCGCGTAGCCGAACCCGCCGGCGTACCCGGAGATCGCGTGCAGGGACCCGGCCAGCAGCGTCACCGGCAGCGACGGCGAGGTCCACAGCTGGGCGGCCATCAGCGCCATCGGCAGCCCGCCCAGCACGGCCAGCGGGATCCCCACCAGTGCCACCTGCCGCAGCAGCGTGCGGTGCCGCTGCGGCTCGTCGAGCAGCCGGCGCCGGGCGGCCCAGGCGCCGAACGCCACCGCCCCGAACACCCCGACCGCCTGCACCAGCAGGCCGGTGGCGACCCACTCGACCAGCCGCACGGCGAGCGCGTCGATCGGGTCGGTGACCATCATCGACGGCAGTAGCGCCCGTGGTTCGCCCGGCAGTTGCACCCCGACCGCGGCGTACAGCAACGTGATGATCACCACTCCGACGCAGCCGGTGATGATCAGTTTGCGGTCGGACCCGCGCACCAGCGGGCCGGCCATCAGCACCGCCAGCAGCCCGTAGGCACCGATGATGTCGCCGGACCACAGCAGCGCCCCGTGCAGCAGCCCGATCAGCAGCATCCAGCCGCCGCGCCTGCGGACCAGCCCGGTCACCGCCGCCGCCGGCAGCCCGACCGCGCTGCGCCGCCAGGTCAGCTGCACGACCCCGTAGCCGAACAGCAGTCCGAACAGCGGGTAGGCCCGCCCGTCTACCAGGCACATCTGCAGCAGCGCCACCACATGGTCCACCCCGGCGATCCCGCGCGGGTAGCCGCGCGGCCCGATCGGCTCGCCGTAGCCGAAGAGGTGCACGTTCGCCAGCGCGATGAGCAGCAGCATGCCGCCGCGGGCCAGATCCGGAGCGAGGGCCCGGGCGGCGACCGGCGTCGCGCCGGGATCGGTCATGCCCGCGAGATTAACCGCGCAAACCACCCACCGATCACGCCGCGGGGCGAGGGTGGGCGGATGGTTCTCGTCACGCCTACGCTGTGACGCCCGTCGCGGCGGCCCCGGCACCCGAGGGATAAGGTCCGGCTCGTGCCCGCCACATCGAGTCCCGTCACCGTCACCGTCACCGGAGCCGCCGGCCAGATCGGCTACGCGCTGCTGTTCCGGGTCGCCTCCGGGCAGCTGCTCGGCGTGGATACCCCGGTCCGGCTGCGGTTGCTGGAGGTTCCGCAGGCGGTGCGCGCGGCCGAGGGCGTGGCGCTCGAGCTCGAGGACTGCGCGTTCCCGCTGCTCGCCGGGGTGGACATCACCGACGACGCCACCGCGGCGTTCGACGGCGTCAACATCGCGATGCTGGTGGGGGCGCGCCCGCGGACCAAGGGCATGGAGCGCGGCGACCTGCTGGAGGCCAACGGCGGGATCTTCGCCCCGCAGGGCCGGGCCATCAACGCCGGTGCCGCCGACGACGTGCGGGTACTGGTGGTCGGGAACCCGGCCAACACCAATGCCCTGATCGCGCAGTCCGCCGCCCCGGACGTGCCGGCCGAGCGCTTCGCCGCGATGACCCGGCTCGACCACAACCGGGCCCTCGGGCAACTGGCCGCGAAGCTCGCCGCACCGCTGACCGACATCCGCCGGCTGACGATCTGGGGCAACCACTCGGCCACCCAGTACCCCGACGTGCACCACGCCGAGGTGGCCGGCAAGCCCGTGATCGACCAGGTCGACCACGGCTGGCTGCAGGACAAGTTCATCCCGCGGGTGGCCAAGCGCGGAGCGGAGGTCATCGAGGTGCGCGGGGCGTCCTCCGCGGCGTCCGCGGCCAACGCCATCATCGACCACGTCCGCGACTGGGTGCACGGGACGCCGGAGGGCGACTGGACGTCGGCGGCGATCCTGTCCGCCGGCGCCTACGGGGTGGCCGAGGGCGTGTTCAGCAGCTTCCCGGTCACCTCGTCCGGTGCCGCCTGGCAGATCGTCCCCGACCTGGAGATCAACGAGTTCTCCCGGCAGCGGATCGACGCCAGCGTGGCCGAGCTGATCGAGGAGCGGAACGCGGTCACGGCGCTCGGCCTGATCTGATCAGCCGACCTCGACGATCGCGAACGACTCCGGGTTCAAGGTGAGTGCGGTGTCCTCGCCCTCCGACGGCTCGGAGGCGAGCAGGATGCGCTCGACCGGTGAGCGCAGGTCGATGCTCACCACCTCCCCGCCCAGGTTGACCGCGACGCGCAGCCGCCCGCGGTGCAGCACCACCGTCCGGGCGCCCTCGTCGAAGTCGACGTCGACCTTGTCCAGCCACGGGTCGGACAGTTCCGGCCGCGACCGGCGCAGCGCGATCAGCTCCTGGTAGACCCGCAGCAGGGTGGCGTGCGGCTCCTGCGCCGGTTCGTCCCAGTCCAGCTGGGAGTCGGTGAACGTGGCATCCGCGCTGGGATCGGGCACCGTGGAGCCGTCGTCCCAACCGTGCTCCCCGAACTCCGCGGTGCGGCCCTCGCGCACGGCGTCGCGCAGCTCCTCGTCGGGGAAGTAGGAGAAGAACTGCCAGGGGGTGCGGGCCCCCCACTCCTCGCCCATGAACAGCATCGGGGTGAACGGCCCGGACAGCACCAGCGCCGCGCCGCACGCCAGCAGGCCGGGGGACAGGGTGGCGCTGAGCCGGTCGCCGGCCGCCCGGTTGCCGATCTGGTCGTGGTTCTGCAGGTAGGCCAGGAACCGGTGGCCGGGGATGCGGTGGGTGTCCACCGGCGCGCCGTGTGTCCGTTGCCGGAAGCTGGACCAGGTGCCCTCGTGCAGGAACGCCCGGCAGAACACGTGGGCCAGGCCGGTCAGCCCGGCGGCGGCGAAGTCCGCGTAGTAGCCCTGCGACTCGCCGGTCAACGACGTGTGCAGGCAGTGGTGGATGTCGTCGCACCACTGGGCGTCCAGGCCGTAGCCGCCGCCCTCGCGGGCGGTGATGATCCGCGGGTCGTTGCGGTCGGACTCGGCGATCAGCGACAGCGGCCGGCCCACGAATGCCGACAGGCCCTGCACCTCGACCGCCAGCTGCTCCAGCACGTGGGTGGCCCGCTCGTCGCGCAGCGCGTGCACCGCGTCCAGCCGCAGCCCGTCGACGTGGAAGTCGCGCAGCCACATCAGCGCGTTGTCGATCACGAAGCGGCGTACCGCCTCCGAGTACGGCCCGTCCAGGTTGATCGACGGGCCCCAGATGTTGCTGCCCGCGAAGTAGGGCCCGAAGCGGTCCAGGTACGCCCCGGACGGGCCCAGGTGGTTGTAGACCACGTCGAGGACCACGCCCATCCGGCGGGCGTGGCAGGCGTTCACGAAGCGCTTGAAGCTGTCCGGCCCGCCGTAGTTCTCGGTGACCGCGTACCAGCCCACCCCGTCGTAGCCCCAGTTGCGCGGGCCGTCCACCGCGTTGACCGGCAGCACCTCGACCATGTCCACGCCGAGCTCGACCAGGTGGTCCAGCCGCTCGATCGCGGAGCCGAACGTGCCGCCCGGGGTGAAGGTGCCGATGTGCAGCTCGTAGATGATGCTGCCCGGCAGGTTCCGGCCGGTCCAGGCGTGGTCGCTCCACATGAACCCGTTGTGGTCGTACACCCGGGAGGCGCCGTGCACGCCGGCCGGCTGGCGCAGTGAGCGGGGATCGGGCAGCGGGGTGGGGTCGTCGTCGAGCAGGAACGAGTAGGCGGTGCCCGGCCCGGCCTCCGGGACGTCGGTACGCCACCAGCCCGCATCGTCGCGGGCCATGGCGTGCGTCGTGCCGTCGGTCAGCACCCGCACCCGGTTCCGCTGCGGCGCCCACACCGCGAATTCGCCCACGGCATGATCCTGCACGTTTCCGTCAGGGACCGCTCGTCCCGCCGCGCCGTCGGGTGCACATTGTCGCCCCGTCCAGCTACGCCGGTCGGACCAGCAGGGCCACCGGGTAGCGCTCGAGCAGATCGGCCAGCCGGGGTGCCGGATCCGACACCGGCGCTCCGGTGATCACGTCCCACCAGTCGGTGGCCGCGTCCGGCAGCGGCAGCACGGTGTCCCGCCAGCCACCGGCTGCGGCCAGCCGCACCGGGAGCCGGGTGGCCACCGCGACCAGTGCCGACGAGCGCTGGAACGCGACCACGTGGTCGGCCGCGGGCCCGTTGCCGAGCAGCGGTCGGTAGCCGCTGAACACCTCGGGGCGGTAGCGGCGCAGCCGCAGCGCGCTCGCCGTGACCAGCAGCTTGGCCGCGCCCTCGGCATCGATGTCGGGCACCCAACCCTCGTCCAGGCGGGCCAGCAGGTCCGCCCGTGCCGCCCAGTCCACCGGTCGCCGGTTGTCCGGGTCGACCAGTGAGTACTCGAACAGCTCGGTGCCCTGGTAGACGTCGGGCACGCCGGGCCCGGCGATCTGCAGCAGTTTCTGGCCCAGCGAGTTGGACCAGCCGGGGCGCTGGATCCGCTCGACGAAGCGCTCGATGTCGGCGACCAGGTCGGCGTCGGCCAGCACCCGCTCGGGCCAGGCGGCGATGGCCTCGTCGACCTCCGGCACCGCGTCCACGTGGCTGGTGACCAGCTTCGCCTCCTTGGCCGCCTTGCCCAGGTAGCCGGCCAGCCGGTCGGCGGAGATGGGCCAGGCGCCGACCAGGCACTGCCAGGCCAACAGCTCCAGCGTCCGGTCCGGCAGCGGGTGCGCGGCGGCCCACCGGCGCATGGTCGTGGTCCACTCGCCGGGGATCTCGGCCAGCACCGCGAGCCGGGCCCGGACGTCCTCGGAGCGCTTGGTGTCGTGGGTCGAGAGCGTGGTCATGGTGGCCGGGCGGGACGCCTCGCGGCCGGCCAGCTCGGTGTGGAACTCGGCGGTCGTGACCCCGAACCGAGCGGGGTCGCCGCCGACCTCGTTCAGCGCGACGAACCGGTTCCACCGGTAGAAGGTGGTGTCCTCCACGCCCTTCGCCATCACCATGCCGGAGGTCTGCTGTACCCGGGTGGCCAGCTCGCCCCCCGGGTCGGCGAGCATCGCCGCGTGCAGGGCGACCAGCTGCTCGGCCAGGTCGGGGCGGCGGATCCGGGCCACCGACAGCGCGGTGTCCAGCGCGTCCCGGCCCTCGGGCAGGTACGAGCGGTAGACCGGGAAGCCGCAGAGCAGCTCACCGACCGCGTCCGTCGTGATCGAGCTGCCCGCGTCGAGCCGGGCCGCGGTCGCGTGGATGCGGTTCACCTCGGCGGCCAGGGTCGTCCGCGTGATCTCCAGCCGGGCGGCGTGCTCGGCCTCGTGCAGCGACTCCTTGCGCCCGGTGTGCTCGGCGGCGAACTGGGTGAGCAGCCCGCTGCCGTCCGGGTCGACGAAGACGCCACAGATCTCGCGCAGTGCCTCGTAGCCGGAGGTGCCGTCGACCGGCCAGGAAGCCGGCAGCGCCTCACCGACGCCGAGGATCTTCTCCGCCACCAGCCAGCGGTCCGGGCCGATCGCGGCCCGCAGCCGCCGCATGTAGCCGCCCGGATCGGACAGCCCGTCCGGATGGTCGACCCGCAGCCCCTCGATCCCGTCCTCGGCCACCCAGCGCAGGATCTCGCGGTGGGCGGCCTCGAAGACCTCGGGGATCTCCACCCGCACCGCGGCCAGTGTGGAGACGTCGAAGAACCGGCGGTAGTTCAGCTCGGCCGCGCCGCGCCGCCACGACACCAGCCGGTAGCACTGGCGCTGGTGCACCTCCTGCGGGCCGCCGTCCTCGGCGGTGCCGGGCGCGACCGGGAAGGCGTGCTCGTAGTAGCGCAGCTCGGTGCGGTCATCGGACAGCCCGATCTCCGACAGCGCCTTCTCCTCGTCCGCGTCGAGGATGGGCAGCAGGATCGGTCCCGCGTCCCAGTCGATGTCGAAGTAGCCGGCGTAGGCCGAGTCGCGCCCGGAGCGCAGCACGTCCCACCACCACGGGTTGGTCCTGCTCTCGGCCACCCCGACGTGGTTCGGCACGATGTCCAGCACGAACTGCAGGCCGCGCTCGTGCACGGCCGCGATCAGCGCCTTGCGGTCCTGCTCGCCGCCGCGCTCCTGCGAGACCCGGGTCGGGTCGACGACGTCGTAGCCGTGGTCGGAGCCGGTGCCCGATTCCAGCAGTGGCGACGCGTAGAGCGCTCCGGCCCCGAGCGCGTCGAGGTAGGGCAGCAGCCGCTGGCCGTCGGCGAACGTGGTCGCGGCGGAGAACTGCAGGCGGTAGGTGGAGCTCGGCGGTGCGGTCGGGGATGTCGAGTGCGGTCGGGTCATGACTCGGTGCGCTGCAGGACCAGCACCGACCGCGCCGGAATGGTGTGCGCCGCGCCGCCCTGCACGGTCGGTGGCACCGCGGCCACCACCCCGGGCGCCGAGGACAGCGTGATCACCTCGCCGGCCGCGGTGTCCACCACGATCGCCCACCGGGAACCGAACTCGGGCCCCGGCAGGGTCAGCTCGATGTCCTCGTGGTGCGCGTTCAGGCAGAGCAGGAACGAGTCGTCGGTGACCGGGGCGCCCCGGCTGTCGGCCTCGGTGATGCCGTCGCCGTTGAGGAACGCGATGACGCACTTGCCGAAGCCGGAGTCCCAGTCCTGACCGGTCATCTCCTGGCCGGCGGGGGTGAACCAGGCGATGTCCGGCAGCGCATCGCGGCGCCGGGAGCGGATCGGCCGCCCGGCGAAGAAACGCCGGCGCCGGAACACCGGGTGTCCGTGCCGCAGCGCCACCACCCCCGCGGTGAACCCGGTCAGGCTGGCGTTCTTGCCGGCCAGCGACCAGTCCACCCAGGAGAGCTCGCTGTCCTGGCAGTACACGTTGTTGTTGCCGCGCTGGGTGCGGCCCAGCTCGTCGCCGTGCAACAACATCGGCACGCCCTGGCTCAGCAGCAGGGTGGTGATGAAGTTGCGCTGCTGGCGGCCCCGCCGCTCCAGCACCACGGCGTCGTCGGTGGGGCCCTCCACGCCGCAGTTCCAGGACCGGTTGTGGCTCTCCCCGTCGTTGCCGCCCTCGCCGTTGGCCTCGTTGTGCTTGTCGTTGTAGGACACCACGTCGGCCAGGGTGAACCCGTCGTGCGCGGTGACGAAGTTGATCGAAGCGTAGGGGCGGCGGCCGTCGGCCTGGTACAGGTCCGAGCTGCCCATCAGCCGGGACGCGAACTCGCCGAGGGTGCCCGGTTCACCGCGCCAGAAGTCGCGCACGGTGTCGCGGTACTTGCCGTTCCACTCGGTCCACAGCGGCGGGAAATTGCCCACCTGGTAGCCGCCGGGCCCGACGTCCCACGGCTCGGCGATCAGCTTCACCTGGCTGATCACCGGGTCCTGCTGGACCAGGTCGAAGAACACGCTCAGCCGGTCCACGTCGTAGAACTCGCGGGCCAGCGTCGAGGCCAGGTCGAAGCGGAACCCGTCGACGTGCATCTCGGTGACCCAGTAGCGCAGCGAGTCCATGATCAGCTGCAGGGTGTGCGGGTTGCGCACGTTCAGCGAGTTGCCGGTACCGGTGTAGTCCATGTAGTAGCGCGGATCGCCCTCGACCAGCCGGTAGTAGGCGGCGTTGTCGATGCCGCGCAGGGACAGCGTCGGGCCCATGTGGTTGCCCTCGGCGGTGTGGTTGTAGACCACGTCGAGGATGACCTCGATGCCCGCGTCGTGCAGGTCGCGGACCATCGCCTTGAACTCCTGCACCTGGTTGCCGGGCCGGCTGCCCGACATCGAGTAGGCGTGGTGCGGGGCCAGGAAGGCGATGGTGTTGTAGCCCCAGTAGTTCGAGAGGCCCTTCTCCTGCAGGTGGTGGTCGTTGAGGAACTCGTGCACCGGCATCAGCTCGACCGCGGTCACCCCGAGCCGCTTCAGGTGGTCGACCATCACCGGGTGCGCCATCCCGGTGTAGGTGCCGCGCATCTGCTCCGGGATCTCCGGGTGCGCGATCGTCAGCCCGCGCACGTGCGCCTCGTAGATCACGGTCTCGTGGTAGGGGATGCGCGGAGCCCGGTCGGATCCCCAGTCGAAGAACGGGTTGACCACCACCGACTTCGGCACGAACGGGGCGGAGTCGGTGTCGTTGCGCCCGTCCGGGTCACCGAAGGGGTAGCCGAACACGGCCTCGTCCCAGCGGACGGCCCCGTCCAGCGCCTTCGAGTAGGGGTCGATCAGCAGCTTGTTCGGGTTGCAGCGCAGCCCCTGCGCCGGGTCGTACGGGCCGTGCATCCGGTAGCCGTAGCGCTGCCCGGGTTCGATGCCGGGCAGGTAGCCGTGCCAGACGAACCCGTCCACCTCCGTCAGCCGGATCCGCTGCTCCTTGCCGCGGGCGGAGAACAGGCACAGCTCCACCTTCTCCGCGGCCTCGGAGAAGATCGCGAAATTGGTGCCGGAGCCGTCGTAGGTGGCGCCCAACGGGTAGGCGAGGCCGGGCCACGGCCGCATGGGTTCCTCCGTGCGTACTGATTGGTGCGCGCTCGACCGCAGCGAGCACCTGCGCAGTGCTGGCCGGGCTCGACCAACCGGTGCGAGGCTACCGGGGAGGCAGCCCGGGCACCCGCCGGACGCGGTGCTCGTCACCCCGCAGCGGAGCGCCGGGACCCGGTCGTGGCTGGCACCCCCGTGGCTCGGCCGAGCCGTGCGCTCAGCCCAGCCGGGCCGGGAAGCCGCCGGTGGCGATCGGCCCCCAGCGTTGCGGGGTGATCCGGAGAAGTGCCTTGCCCTGCGCGGTCATCGCGGCCCGGTACTCGTCCCAGTCCGGGTGCTCGCCGGAGATGGACCGGAAGTACTCGACCAACGGCTCCAGGGCCTCCGGCAGGCGCAGCAGCTCGGCGGGGCCCTCCACCTGCACCCAGGGGCCGTCGAAGTCGTCGGACAGGGCCACCACGGCGGCCCGGCCGTGCCGCGCGACGTTGCCGGCCTTGGCCCGTTCCGGGTAGGTGGAGATGACGATCCGGCCGTCCGGATCCACCCCCGAGGTGACCGGGGAGCCCTGCCAGCCGCCGTCCGAGCGGGGAGTCAGCAGGATCGCCCGGTGCCGGGGCCGGAGGAAATCCAGCAGGTCGGCTCGCTCGACGATGCGGCTGGTCGCGATGCTGCGGGGCATGCCCGCAGGCTAGTATCCCTCGGCCATGGCCACCGTGTTCACGAAGATCATCGACGGCGAGCTCCCCGGGCGGTTCGTCTGGTCCGACGACCGGGTCGTCGGCTTCCTGTCGATCAACCCGCTGGGACCGGGACACACGCTGGTGGTGCCCAGGGTCGAGGTCGACCAGTGGGTTGACGCCGACGCCGAGCTGCTGGCGCACGTGACCGCGGTGGCGCACGCGATCGGGGCGGCGGTACGCAGCATCTGGCAGCCGCCGCGGGTCGGGCTGCTCGTCGCCGGGTTCGAGGTGCCGCACCTGCACCTGCACGTCTTCCCGGCCTGGGACATGGCCGCTTTCGACTTCGCCAATGCCGCGCGCCGGGTGGACGACGCCGAGCAGGACGGCCATCGGGACACCCTGCGCTCGACGCTGCGGGCCGCCGGCCACGCGTCCTCGGTGCCCGGCTGAGCGTCGGCGTGCAGCTCGTCCTGGTCCGGCACGCGCTGCCCGAGCGCGTGCACCGCGACGACGGGGCGGCGACCGGGCCGGCCAATCCGCCGTTGACCGAGTTGGGTCGGCGGCAGGCCGGCCGGCTGGTGCGGGCGGTGGGGCACGACGTCGCGGGCGTCTACACCAGCCCGCAGGCGCGCGCCGTGGCCACGGCCGAACCGCTGGCCTCCGCTCTGCGTCGCAGCCCGCAGGTCCTGGACGACCTGCGGGAGTACGACGCCGACGCGGCGCACTACGTGCCGGTGCACGACATGGCCCGACTCGATCCGGAGGGGTGGCAGCGGATGCTGGACGGCCTCCTGCCCCGCTACGTCGACCCCACCGCCTTCGGTGCGCGCGTCGCGGCGGTGCTGGAGGGCATCGTCGCCGCCCACCCGGGGCGGGCCACCGCGGTCGTCGTCGCGCACGCGGGGGTGATCAACGTCTGGTTGTCCCGGTTGCTCGGCATCGGGCGCCCGCTGGCCTTCCCGCTGGACTACGTGGGCGTGACCCGCGTACTGGCCGCGCGGGACGGGCGCCGGGTGGTGCGCACGGTCAACGAGATCGGGCACGTCGCGGATCTGCTGGCCATGACGGCCGGCAGCGACACCTGACGCACGGTCGTCGCGCGAGGTCAACCGATCAGCGCCGACGCTCGGCCGTTCAGGGGGTCGATCGCACTTCGAGGTGACTACGTGCACACGTCTACCTACTCTCGGCTGGTCCGACCCGGTCACGGGTGACGCCCGGAGGCGGCGAGGGGGATCGACCTATGACCGACAGGCGGCTCGGGCAGGTGTTCCGCTGCCGGGAGTTCCGCGCGGTGTGGCTGGCGGAGCTGCTGTCGGTCGCCGGTGATCAGCTGGCCCGGGTGGCGCTGGCCGTGCTGGTGTTCGGCCGCACCGGCTCGGCGGCCTGGGCCGCGACGACGTACGCGCTCACGTTCCTGCCCGCACTGGTCGGCGGCGTGCTGCTGTCCGGGCTCGCGGACCGGTGCCGGCGGCGCGAGGTGATGATCGTGTGCGACCTGATCCGCGCCGCGGCACTCGTCGGGATGGCGGTACCGGGGCTGCCGCTCGGTGTGCTGTGCGCCCTGCTGGTCGTCGTGGTCCTGCTGGGCTCGCCGCACACCGCCGCCCAGGGCGCACTGCTGCCGGCACTGCTGCCCGGGGAGCTCTACGAGCGCGGGCTCGCGGTGCGTCAGGTCACCAGCCAGATCGCGCAGCTGGTCGGGTTCGCTGCCGGTGGGCTGCTGGTCGCCGCGATCAGCCCGGAGCTCGCGCTGGTGGTGAACGCGGTCAGCTTCGCGGCGTCCGCACTGCTGCTCCGGTGGGGCCTCGACGACCGGCCGCGGCCCCCGGTGAGCCGGGAGGCCGGCGACCCGGCCGGGCCCGGTTCGCGGGCGGTGCTCGGCGAGCTGCTGCGGGATCGCCGACGGCGCGCGCTGGTGGTGCTGGCCTGGCTGGTCGGCTGTTACGTGGTGCCGGAGGCGCTGGCCGCGCCCTACGCCCAGCAGATCGGCGCCCCGCCGGCCGCGGTCGGCCTGCTGATGGCGGCCGACCCGATGGGCAGCGTGCTCGGCGCCTGGGTGTTCTTCCGGTTCGTGTCCGCGGTCCGCCGGGCCCGGGCGATCGGGGTACTGGCGGTCGCCGCCGGGCTGCCGCTGCTGTTCACCGCCCTGCATCCCGGGCTGCTGGCCACGGTGCTGCTCTGGGGCCTGTCCGGGATGGCGTCGACCGCCTACCTGCTGCAGGCGCAGGCCAGCTTCGTGCGGGCCACGCCGGACGCCGGGCGCGGCCGCGCGATCGGCGTCGCCGCGTCCGGCATCATCGCGGGACAGGGCGTCGCCGTGCTGCTCGGCGGCGTGCTCGCGGACCGGACCTCGCCCGCGACCGCCATCGCCGCCGCCGGCCTGACCGGCATGCTGATCGCCGGCGGTGCGGCGGTCGCGTGGTACCGGGCCGGCCCGGAGGACCGGGCGACCAGGCGTCCGACGGTTCTCGTCGGCGACTGATCGCATCCGGTCGTCCGGCTCGGCTGTGGGGTTGGGTCACCAGTTCTTGTTGCGCATCGGTCACTCCTTGCCAGTGGTGGGGTGGGGGTGTGCGTTCGTCTCGACCTGCTGTGTCACCAGTTCTTGTTGCGCACGGCGCTCTCCGTTCGGTGGTGGTGGTTGGTGGTCGTGGGTCACCAGTTCTTGTTGCGCATGGCGCTCTCCGTTCGGTGGTGGTGGTGGATGGTGGTCGTGGGTCAC
>DATMDS010000093.1:0-14339 GCA_035557575.1 Pseudonocardia sp. | reverse complement strand
TCCGGGCGCTCGGCCACCGCCCGCTTCAGGTAGCGCACCGCGGCCGCGGGATCGCCCAGGGCCTCAGCGCGGCGGGCGGCCGCGCGGAGGGCGGAGCGCGCCCAGTAGCCCTGGCCGGCGTCGCCGGTGGTGCCGACGCGGTCGGTGTTGCCGTATTCGAGGTTGTAGTGGCGGTAGAGCCGCTCCTCGTCCTCGGGGGAGAGGTGGCCCTCTTCGGCGATGTGTGGGGCGTCTTTGATGGTGGCCTTGTCGTAGTCGACGGTGATGTTGCCGTCGCCGCTGGACCTGGCCCCGGCGAGGGGGACGAAGTTCTCGCTGGTGCCCAGGAAGCCGGTGTTGACGGTAATCCACTTGGGCTGGTCGGTCTGGTCGTCGTAGAAGACGTTGCCGATCTTGCCGATCTTGTCGCCGTCGCGGTCGTAGGCGGTGGCGCCGATGACGTCGCGCAGCTGCTCCTGAGTAATCATGGATGTGCTCCTTTGCGTGGTGATGGTGATCGATCGAACGTGTGGTGGTGGGTCAGCGGGCGTGGGTGGGCCCGCCATCGGGGGCGGCGTAGGCACCGTTGCCGTCGCGGTGCAGGGGCAGCTCGTCGGTGCGGGTTGCCGACGACACCTCGGTCCTCGCCCGCAGGTCGGCCGCGGCCCGACCGCTGTTGGCCTCGGCCTCGGCCTTCGCCCGCGGGGCCTCCTGCTCGGCCTTCGTGAGGATCTGCTCCCAGCGCTGGCGCATCGGCCCGATGAGTCCGCCGCCGACACCGACGATCAGGATCCCGGCCACCGTGGCCAGCACGGTGATGAGCACGGGCAGGGTGACCGCGATGGCGATGCCGATCTGGCTCAGTGCGGCGATGATCCCGAGACCGATGATGAAGACAGCGGCGATGTTGGCCAGCAACCGGCCGTAGGACAGGCCTCCCATGGCGCCGAGGATCAGGTCCTTGACCGCGGCGGCGATCGCGGCGGCGATGACCACGATGATGATCGCGACCGCCAGTGCGGGCAGGAACGAGACGATGCTCGCCAGTAGGTCGGAGATCGGGTTGGGACCAAACGCTCCGAACGCGAGCTGCAGCGTGATCAGCAGGATCGCGTAGTAGACCAGGGTGGCGACCAGGTCGGAGGCGTCGTACCTGGACTGGGCCAGCGCCCGCCCGACGCCGCCGCGTTCCACGGCCCGGTCGAAGCCGACCCGTTCGAGCAGGGCGTTGACGCCCTTGCGCAGTGCCTTGGCGAGCAACCAGCCGATGAGCAGGATGACGATGAACAGCAGCAGTTTGGGTACGAACGTGAAGACGAGACTGAGCCCGTCCCGCAACGCCGATCCGATGTCGTCCAGCACGGGCTGCTCTCCTTCGAGGTGAGTGGACTTACGGCGTAAGTCTTCCCACGGCGACGGCATCCAAACCGCGTTCCGGTTGTCCGGATGGTGGAATGAGGGTCTTGACGCTCCGAGGAGGCGCGCATGAGCGGCGAACATGATGGCGGCCAGGGGCAGCAGGCCGGCTTCGAGCTGCCGGATCGGCCGACGCTGACCCGGGAACGGATCATCGAGACCGCCATCGCGTTCGTCGACAAGCAGGGCCTGGCGACGCTGTCCATGCGGCGGCTGGGCAAGGAGCTCGGCGTCGAGGCGATGTCGCTGTACCGCTACGTCAACGGCCGCGAGGATCTCCTCGAAGGGATCACCGACCACCTGGTGTCCGGGCTGCACCTGCACCGGCACGAGCTGCAGCTGGAACCGACCGACGGCTGGCAGGCCTACCTGCAGTGGCTGGCGCACGGTGTCCGGACCCTTGCCCGGCAGCACCCCAACGTGTTCCCGTTGATCGCGACTCGGCACCCGGCCGCGCCGTGGTTGCGCCCGCCGCTGCGCAGCCTGCGGGTGGTCGAGGACTTCCTCTCCGTGCTGATCTCACGAGGCTTCAGCGACACCCGCGCGGTGATGGCCTACCGCGCGTTCTCCAGTTTCCTGCTCGGGCATCTGCTGCTCGAGTCGAGCATGCTCGGCGCCCAGACCTCCCCGGCCGAGGAACCGCTCGACGAAGGCGATTCCACCGTTCCCAACGAGGACCAGAACCTCGACCTCGACGAGTTCCCGCACATCCAACGGTTGGAGGCGCAGCTGTCCGAGGACCACGCCGCCCCCGAGTTCGAACAGGCCCTGGAGGACCTGCTGGACCGCCTCGACCGGCTCATCGCCGGGTGAGCGGGCAGCGCGGAGTGGGGTGACGCCCGGGTCACGTCGGCGGTGGGTCGGACCGTCGACCGGTGGACCAGTCCGCCCACAGCGCGGCGTACGGGCCGCTGTCCGCGGCGAGCCGGGCGTGCGGCCCGTCCTCGACGATCCGGCCCTCGTCGACCACCGCGACCCGGTCGGCCGTCGCGGCTTGGGTGAGCCGGTGCGCCACGACCAGCGTGGTGCGCCCGCGGGTGGCCGCCGCGGCCGAGCGCTCCAGCTCCCGGGCGCCGGCGCTGCCGGCCTCGGCGGTGGCCTCGTCCAGGACCACGATCGGGGCGCCGACCAGGGCGACCCGGACCAGCGCGAGCTGCTGGGCCTGGGTGGCGGTGAGCGGGTACCCGCCCTCGCCGACGACCGTGGCCAGGCCGTCGGGCAGGGCCTCGACCCAGTCCTGCGCGCCGACGGCGGCCAGCGCACCACGCAGCTCGGCATCGGTGGCACCCGGGCGGGCCAGCCGCAGGTCGTCGGCGACCGGGCCGGCGAACACGTGCACCTCCTGGGTGACCAGGACGACCGCGGCCCGGCCCGCGGCGGGACCCAGCTCGTCGTGGGTGGCGCCGCCGAGCCGGACCGAGCCGGCGCCGGGTGGGTGGATGCCCGCGATCAGCTTCGCGATGGTGGTCTTGCCGGCACCGCTGGGTCCGACCAGCGCGACCCGCTCGCCCGGGGCCACGTCCAGGTCGACGCCGTCGAGCACGTCGTGGTCGCCGGTGTAGGCGAACCGGACGCCCTTGAGCTGCACCGAGGGCTCGCCGAACTCCGCCGGGTGCGCGGGCTCGGGCGGTGGGCTCAGGCTCGTGACGCCGACCAGGCGGCGCAGCGATGCGGCGGCGTCCTGGGCGGTGTCGATCAGCGTCAGCACCGCCCCGATCGGGTTGAACAGGCCGTGGAAGTACAGCGCCGCGGCGGCGGCCTCGCCGACGCTGACGACCCCGGCCCGCACCGCGAGGAACCCCGTGACCAGCACCGCGGCCGTGCCGACCAGCTCGGCGCCGTTGATCTGGAAGAAGAACCGGGCTCCGGTCCACCCGGTGCGCAGGGTCGCCTCCAGGGCCTGGGCCGAGGCGTCGCGCACCAGCCCGGCGTGGGTGCGGCCGAGCCGGAACGCGCGGACGGTGCGGGCCCCGGACACGGTCTCGGACAGCTGCTGCGCCCGCTCGCCCAACGCGATCCGCTCCGCGGCGTACTGCGGCCCGGCCCGGCGCTGGTACCAGCGGGTGGCCAGCACGTGCACCGGGACCGCGGCGAAGCCGGCGAGTGCGAGCCGCCAGTCCAGCAGCCCCAGCCCGACCACGGTGAGCGCGATGGTCAGCACCGCGGTGAGCAGCGCCGGAACCGCCTCGCGGACGGCCCGCGACACGGCGTCGACGTCGTCACCGACCCGGGCGACCAGGTCGCCGGTGCCGGCCCGCTCCACCTGCGCCAGCGGCACCTGCAGGGCCCGCTCGACCACCTCCTCGCGCAGCGTGGCGAGCGCCTGCTCGCCGAGGCGGGCGACCAGCACCGTCGCCCACCCGGACAGCGCGGCCTGGGCCAGCAGCGCCCCGAGCAGCGCCACCGCGAGCACGTCGATCGCGGCCGGACCGGTGCCGGCGATGACCGCGTCGGTGATCCGGCCGACGATCGGCGGGAAGGCCAGCCCGGCGACGGTGCCGGTGAGGACGGTGACCGCGGTCCCGACGGCGAGGCCCCGGTGGGCACGGAGCATGGACCCGACCACCCGCCGGGTGGCCGCCCCGGACGCGACCGGGAGCAACACGCGCCCGCTCACCGTTTTCCCTCGCTGCGCTCGGTCAACCGCTTCGCGGAGGCGCTGTGACACTGATTCGCTCGCAAGCTCGCTCATGCCAGCACCGCCGCGCGGTAGCTCGGATCGCCGGCGGCCAGCTCCGCGTGGGTGCCGGTCGCGGTCACCGCACCGTCGCGGATCACGACCACCCGGTCGCAGGCGGCCAGCAGGGCCGGGCTGGTGCACACCAGCACCGTCGATCGACCGGCGCGGGCGGCCCGCAGCCGGGTGGCGATGCGGTGCTCGGTGGCCGCGTCGACCGCCGTCGTCGGGTCGTGCAGCACCAGCACCTCGGGGTCGGCGGCCACCGCCCGGGCCAGCGCGACCCGCTGGCGCTGCCCGCCCGAGAGCCACCGCCCGCGCTCGCCCACCGGGGACGCCGCACCGGCGGGCAGGGCGGTGATCACCTCGTCGGCGGCCGCGACCGCCGCGACCGCCGCGAGATCGACCGCCGCATTCCCGGCGGCGACGTTGTCGGCCACGGTGCCGTCGAACAGCACGGCGTCGTGGTCGCCGACCAGCACGGCGGCGCGCAGGTCGTCCAGCCGCAGCTCCGGCAGCGGCACGTCGCCGTAGCGGATCGAGCCCGAGTCCGGGTCGGTGCGGCGGGCCAGCAGGTCCAGCACCGACGTCGCGTCCCGGCGGTCCGGGGCGACCACGCCGACCCACGCTCCCGGCTCGATCGTCAGGTCGAGCCCGCGCAGGGTGCCGCCGGTGACCGCGCGCAGCACCAGCCCGCCCCGGCCGCCCGGCTCCCGGTGCCCGTCGGCGACGCCCGGCTCCGCGTCGAGGTACTCCGCGAGCCGCCGCGCGGAGGCCCGGATCACGGCCAGCTCGGCCGGCAGGCCGCCGAGCCGCTGCAGCGGCTCGGCCAGGAACCCGGCCAGCCCGACCGCCGCGACCAGCTCACCGACGCTGATCGTGCCGGCCATCGCCAGCCGTCCCCCGACCCACGCGACCACCACGACGAAGACTCCGGCCAGCCCGAGCGTCACGCCCTCGGCGAGGCCGACGTAGCGGGCGGCGTGGATCCGCCCGTCCCGCGCCGCCCGGCTCACCGTGCGGTAGCGCGCCGACCCGGCCGCCTCCGCGCCCAGCCCCTTGAGCACCCGCAGCCCGGCGAGCAGGTCGGTGGCCACCCCGCTCGCGTGGGCGACGGCCGACTGCTCGGACGAGCTGCGCTCCTCCAGCGGAGTGGCGAGCCGCTGCGAGAGCCACACCAGGACCGGCAGCCCGAGCAGCACCACCGCGCCCAGCCGCCAGGACGTCGAGAGCAGGTACGCGGCCGCGCCGGCCAGCACGACCACCGCCGAGAGG
The DNA here is from genome assembly GCA_035557575.1 of Pseudonocardia sp. Taxonomy (GTDB): domain Bacteria; phylum Actinomycetota; class Actinomycetes; order Mycobacteriales; family Pseudonocardiaceae; genus Pseudonocardia. Next base: position 8,992 of record DATMDS010000093.1, on the reverse strand, counting down.
CCGCCCCCGACCACGTCGGCGACGTCGCCGACCCGGCCCGCGTCGCTGGTGGCCAGGCTGAGCACCGCACCGGGCCGGGCCACCCGGTCGGTGCCCCCGCGGGCGTCGACCACCCGGGTGCCGATCCGGACCCGCAGGTCGTGGGCGATCGTCTCGCCGGCCCGCCGCAACCGGTAGTACCCGACCAGCGCCGACGACGCCAGCACGGCGAACACCGCGACCAGTACGCCGATCCACAGCAGGACCTGGCCCAGCTGGCCGGTGCTGATGGCCCGGTCGACGACGATCCCGATGACGATCGCCACCAGCGCCTCGCAGACCTGGTGGGCCACCGCGAGCAGCGCGCCGACCCCGATGTCGGCCCGGCTCGGCCGCATGACCGCCCTGACCAGGTCGTTTCCGGACGTGCTCACGGGAGTCATCGTCGCAGCCGGAGTCCATCGGTTTCCGAGGCCTCGATCGGCGGGATCGGGTGCAGAATCGGTGGGCGTGACGTCGCCGTCGGCGTTCCTCTGCTACCGCCGGGCGGACGAGCCGTTCGCGGCCGCCCTGCTCGGGGTGGCACTGGGTGAACGGTTCGGGCCGGCCCAGGTCTTCCTGGACACGGTCTCGCTCCGCTCCCGGCGCCGGTTCGAGCGCGAGCTCATCGAGCGGGCGCGCACCAGCCGGATCCTGCTGGTGGTCATCGGCTGCCGGTGGGACGTCGACCGCCTGGCCGACGACGGCGACTGGGTGCGCCGTGAGCTGCTGGAGGCGCACCGATCGGGCGCCACGATCGTCCCGGTCCTGGTCGAGCGGCGGTCCATGCCCGAGCACCTGCCTCACGAGCTGGCGTTCCTGGCCGACCACGATCCGGTCCGCCTGGCCCGGCCGCATGTCCCCGCCGACGTGCAACGGATCGCCGACCTGGTCGCCGGGAGTGCGCCCGCCGCGGACCGGCCGGTGGCCGGCTTCGACGCCGAGACCGTCCGGCGTGCGGCGCTGGCCATGGTCCGGCACGTGCTGCCCGGCCCGCAGCAGTCCATGCGCAACGACGCGATGATCGCCGGGGTGGTCGCCGAGCAGCTGGCGCCCGATGAGTGGCTGCGCTTCGCCGGCGCCGGCCGCTCCGGCCCGCGCCGGCCGCGCGGCTCGGCGATCGTCATGCTGACCGACGACGAGTTGCGCCTGGTCGAGGTGGACGAGGACCTGCGCGGCTTCCACGTTGAGCGCCGCCCGCTGGGACCGGACACCGAGCTGCGCCGGGTCGACTCGCACCTGCTCTGGCGGGAGACCGCCGACGTGCACGTCAACGTCCCGGGGCACCCGCCGCTGGCGGTGCTCGGCATGTTCCGGGCGCCGGCGACGGTGCTGTGCGCGGCCGCCCGCGGGCCCGACCACCGGTGAGACGGCGGATCTCCGGGTCGCCGCCGGGGTGTTCCCCGATCCGGCCCCGGCGGCCGGGCGCCTACCGTCGCAGGGCATGGCCACCCTCGTGAACACCGGCCGGGCCCCGGGTTTCCGGCTCGGCCGCACCGCGCGCCGCAGCTGGCTGATCGTGCACATCGGCTGCGCCGTGGGCTGGATGGGGGCCGACGTGCTGCTGGCCATCCTGACCCTGACGGCCCGGTTCACCGCCGACGCCGAGCTCGCCGCGGCCGCCTACCTCAGCGCCCGGCTGCTGATCCCGGTTGCGGTGCCGGTGCTGGCCTTCGGGATGCTGGTCACCGGGATCGTGCTGGGCGCCGGCTCGCAGTGGGGGCTCGCCCGGTACTGGTGGGTGCTGGTCAAGCTGGCGATCGGCGTGGTGCTCACGATCCTGGTCGTGGTGCTGCTGGTGCCGGAAGCCCTGAGCATTCCCGGCGGGCTGCAGGGCACCGCCGACCAGGTGCGGGAGCTGGTCGGCGACGCCAGCCGGGACCTGATGTTCCCGCCGCTGGTCTCGTTCACGGCACTGGGGATCGCGCTGGTGCTCTCCGTGCTGAAACCGTGGGGGCGCACCCGGTGGGCGCGGGCGGCCGTGCGGACGGGAGCATCCGACCGACCCTGAGGAGCCGTCACATCCGTTCGGGCAGCTGGCGGACGCCCCCTCGCCGAGCTCGAGCGCCGGCTCGTTGGCACCCGATCAGGGCCGGCCGGACCCGTGTCCTTCGGCCGCCACCGTCGTTGTGCAACTGAGTGGTCACCCACCGTCGAAAGCTCGCGCCGTGCCCGCTCCCGCAGGTCACGCGGCGGTAGGTTCGGGCCGGTTGAGGTGCGCCGCGCGAAGCGCTCACTCCAGAACGATGTTCTTCAATGACATTGTGGAATGAGATTCCAGTTGCGGAGGCGGCCGGTGACACGCTCCCGAAGTCAGGCTCACGCCGAGCGCAGTCGGCTCACCCGGATCCGGATCATCGACGCGGCGACGCCGCTGTTCATGAGGGACGGCTACCTGGAGACCACGATGAGCGGCATCGCCAGGGCCGCCGGGGTGGCGGTGCAGACGCTCTACCTCTCCTTCGGCAGCAAGGTCGCGGTGTTCGAGGCGGCGCTCGGGGCGGCGGCCGCCCACGACGGGCCGGCCCCGATCGTGCACCTGCCGCACGCCGGCACCGACGGCCCGACGGCGCTGGCCGCGCACGTGCGCAGCAGCGCGGCCGCCGTGGAGCGCGAATACCCGCTGGCCGCGGTGCTGCGCGCGGCGGCGGCCGATCCGGAGCCGGCGCAGCTGCTGGACCGCACCCGTCACGCCGCGCTCGCCGCGCACTCCCGCGTCGTGGACGAGCTGGCCGAGCGGCCCGGCTTCACGCACCGGATCTCCCTGCAGCGGGCCACCGAGATCGTGGCCACGATGCTCTCGCCCGAGACCTACGGGCTGATGGTGGTCACGCACGGCTGGACCCCGCAGGACTGGTGCGAGTGGGCGATCGAGCACCTGACCGTCGACCTCTACCCGCACCCCGCCGACTCCCAAGCGATGATCAACGCCTGAGCCCGGCGGGTGGCCCGCCAGGGCGCACCGCGCACATCGTCGGCTGCCGGCACATCGGGTGCGCGTGGGGTCAGTGCGCCCTGCCGGCGTAGGACGATCACGCAGCACCGGGGCCGGCACACCGGTTGGCCGGCGGCGCACAATGGCCGTATGGCCCTCGCCTACGCCGTCGTCCCGGCGCCCGCCCCGATCGGGGCCCTGGGCATCGGCGTGACCGACGGCGGCCTCGCCCTGGTGACCTTCGGTGACCGGCTGGACGCGGCCGAGCGGGCCGCGACCCGGCTGGGGGAGCCGCTGCTGGTCGACCCGGACCGCACCGCGCAGGCGGCGGCCCAGCTGTCGGAGTACCTCGCCGGCAGCCGGCGGGTGTTCGCGCTGCCGCTGGACTGGCGGCTGACGGCCGGTTCGCAGCGTCAGGTGTTGCAGGTGCTGCACGGGACGGTGCCGTTCGGGGCCACCGTCACCTACGGCGAGCTGGCCACCCGCAGCCGGCTCGGCCAGGCCTACGCGGCGGCCCGCGGAGTGGGCTCGATCATGGGCTCGAACCCGCTGCCGGTGGTGGTCCCGTGTCACCGGGTGCTGGCCGCCGACGGGCTCGGCGGGTTCGGCGGCGGGCGGGCCACCAAGGAATGGCTGCTCGCGCTGGAGGGAGTGCTCACCGGCACCCTCGACCTCGCCTAATGGCGGCGGCCGGCGGCGGCTGCTCGCCGTGATACGGGAAGCGTGTGAGCGGGGTTGCCGCAGCGGAACGGAAGTTCGACGGCGGGGGCGGTGGCTCGCCGGGGCTCGACGGCCGGCCGCTGCCGCGGTAGGCACACCCCGTGCTCGACATCTTCGATCCGCGGACCTTCGCCCGCGGCATCCCGCACGACGCGCTGCGCACGCTGCGCGACACCGAGCCGGTGAGCTGGCAGCCCGAGCCGGAGATCGGGATCTGGCCGGCCGGCCCCGGCTTCTGGGCGGTCACCCGTTACGACGACGTGCGGCACGTGCTGCGCGCACCGGCCGACTTCTCCTCCGCGCTGGGCGCGACCCAGATCCGCGACCCCGACCCCGCCGACCTGCCGTTCATCCGCCGGATGATCCTCAACATGGACCCGCCGGAGCAGGTGCGGCTGCGCCGGCTGGTCACCGGGGCGTTCACCCGGCGTCGGCTGGAGCGGTTCGCCGCCGCCGTGCGGGCCAGGGCCGCCGCGCTGCTGGACGCGGTCGCCGGCCGTCCGTTCGACCTGCCGAGGAACGTGACCGACGACTTCCCGCTGCAGAACCTGGCCGACCTGCTCGGGGTACCGGCCGCGGACCGGGCGCTGCTGCTGCACTGGACCAACCGCGTGATCGGCTACCAGGACCCGGAGCACGCCGAGGTGGTCACCGATGCCGCCGGTCGCCCGGTCAACCCGCGCTCACCCGCGCAGCTCGCCGACATGTTCGACTACGCCGCCGCGCTGGCCGCACGCAAGCGCGCCGAACCGGCCGACGACGTGATGACGGCGCTGTGCCACGCCGAGGTCGACGGCCAGCGGCTCACCGACGCCGAGCTGAACATGTTCTTCTTCCTGCTGGTCATCGCGGGCAACGACACGGTGCGCAGCGCGCTGCCCGGCGGGGTGCTCGCCCTGCTGGGAAACCCGGAGGCCGAGCGGCGGCTGCGCGGCGACCCCGCCCTGCTGGGCACGGCGATCGAGGAGATGCTGCGCGTGCACCCACCGGTGCTGACGTTCCGCCGGACGGTGGCCCGCCCGGTCGAGCTGGGCGGCAAGCAGCTCGCGCCGGGCGACAAGGTCGTCGTCTACCACGTGTCCGCGCACTACGACGAGCGCCGCTTCCCCGACCCGTTCCGCTTCGACCCGGCCCGGGAGCCGAACGAGCACCTGGCGTTCGGCCAGGGTCCGCACCTGTGCCTGGGCGCGGCGTTCGCCCGGCTCCAGATGCGCGAGTTCCTGACCGAGCTGCTGACCCGCCCGCCGCTGCACCTCGACGGCGAGCCGCGCCGCCTGACCTCGAACTTCATCAACGGGATCACCGCGCTGCCGGTGCGCTGGTAGGCCGTTGGGGTGCACCGGCGGCGGTGCGGCATGCGGCGTCGACGCCGGCCACCCCGGGTGTGGGAAAGTGGATTTCCGGAGGCGCCCTACGACCACGGCGGCGACCATGAGAGTCAAGACGGTGATCGACAGCAACGGCCGCACCTGGCAGGTGCGCCGCAGCATCGAATGGTCGCGCCCGGCGACGGGTGACGACTTCGAGCACGACATCGACGCCGGTCAGGGAGCCGCGGTACTCATCCTCTCCTCGCTGGCGGTGTTCTGGATCATCCTGTTCGTCTGGTCGCCGCCGTACCTGCACGTGCCGGACCTGCTGGTGTGGGCCGGGGTGGCGCTGCTGGCGGTGCTCTTCCCGGCGCGGTGGTGGACCCGCCGGCAGTGGACGCTGGTCGCCGAGACCCCCGGCGACTACGACTCCCCGGCGGAGAAGTGGACCGGGCTGGTCCGCGGCAGCTCCAAGGCCCGCGAGGAGCAGCGGGTCGTGGTGCGGATGCTCGAGACCCAGGGCACGCCGGCGCACGCCGACAGCCCGCTGCAGCCCGTCAACTGAGGCGGCCGGCCACCTGATGCCCGAGCTGCCCGAGGTCGAGGCCCTCGCCCACCACCTGCGCGAGCACGCGCTGTACCGCCCCGTCGCCCGGGTCGACGTGGCGTCGATGAGCGCGGTGAAGACGTTCGATCCGCCGATGTCGGCGCTGCGCGGCCGGGTGGTCACCGGGGCCTCGCGGTACGGGAAGTTCCTGTCCGTCGAGTTCGCCGACCGGCCCGACGAGCCGCTGCACCTGATCACCCACCTGTCCCGGGCCGGTTGGCTGCGCTGGCACGACACCGCGGGCGCGGCCCCGCCCAAGCCGGGCCGGGGACCGCTGGAGCTGCGGGTGCACCTCGACGAGGTCGGCGGCCCCGGGTTCGACCTGACCGAGGCCGGCACCCAGAAGCGGCTCTCGGTGTACCTCGTGGCCGACCCGCAGCAGGTGCCGGGCATCGCCCGGCTCGGCCCGGACGCGCTGGCCGTGTCGGCCGACGAGTTCGCCGCGCTGCTGACCGGGCACACCGAGCGGATCAAGACGCTGCTGGTCGAGCAGCAGTGGCTGGCCGGCGTCGGCAACGCCTACAGCGACGAGATCCTGCACACCGCAAAGCTCTCGCCGTACGCGGTGGCCGGCCGACTGCGTCCCGAGCAGGTCGACGAGCTGTACGCGGCCCTGCGCTCGGTGCTCACCGACGCCGTGGACCGCTCGGTCGGCCACGGCGCGGCCCAGCTCAAGGGCGAGAAGCGCTCCGGGCTGCGGGTGCACGCCCGCACCGGGCTGCCCTGCCCGGTGTGCGGCGACACCGTCCGGGAGGTCTCGTTCGCCAACCGGTCCTTCCAGTACTGTCCCGGCTGCCAGACCGGCGGCAAGCCACTCGCCGACCGGCGGCTGTCACGGTTGGTGAGGTAGAGACGGTGCCCGAGCTCCTCGATTCCCCGACCGCGCTGCTCATCGCGGTCGGCGTGATCGTCGTGATGCTGGGCGTCGTCGTCTACCTGATCCTGCGCAACCGGCGCAACACCTTCGCCACCCCGCTGGAGAAGGCCACCTTCGCCACCCTGCACACGGTCGCGCTGGCCGCGCCGGCCCTGCGCGAGGGCCTCTCGCCCACCTCGGCGTCGTTCGCGCTGCCCTACCTGCGCCAGCTGCTGGACACCTGCGCGCTGGCCATGACCGACCGCGAGCAGACACTGGCCTGGGACGGCGACGCCGACCAGCACGAGCCGGACGTGCGCACGCTGGCGCACGCCGTCCGCGAGACCGGCCGCCAGCAGGTGCTGTCGCACAGCGCCATCGTCTGCGACCGGCCGGACTGCGTGGTCAACGGGATCGTGGTCGTCCCGCTGGAGACCAACGGCGAAATCGTCGGCACGCTGGCCGCGCTGACCACCTCGACGGCCGGGCCGGTGCTGCTGCGGGCCACCGCCGAGGTGGCGCGCTACGTGTCCAGCCAGCTGGAGCTGGCCGAGCTGGACGAGTCCCGCGCCCGGCTGAACCGGGCCGAGGTGCGGGCGCTGCGCGCGCAGATCTCCCCGCACTTCGTCTACAACGCGCTGACCACGATCGCGTCGTTCATCCGCACCGACCCGGTGCGGGCCCGCGAGCTGCTGATCGAGTTCGCCGACTTCACCCGCTACTCCTTCCGGGCGGCCGGGGAGTACACCACCCTGTCCGACGAGCTGGCCAACATCGAGCGCTACATCCGGCTGGAGAAGGCCCGCTTCTCCGACCGGCTCAACATCAAGCTGCAGATCGCGCCCGAGGTGCTCTCGGTGGTGCTGCCGTTCCTGGCGCTGCAGCCGCTGGTGGAGAACGCGGTGCGGCACGGGCTGGCCAGCAAGCCCAACGGCGGCACCATCACGATCACCGCGGAGAACGCGGGCGCCGAATGCGTGATCATCGTCGAGGACGACGGCATCGGCATGGACCCCGAGCGCCTCACCGAGGACCTGGAGGACGCCCACCTGTCCGGGGCGCACGTGGGACTGGGCAACGTCGACGACCGGATGCGCTCCACCTTCGGCGACGACTTCGGCCTGGTGGTCGACACCGCGCCGGGCGCCGGCATGAAGATCACTCTGCGGGTGCCCAAGTTCCGCGCCGGCATCCGGGTCTGAACCCGCGCCACACGTTCGGGTGGCCCGACGGCGCCGGCCGACGGCACTTTGCGTGTGGAAGCCGGACGGCCGCGGAGCCGGTTGGGCCCGACGTTCCCTCGATAGGACTGCCCTACCGGGTCGGGGCACGCGTAGCGTGTCCGCCCATGGACCCGTTCCGACTCCCCGAACCGGCTCATCACCGCGCTGGCCTGCGGCACCGGAAGGCGTGCGGGCATCACCCGGCCGCTAACGCCCGGGCGGTTGACAAACGTCCACGGACGGCACGGTAACGTCTGTAGCGCGGTGTGATCGGACGAACTCGAATGGTGCCGGGATCTGGCACTCGTACGGATTCGCCGTCACCATGGTCGCGGAGCCGGGCGTGATCGTTGTCAGCGATCACCACGGCGACGCGCGAGCACCTGATAAAGCAGGATGAGGAGATCGTGGACAGCAACGACAACTCCGGCGGCCTGGTAGTCCTTGCGGTGGACGACGAGGAGCCGGCTCTTGAAGAGCTGGCCTACCTGCTCAGCGAGGACGCCCGCGTCGGCATGGTGCTCAAGGCATCGGACGCCACCGACGCGCTGCGCATCCTGAACAGCCGCCAGGGCGTGCGGGAAGCGGCGCCGGCCGGGCAGCTGGTCCGCGGGCCGGGCGGCAACCCGATGCTCGGCACCCGGGTCGCCGAGCGCACCGACGTCGAGGTCGTCTTCCTGGACATCCGGATGCCGGGCCTGGACGGTCTGGAGCTGGCCCGGGTCTTCTCCTCGATGGCCACGCCGCCCTCGGTGGTGTTCGTGACCGCGCATGACGACCGTGCCGTCGACGCCTACGAGGTCGGCGCCGTCGACTACCTGCTCAAGCCGCTGCGCTCGGAGCGGCTCTCGGCGTCGATCGACCGCATCCTGGCCAGCCGGGTCGCCGGGGTGGCCGAGCCGGTGCGCGAGGAGAGCGGCGAGGACGAGGTCATCCCGGTCGAGCTGGCCGGCACCACCAAGCTGGTGCCGCGCTCGGCGGTGCGTTACGTGGAGGCCCAGGGCGACTACGCGCGGCTGCACACCCACGAGGGCAGCCACCTGGTGCGGATCCCACTCTCGGTGCTCGAGGACCGCTGGCGGGACGCCGGGTTCGTGCGCATCCACCGCTCCTTCCTGGTCTCGCTGCCGCTGGTCACCGAGCTGCGGCTGTCCGGCTCCGGATATGTGGTGCGGGTCGGTACCGGCCCGGACTGCGCCGAGCTCCCGGTCAGCCGCCGGCACACCCGCGAGCTGAAGGACCGGCTGGTCAGGGCCGCGAAGTCCGGCTGGACCCGGGATGCGCGATGACAGAGTCCACGAAACCGACGAAACCGACGGAACC
>DATMDS010000092.1:0-6422 GCA_035557575.1 Pseudonocardia sp. | reverse complement strand
TGCGGTTCCCGCACCACGCCTACGAGGCGGCGATGGCGGAGGCGGTCACCGGGGTGCGCCCGTTCGCCCGGGCCTGGATGCACGTGGGCGTGGTCCGGGTGGGGGGTGACCGGATGGCCAAGTCGAGCGGCAACCTGGTGCTGGTCTCCGACCTGGTGGCCAAGCACTCGCCGGCCGCGGTGCGGTTGCTGCTGCTGGACCGGGCCTGGGCTCGGGACTGGGACTACCACCCGGCCGACCTGGACGCCGCCGCCGCGCGGCTGCAACGGCTCTACGCGGCCGCCGCCCGGGGCACCGGTGAGAGCCACTCGGTGTCCGCGGAGGCGGTGCGCGCCGCGTTGCTCGACGACCTCGACGTGCCGACCGCGCTGGGGATCGCCGAGGAGGCGGGCGGAGACGCGGCCCGGCTGGCCCTGTCGGTGCTGGGTCTGCTCACCTGATCAGCCGCAGCCGGTCGAGCAGGTCGGTCAGGGCGGAGCGGACGACGTCCGGCAGCGGGGCGTCGCGGGTGAAGCCCCACAGCGTCAGCGTGCCCTGCCAGTGGGCCACCACCAGCGCGCCCAGCCCGGCCGGGCCACCGGGGGCGGCCGCCAACCGCTGCTCGACCGCCGCGACGAGCACGGCCAGCCAGACCCGCCCGCGCTCGCGCAGCACCTCGTCGCGCAGGTCCTCGCGCAGCACCCGCAGCTGATCGGCGAAATCGGCCTCGTCGTAGCTGCCGGTCAGCCGGACCAGCAACTCGACCACCCCGCCCGGATCCGGAGCGGCAGCCGCGACGGCCGTGGCCGTGCGCTCGTCGAGCAGGTCCCAGGCCCGCGACAGCGCGGCCCGCAGCAGCCCGGGCTTGCTGCCGAAGCGCTGCACGATCGTGGACGCGGCCAGCCCGGACTCGCGGGCCAGCGCGCCGAAGGTGAGCGCGTCCGGGCCGTCGGAGCGCACGACGACGAGGGCGGCGTCGAGCAGGTCGCGGTCGGACACGGTGCGCTTGCGAGGCATGGTGCTCCGGAGTATAAACGAATGCTCGTTCATAAAACAGGGAGGGCGAGCATGGGCACGCTGGACGGCACGGTGGCGCTCGTCGCCGGAGGCACCCGCGGCGCCGGCCGCGGTATCGCCGTCGAGCTCGGGGCGGCCGGGGCGCACGTCTACGTGACCGGGCGCACGACGCGCGAGCAGGCATCGGAGTACGGGCGCCCGGAGACGATCGAGGAGACGGCCGAGCTGGTCATCGCGGCCGGCGGGCGGGCCACCGCCGTGCAGGTCGACCACCTCGAGGTCGGGCAGGTGCGGGAACTGGTGGCGCGCATCGAGCGCGAGTCCGGGCGGTTGGACGTGCTGGTCAACGACATCTGGGGCGGCGAGCTGCTGTTCGACTGGACGGCGAAGCTCTGGGAGCACGACCTGCACGACGGCCTGCGGCTGCTCCGGCTGGCCGTGGACACGCATCTGATCACCAGCCACTGCGCGCTGCCACTGCTGATCCGGCGGCCGGGCGGGCTGGTGGTGGAGATGACCGACGGCACCGCGGAGTACAACGCGACGAACTTCCGGGTGTCGGTCTTCTACGACCTGGCCAAGTCGGCGGTGCTGCGGCTGGCCTGGAGCCAGGGCCACGAGCTGGCCGGATTCGGCTGCACCGCGGTAGCGCTCACGCCGGGCTGGATGCGCTCGGAGATGATGTTGGAGCACTACGGCGTCACCGAGGACACCTGGCGCGAGGTGCTGGACCGGCCGGTACAGCCGCCGTTCCCGGACCCGGGGCACTTCGGCATCTCGGAGACCCCGCGGTTCGTCGGGCGCGCGGTCGCGGCGCTCGCCGCCGACCCGGAGCGTGCCCGGTGGAACCAGGCGTCGCTGTCGTCGGGGCAGCTGGCCGGGGAATACGGGTTCACCGACCTGGACGGCAGCGCTCCGGACGCCTGGCGCTACATGGTCGAGGTGCAGGATGCGGGCAAGCCCGCCGACACCACCGGCTACCGGTAGCCGGCGGTCGTGAGTGCGTAGCCGTGTTCTTGCACGGCTACGCACTCACGAGCAGCCCTTAGCTTAGGCCGCGCTGCGCCGGCCACCGCGCCCGCGGCCGCCGTTGCCGGCCGGGCGGCCGGGCTGGCGGGTCCGGGACGTGGCCGAGCGCGGCGGGCGCTGCTGGGTCGGCTTCGGCGGCTCGACGATCGCCACCCCGGACGGGATGCGGGCCCCGGTGATCCGGGTCAGCGCGGCATCGCCCGCGGAGACCTGCGTGCTGGTCGCGCGGACCCCGGCGAGCCGGGTGAGCCGGGCCACCTCGCCCTGCTCCAGCGGCGTCACCATGGTCACCACGGTGCCCGAGTCACCGGCGCGGGCGGTGCGGCCGGCACGGTGCAGGTAGTCCTTGGGGTCGGCCGGCGGGTCGACGTGCACGACCAGGCTGACGTCGTCGACGTGGATGCCGCGAGCGGCCACGTCGGTGGCCACCAGGACCGGGGTCTGCCCGTCCTTGAACGCGGCGATCGCCCGGTTGCGCGCGTTCTGGGCCTTGCCCCCGTGCAACGCCCCGGCGTCGATCCCGCTGCGGCGCAGGACCTTCACCAGCCGGTCGACACCGTGCTTGGTGCGCATGAAGAGGATCGTGCGCCCGTCGCGGGCAGCGATCTCGCTGACCACCTGTGGCTTCACCGCGGCGTCGACGATCAGCACGTGGTGCTCCATCGTCTCGATCTGCGCGGTGGCCGAGGCGATCGACCGGGTGACCGGGTCGGTGAGATAACGCCGGACCAGCGTGCCCACGTCACCGTCCAGGGTGGCCGAGAACAGCATCCGCTGCCCGTCGACCGGCGTCAGGTCGAGGATCCGCCGCACCTGCGGCAGGAAGCCCATGTCGGCCATCCGGTCGGCCTCGTCGATCGCGGTCACGCTGACCTGCGAGAGGTCGCAGGTGTGCTGGTCGGTGTGGTCGGTGAGCCGGCCCGGGGTGGCAACCAGCAGGTCGATGCCGCGGTTCAGCTCGGCGACCTGCCGGTTGAACGACATCCCGCCGACCACCGATCCGACGGTCAGCCCGACCGACTTCGCGAACGGCGCCAGCGCGTCGACCACCTGTTGGGCCAGCTCGCGGGTCGGGACCAGGACCAGGCCCCGGGGCTGCCGGGGACGCGCCCGGCCACCGTCCAGCCGGGACAGCATGGCCAGCCCGAACGCCAGCGTCTTGCCCGAGCCGGTCTGGCCGCGGCCGAGCAGGTCCCGCCCGGCCAGCGTGTCCGGAAGGGTGGCGGCCTGGATCGGGAACGGCTCGGTGAAGCCGGCGGCGGTCAGCGCCGTGGCGATCCGACTCGGCACGCCGAGCTCGGCGAAGCCGGGCATGCCCGACTCCGGCACGGTCCAGAGCACCTCCGGAATCGCGGCCACCGCGGCCGGCCGGTGACCGGTACGGGCGTCCGGTCGCTGCGACGTGGCGCGGCCGGTGTTGGGGCGACCGCCACCGGAACGGCGGGGTCGCGATCTCGCCGAGAACGAGGCATGGCGAGACGAGGAAGGGGACGGCAAGAAAGACCTCCGGTAAGTGGCACGCCACGTGGAGGTCGGCGCCGGGAATGGCGCCGATTGATCCTGCCGGACGAGCCCGGGCGCGGTTACGCGGCCCGATGGACACTGCGGGTGCACCTGTTCGCGGCCGGTTCCGGCCGGGTGCTCGTGATCGAGTCTAGCCCAGTCGGAGTACGGGCGTGGCGGGACGGTGCTCACACCGGCCCGGAGCTGCGGCGCAGCCGTGTCGCAGGGGCTCCGGGCCCGCCCGGAGGCGGGCCCGGAGCGGTGGCGCTCACGACTACCGGTGGGGGCCTCCTCCTGGGTTCCGGCGCCGCACGCCCAGGGCGAGCTGCAGCTCCGCCAGCAGCGCGGAGGCGTCGCCCACCTCGGGCGGCAGCCCGCGGGCCGCGAACCAGTCGGCGATCCGGTGTACGTCGCGGGCGAGGAACTGCGGTCCCTGCGGGTTCCCGACCACGTCCACCACCTGCGGCAGATCGATCAGCACCAGCCGGCCGTCGTGCACCAGCAGGTTGTACGCCGACAGGTCGCCGTGGGTGAGGCCCTGCCCGGCCAGCCCGAGCAGCGCCGCGACCAGCTGCCGCCAGAGCGCACGCAGCTGATCCGGGTCGGGCCGCAGCTGGGCCAGCCGCGGCGCGGCCCGCCCGTCGGCGTCGCCGACGAACTCCAGCAACAGCTCGGTGCCCGACAGCTGGACCGGGTAGGGCACCGCCACCCCGGCGGACCAGAGCCCGGACAGCGCGGCGAACTCGGCACTGGCCCACTGCCCGGACAGCAGGTCGCGGCCGAAGCCGGTGCGGTTGGCCATCGCCCGCATCTCCCGGGAGCGGCGTACCCGGCGCCCCTCCAGGTAGCCGGCGTCGCGGTGGAACAGCCGGTGCTCGGCGGTGCGATAACGCTTGGCGGCCAACAGGGTTCGCCGCTCGGTGCCGGGCACGGACCGCTCGACCAGGTGGACGTCGGCCTCCTTGCCCGTCTTCAGCACGCCGAGCTCGGTGTCCACTGCGCGGTGCTCGGTGAGCACCCAGCGCGGACGGGGTTCCGGGCCGTGCTCGGAGCCGTCCCATGTGGACCAGCGGTCGCCCGCGGGCGGGCCGTCGATGTCGGCTCCGCCGCGCTCGTCGAGGGCGGCCAGTTCGCCCGCCCCGCGGCGGTGCCGGGGCGGGGTGAGTTCGGCGTCGTCGTCGAAGCGACGGCGGCGGCGCCTACGGATGGGTTCTGATGACGTGTCGTACTCGCGCAACGGGGGGTCTCCTGACAGGGCGCCCCGGCGCGGCAGAAGTCAGCGCGGGGCAGGAATCGGACGGGGGCAGGCCACGTCCCGGACAGCGATGGACACGACACACACCTCCTCATCCGCCGACCCGGCTGCGAGTACTGTGCCGGCTCCGCACGTCCGCGTGCAACGCATTAACCGCGGCGGCGATCAGGTCACGATGATGAGCGCGTCCGGGGCGGCGCGCTCGACGCGCAGCCCGGCGCGGCGGGCGATCGCGGCCACCCCGGCCGCGTCGGTCGGCTCGGCCCGGGTGCCGGCCAGGATCCGGGCCAGCCGACCCTTGTGCGCCTTGTTGAGGTGGCTGACGACGGTGCGCCGACCGTCGGGCTGCTCGGCGAGCACCTGCACCCGCACCGCGCCGGGCAGCCGGCCGAGCGCCGCGTACGAGCCGGAACGCAGGTCCACCACCAGCTCACCGGCCCCGATCGCGGCCAGCACCGGTTCCAGCAGCGGTTTCCAGCGCGCCGCCAGCCCCGGGCGGCCGGGCAGCGCGGAGGTCGCGGACAACCGGTAGCCGGGCACCGGGTCGTCGGCCCGCAGCAGCCCGAACAGCGCGGAGCCGACGGCCAGCCGGCTGCGCGCCCTGGCCGCGGCGGCGCCGCGCAGCGACCCGACGTCCAGCGCGTCGTAGAGCACGCCGGTGTAGCGCGCGATCGCCGGCAGGGTCGGCGCGCTGCGCAGGGTCGCGTTGCGGGCGATCTCGGCGTCCTGCGCGGGGGAGATGCCCAGGGCCCGGCGGCTGGCCGGCACGTCGGCGGCCAGCGTGACCAGCTCGTCGAGCAGCTGGGCGCGCAGCGACCCCAGCGCGGGGTGGCTCAGCGCGTCCAGCCGCAACGCCGGCCCATCGCCGCCGGGCCGCTTGGTCTCCGACGGTGGCAGCAGCACGAGCACGGCGCCCAGGCTAAATCCGGCCGGGAACGGGATGCCCGCCGACATGACCCGCCCTGGAACGGAGTCGGGAGCGGGGTCAATGCCGGGTGGTGTTGGTTGTGCCGCCGCGGAGCCGGGTTTAGGTTCGCGGCGTGATCTCCCTCGTGGCGCGCCGGCACATCGACCAGATGCGGGTCACGAGCGCGGCCTGTCGCGCCGCCAGCTGACCAGCACCACACCCGTCCACCGCAGCCACCAGGAGAGTTCTGTGTCCACGCCGACCGACCCGACCGCCGGCTGGTCCTTCGAGACCAAGCAGGTGCACGCCGGCGCCACCTCCGACCCGACCACCGGAGCCCGCGCCACCCCGATCTACCAGACCACGTCCTACACCTTCCGCGACACCGACCACGCGGCGGCGCTGTTCGGGCTCACCGAGCTCGGCAACATCTACACCCGGATCATGAACCCGACCCAGGACGTGCTGGAGCAGCGCGTCGCCGCCCTGGAGGGCGGGATCGGCGCCGTCGCGTTCGCCTCCGGGCAGGCCGCCCAGACGCTGGGCATCCTGAACATCGCCGAGAACGGCGACCACTTCGTCTCCAGCGCGTCGCTCTACGGCGGCACCTACAACCTGTTCCACTACACGTTCCCGAAGCTGGGCATCCAGGTCGACTTCGTCGACGACCCGGACAACCTGGACGAGTGGCGCTCGAAGATCCGCCCGAACACCAAGCTGCTGTTCGCCGAG
>DATMDS010000091.1:0-5564 GCA_035557575.1 Pseudonocardia sp. | reverse complement strand
GATCGCTCGTTCTACCTGCAGGCGATCGAGGACGCCCGCACGATCAGCGTGCTGCTGGAGAAGCAGCAGGTCAGCGTGCTGGCCGAGCGGATCAGCGCGTTGCTGGACGAGGTGTCGCGCCGGTTCGGATCCGACGAACCCGACGATGCACCCGGCGGCGACCTCGACCCGCTGGCCGTGCCCCTCGAGGAGGAGTTCCGGGTCGGCACCATGGGCCTGGGCTGGGACGCCGACTCCCGCTCCATCGTCGTCGAGCTGCTCGCCGTCACCGAGGAGGAGATCGACGAGTCGGTGGTCCTCGACGACACCGAGGAGGGCCCCGACGCGCTGCGGGTGTTCCTGTCGCCGGTGCAGGCCAGGGCGTTCGCCGACCGCGCCGAGAAGGTCGTGTCGGCCGGCCGGCCGCCGTGCCCGCTGTGTGCGGAGCCGCTCAGCGCCGAAGGACACGTCTGCTCCCGGCTCAACGGCTACCGGCAGCGGTCCCCGGTCGCGGACTGACCCGCACGTTGGACCCTCGCGACCCTGCCGTGCCCGGGCTGTTGCGGCACGGTCGCCTGGAGATCACCGGCCGGCTGGTCGACGCGTCCAACGCGACCCTGTTCGGCACGGTCAGCGCCGACGGCGTCGCGCTGAAGTGCGTCTACAAGCCGGTGCGCGGGGAGCGGCCGCTGTGGGACTTCCCGGACGGCACCCTGGCCGGCCGCGAGGTCGCCACCTTCCTCATCTCCGAGGCCGCCGGGTTCGACGTGGTGCCGCACACGCTGCTGCGCGACGGGCCGTTCGGTCCGGGCATGGTGCAGGTCTGGGTGGAGACCGACGACGAGCGGGAGCTGGTCGACGTGTGCGAGCCGGCGGCCGTGCCCGACGGTTGGATCGGGGTGTTGCGGGCCCGCGGGGAGCGCGGCCGCCCGGCGGTGTTGGTGCACGCCGACACCCCGTCGCTACGCCGGATGGCCGCCTTCGACGTGGTGGTCAACAACGCCGACCGCAAGGGCGGGCACGTGCTGGCCGGCACCGACGGGCACCTGTACGGCGTCGACCACGGGCTGACCCTGCACGTGGAGGACAAGCTGCGCACCGTGCTCTGGGGCTGGGTCGGACAGCCGCTGCCACCGGACACGGTCGAGCCGCTGGAGAAGCTGCAGGCCGAGCTCGACGGCGGTGGCCTGCGCGAGCTGCTGCGCGAGCACATCACCCGGCGCGAGATCCGCACCCTGTCGAGCCGGGTGGACGCGCTGCTGACCGCCGGGTGCTACCCCGAACCGTCCGGGTACGGGCCGGCGATTCCCTGGCCCGCGTTCTGACCTGCGCATAGGCTCGGCGGCGTGAGCACAACCGCACCGGTGATGCCGGCTGCCTTCATCGGCCACGGCAGCCCGATGAACGCGCTGGAGCGCAATCGCTACACCCGGAGCTGGCGCGCGCTGGGCGCGGCGCTGCCGCGTCCGCGGGCCATCCTGGTGATCTCCGCGCACTGGTACATCAACGCGACCGCGGTGACCTCGATGGCTCGGCCGCGCACGATCCACGACTTCTTCGGCTTCGGCCGGGACCTGTTCGCGGTGGACTATCCGGCGCCCGGCGCGCCCGAGGTGGCCGCCGAGGTCGAGGAGATCGCCAAGCCCACCTGGGTCGGGCAGGACGTGGACAGCTGGGGCCTGGACCACGGCACCTGGTCGGTGCTCACCCACATGTACCCGGACGCCGACATCCCGGTCGTGCAGCTGGCCATCAACGCGATGAAGCCCTTCGACTACCACCTCGAGCTCGGCGCGAAGCTGGCCCCGCTGCGCGCGAGCGGGGTGGCGATCGTCGGCAGCGGGAACGTCGTGCACAACCTGGGCGGGATCGACGCGTCCCAACCGGACGGCGGGTTCGACTGGGCGCAGCGCTTCGACGAGAAGGCCCGCGCGGTGATGGCCGGCGCACCGGACACGCTGCCCGGCGTGCAACACGGCCCCGACTTCGAGACCGCGGTGCCGACCCCGGACCACTTCATCCCGCTGCTCTACCTGGCGGGGCTGGGCGCGGCGGCCGGCCGGGGCGCGGACGTGCTGGTGGAGGGCTACGCCTACGGCTCGCTGTCGATGACGGCCTACACGCTGGACCTGCCCGGCCCGGTGACCGTGGAGAACACCCCCGGATCGGGTGCGCTGCCGGACGAGTTCCCACCCGACGGGGCCAACATCTGAACCATCGGATGGCCGCTCTTGTGCGCCACGACACAGCGGAGCAACATCCGAACGGCTAGGCGTCCACCACCGCCTCTCGGATTGAGCCGCACACATGGCCGAGCTGGAACCCCGCAATTTTCTGCAGCCCTGCCTGTTGCTGTTGCTGCGCGAGCGGTCCGACCACGGCTACGAGCTGGTCGCCCGGCTCCGCCCGATGCACGACGGGGACGGCGACGCGGGCGGGGTGTACCGGGCCCTGCGGAGCTTGGAGCGCCACGGCCTGGTCCGCTCGGAGTGGCGGTCCTCGGACGTGGGCCCGTCCCGGCGCACCTACCATCTGACCTCCGACGGGCTCGCCGTGCTGGAGTCGCAGGTCGGAGGGCTGCAGCACCTTCAGGACGTGTTGCAGCTGTTCATGCAGCGCTACGCGCGGGTGCTCGCGGCCGAACGATCGACCGACCTCGAGGAGGTGACCGATGACCGCCGACCCGGTCGCACCGACTGCCGCGCACACAGCAACGGCGTTCGCCCGCCGGACCGCGCCGATCGCCGCGCTGGCGAGTGACGCCGACGCGCTGGCCGCCACCTGCCGAGCAATGGCGCAGCGCTTCCGGCGTGGCGGGCGGCTGCTCGCCATGGGCACCGGGCCGGCGGCGGCCGACGCCGCGCACGTGGTGGTCGAGTTCGTGCACCCGGTGATCGTCGGCAAGCGGGCGCTGCCCGCGCTGGCGCTGCCGGGTGGCGGCTCGGCGACGACGGTCGAGCTGTTCGGAGCGGCCGACGACATCGCGCTGGTCTTCTCCCCGGACGGCGCCGAGCCGGACCTGGCCGCCGCCATGGCCGCGGCCGTGCGGCGGCAGCTGCTCACCGTGGCGTTGCTGGGCGGCGGCGTGGACGGGCGAGGCGGCCGCGTGGCCGCCGTCGCGGGGCTCGACCACGTGATCGTCGTGCCCTCCACCGACCGCCGAGTGGTCCGCGAGGCCCACGTCACGGCCTATCACGTGCTGTGGGAACTGGTGCACGTCTTCCTCGACGCACCGGAGGCGCCCGGTGACCACTGAGTCGCTCTACCCGTTCCTGCACGCCGCGCCGGTCGACCCGGCCGCGCTGCTGGCCGACGTGGCCCGCTCCACCCGGGAGAAGGTGGCCGAGATCGAGCGGCTGCGCGCCGACGTGCTGGCCGCCGAGGCCGGCGCCCTCGCCGCCTGCGCCGCGGCGATGGCCGCCCGCTTCGACCGCGGTGGTCGGCTGCTGGTGTTCGGCAACGGCGGATCGAGCACGGACGCCATGGCGGTCGCGTCGATGTACGTCGACCCGGGCCCGGGGTGGCGCGCGCTGCCGGCGCTGGCCCTGCCCGCGGACGTCGCCACGCTCACCGCGCTGGCCAACGACATCGGCTTCGAGGTCGTGTTCGCCCGGCCGCTGGCGGCGGCGGGCCGGGCGACCGACATCGCGCTCGGGATCTCCACCAGCGGCGGCTCGGCCAACGTGCTGCGCGGGCTGGCCGCCGCGCACGAGCGCGGGCTGCTCACCGTGGGCCTGGCCGGCTCCGCCGGCGGCGCTATGGCCGAGGCCGCCGAAGGCGGCGAGCTCGACCACCTCTTCGTCATGCCCTCGGGATCGGTGCACCGCATCCAGGAGGCGCAGACGACCGTCTACCACGTGCTGTGGGAGCTGGTGCAGGTCGCGCTCGGAGCCCGCTGACCCGGCGTGCGATCAGGCGGGGGCGTGGCGGGCACGCAGCCAGCCGTACCAGCCGTCCAGGCCGACGCCTGCGGTGGCCGACACCTCCAGCACCTCGACGCCCGGCCGCGCTCGCCGAGCGCCCTCGACACACCGGGCGACGTCGAAGTCGACGTAGGGCAGCAGGTCGATCTTGTTGAGCAGCACGAGATCGGCCGTGCGGAACATGTGCGGGTACTTGAGCGGTTTGTCGTGGCCCTCGGTCACCGACATGATCACCACTCGGGCGGCCTCGCCGAGGTCGAACAGCGCCGGGCACACGAGGTTGCCGACGTTCTCCACCAGCAGCAGCGAGCCGTCGGGTGGCGCGAGGGTGCGCACCGCCTCGGCCATCATGGCGGCGTCGAGGTGGCAGCCCGCACCGGTGTTGACCTGCACCACCCGGGCGCCGGTCGCGCCGATCCGCTCGGCGTCGAGCAGCGTCTCCTGGTCGCCCTCCACCACGCAGATGTCGAGCTCGGCGCCGAGGTCGGCAAGTGTGCGGACGAGCAGCGTCGTCTTGCCCGAGCCGGGCGAGCTCATCAGGTTGACCGCGTGGATCCCGCGCCCGGCGAACGCGCGGCGGTTCTCGGCGGCGAGCCGGTCGTTGCCGGCGAGGATCTCGGCCTCCAGCGCGACGACGGTCCCGGCGGGCTCGGGGTGGGAGTGGCCGTGCCCGTGCCCGTGGTCGTGCGGGCGGGCCGGGTCGATCACCCGCACGCCCGCCGCGTCGGAACAGCCGCAGGTCGCACACACCTCAGGCCACCTCCACCTCTCGGATGCGCAGTTCGCGCCCACCCTCGACCTCGATGTCGGCGCTGCCGCAGCCGTCACACAGGGGGAGCACCTCGCCGGTCTCGAACGCGGCGCCACAGCTGCGGCAGCGCGCCCGGCCGGGTGGTTCGTCGATCTCCAGCCGCGCGCCCTCGCACGTGGTCCCGGCGGCCACCATCGCGAAGCAGAACCGCACCGAGTCCGGCACCAGCCCGGACAGCCGCCCGACCTCGAGCCGGATCCGGCGCACCGGCGCATCCCGCATCCGCTGCGTGATCGTCGTGACGACGCTCTGGGTGATCGCGAGCTCGTGCATCAGCAGATCCGCGGAAGCGGGTCGCCGACCAACAGGTCGACGATCCGGGTCCCGCCGAACGCCGTGCGCAGCAGCACCAGTCCCGGTGGGTCGTCCTTGATCGTCCCGATCACGGCGGCGCCCTGGCCCAGCGGGTGCGCGTGCAGCGCGGCCAGCGCGGCGTCGGCCTGCTCCGGCGCGACCACGGCGACCAGCCGGCCCTCGCACGCCACGTAGAGCGGGTCGATCCCCAGCAGCTCCGACGCCCCGTTCACCACCGGCCGCACCGGCACCGCTGCCTCGTCGAGCACCACCGCCACTCCGGAGGCCGCCGCGACCTCGTTGCAGATCGTCGCCACCCCGCCGCGGGTGGCGTCACGCAGCAGCCGCACCCCGTCGCCCGCCGCGTCGAGCAGTGCGGCGGTGATCTCGTGCAGCGGGGCGGTGTCGGAGACGATGTCGGCGGAGATGTCGAGCTCGCCGCGGGCCAGCATGATCGTCACCCCGTGGTCGCCGATCGGGCCCGAGACCAGCACCGCGTCACCGGGCTGCGCCGCAGCGGCGGAGAGCACGACCGGACGCTCCAGCACGCCGACGCC
>DATMDS010000090.1:0-64279 GCA_035557575.1 Pseudonocardia sp. | reverse complement strand
GTGGTCGTGAACCTGTACGTCAAGAACTACGCCCTGACGAGGAAGTGACGACGTGACTGACACGATCATCGGGCACGCCGACAGCACCCTGAAGGCCGGCACCCCGCTGGTGGAGATGGAGAACGTGGGCAAGGCCTACGGGGCCATCCGCGCCCTGGAGGGCATCAACCTGCGGGTCAACGCGGGCGAGGTGGCCTGCGTCCTCGGGGACAACGGCGCCGGCAAGTCCACCCTCATCAAGATTATTTCCGGCCTGCACCCGCACACCGAGGGCAAGCTGACCGTGGACGGCCAGGAGGTGCGCTTCTCCTCGCCGCGGGCCTCGCTGGACCACGGCATCGCCACCGTGTACCAGGACCTCGCGGTGGTGAGCCTGATGGAGGTGTGGCGCAACTTCTTCCTCGGCTCCGAGCTGCGCAAGGGCAACTACCCGCTGGCCCCGCTGGACATCGCGGGCATGCGGCGGATCGCCGACCAGGAGCTCAAGAAGATGGGCATCACGGTCAAGGACATCAACCAGCCCATCGGCACCCTCTCCGGCGGGCAGCGCCAGTGCGTGGCCATCGCCCGCGCGGTCTACTTCGGGGCTCGGGTGCTGATCCTGGACGAGCCCACCGCCGCGCTGGGCGTCAAGCAGTCCGGGGTGGTGCTCAAGTACACCGCCGCCGCCCGCGACGCCGGCCTCGGGGTCGTGTTCATCACCCACAACCCGCACCACGCGTTCATGGTCGGCGACCACTTCATCATCCTGAAGCTGGGCCGCCGGGTGCTGGACAAGAAGCGCTCCGAGGTCACCCTCGAAGAGCTCACCGCGGAGATGGCCGGCGGCCAGGAGCTCGCCGAACTCTCCCACGAGCTCAAGCGCTGACGCGCCCGTGAGTGCTGCGCCGCGCTAGAACACGGCGCAGCACTCACGACCCGGAACGACCCACACGAACGAACGGCATCCTGATCGCGCCGGTGCCGTTCGTGCGGTGCCGAGCGAAAGTGAGCAACTGCGATGGCTCGAGTGGACATCGGCCTAGCGGGGCTGGGCCGGATCGGTCGGATGCACGCCGCCAACCTGGCTGGGCGCTGCGGCGTGGCCCGGCTCAGCTGCGTGTTCGACGCCGACCCGGTGGTCGCCGAGAAGCTGGCCAGCGAGCTGGACGTGGCTTGGACGGCCTCCTTCGAGGAGCTGCTGGACGCCTGCGATGCGGTGGCGATCGCCACGTCGACCGGCTCGCACGCCGCGTTGACCGTGACCGCGGCCGACGCCGGCAAGCCGGTGTTCTGCGAGAAGCCGATATCCCTCGACCGGGCCACCTCCGTGTCCACGCTGGAGGCGGTGGAGCGGGCCGGGGTGCAGTTCCAGGTCGGGTTCCACCGCCGGTTCGACCCGGACTGGGTCGCGGTGACCGAGCGGATCCAGGCCGGCGAGCTGGGCGAGGTCACGTTCTTCCGCTCCTCGCTGCGCGACATGACGCCGCCCAACCCGGCCTTCCTGTCCGGCTCCGGCGGCTTCTTCAAGGACGTGACCGTGCACGACCTGGACGTGGCCCGCTGGATGGTCGGCGAGGTCGTCGAGGTGACCGCGCACGGGGCGGCGTCGGACCCGGCGTTCGACGAGGTCGGGGACATCGACACCGCCGTCGTGGTGCTGCGGTTCGCGAGCGGCGCCCTCGGCGTGATCGACAACAGCCGGTCGGCCCGCTACGGCTACGAGTGCTCCACGGAGGTGATGGGCACCCGGGCCACCGCCAGGGTGGACCTGCCGTCGCGGTTCGGCTACGAGTGGCGCACCCCGGGGCTGGCGTCCCGGGAGCTGCCGCGTGACTTCGAGGAGCGCTACCCGCAGGCCTACCCGGCCGAGCTGGACGCGTTCGCCCGCTGCGTGCTGGACGGCACCGAGCCGCGCTGCACCGGGCGGGACGCGCTGGCCGCATTCGACCTGGCCGCCGCGGCGGACCAGTCCTGGCGCAGCGGGCACTCCGTGCCCGTGAGTGCTGCGCCGTGCTAGAACACGGTGCAGCACTCACGACCCTGACGAGACGGAAGGTAGTGAGATGAGCGAGCCTGCGAGCAAATCAGTGTCACAGCGCCTGCGCGAAGCGCCGACCGAGCGCAGCGAGGGAGCGCGATGAGCGGTCGGATTGCGGGGGCTCCCATCTCGTGGGGCGTGTGCGAGGTGCCCGGCTGGGGGTACCAGCTCTCCCCTGAGCGGGTGCTGCAGGAGATGCGCGATGTCGGACTGGTGGCGACGGAGCTGGGGCCGGAAGGGTTCCTGCCGTCGGCCCCGGACGCCATGGCCGAGACGCTGAGCCGGCACGACCTGCACGCCGTCGGCGGCTTCACGCCGCTGCTGCTGCACCGGCCCGACCACGATCCGGTGCCCGCGGTGGCCGAGCTGCTCAAGGCCTACGCGGCCACCGGCTCGGACACCCTGGTGCTGTCCGCGGTCACCGGCCTCGCCGGCTACGACGAGCGCCCCGCGCTGGACGAGACCGGCTGGCGCACACTGCTGTCCAACTTGGACCGACTGGACGCGCTGGCCGCCGAGCACCGGGTGCGCGCGGTACTGCACCCGCACGTCGGGACCATGGTGCAGAACCCGGAGGAGGTGCAGCAGGTGCTCGAGGGCTCGCAGATCGCGCTCTGCCTGGACACCGGGCACCTGCTCATCGGCGGCACCGATCCGGCCGAGCTGACCCGGCAGGCGCCGGAGCGGATCGCGCACACCCACATGAAGGACGTCGACTCGGGGTTGGCCCGGCAGGTGCAGGACGGGCGGCGGACCTACACCGAAGCGGTTCGCGAGGGCATGTACCGGCCGCTCGGCGCCGGTGACGTGGACTTCGAGGCGATCATCCGCTACCTGCGGCGGCAGGACTACCAGGGCTGGTACGTGTTGGAGCAGGACACCATCCTGACCGAGGAGCCCGGCGGCGAGGGTCCGCTGGCCGACGTGCGGACCAGCGTCGAGTACCTGCGCCGACTGCTGTCGTGAGTGCTGAGCCGTGTTAGAACACGGCGCGGCACTCACGGGCGCGCCAGCGCCATTGCGGATCGGGGTGCTGGGCGCGGCGCGGATCACCGAGCTGGCGCTGATCACGCCGGCGCGGATCACCGGGGACCGGCTGGTCGCCGTGGCCGCCCGGGACCCCGAGCGGGCGAAGGCCGCCGCCGCGCGGCACGGCTTCGAGCGTGCCCTGGACAGCTACGCGGACGTGCTCGCCGACCCCGAGGTCGAGGTGATCTACAACCCGCTGGCCAACGGGCTGCACGGGCCGTGGAACCTGGAGGCCGTCCGGGCCGGCAAGCACGTGCTGAGCGAGAAGCCGTTCGCCGCGGATGCGGCCGAGGCCCGCGAGGTAGCGGCGGCGGCCGGCACGGCGGGGGTCACCGTCCTCGAGGGTTTCCACTACCTGTACCACCCGGTACTGCGCCGGCTGCACGCGCTGCTGAGCTCTGCTGACGGCGGATGGGGGGAGCTCGGTGCGCTGCGCCGGGTGGAGACGCACTTCGCGATGCCGGCTCCGCCCGACGAGGATCCGCGCTGGTCGTTCGAGCTGGCCGGCGGCGCGCTGATGGACCTGGGCTGCTACTGCCTGCACGCGCAGCGGACGTTGGCGCCGTGGGCCGGCGGTGAGCCGCGGGTGATCGCCGCCCGCGGCGTCGAGCGCGCCGGGCGCCCCGGGGTGGACGAGCGGCTGGAGGCCGACCTGGAGTTCCCCGGCGGCGCCACCGGGCTGGCCCACTGCGACATGGCCGCCCCGGACTGGCGGATCACCTGCCGAGTGATCGGCGAGCGTGGCGAGGCCACGGCGACCAACTTCGTCCGCCCGGACCAGGACGACCGGGTGCTGGTGACCACCCCGGACGGCCACCGCGAGGAGCACCTGGGCACCCGCTCCAGCTACACCTACCAGTTGGAGGCGTTCCGGGCGCACCTGCGCGACGGCGCCCCGCTGCCGATCGACGCCGCCGACGCGGTGGCCACCGCAGAGCTCATCGATGCCGCCTACACCGCCGCCGGCTTCGCCCCGCGCCCCCGCACCCGGCTGCGTTGAGAACGAGGTGGGGCGGGTTCAGGACGGGACCGAGACCAGCTTGATCGTGGCGCCGGTGGGGTCGGCGATCTGGGCCAGCCGGCCGTAGGGCGTGTCCTCGGCGGGCTGCACGACGGAGCCGCCCAGACGCTCCACCGTGACCAGGGCGCCGTCCACGTCGGCGCAGCCCAGGTAGATCGACCACATGGCCGGCATGCCCGCGGGCAGGAACTGGCCGGCGTCCATCACGCCGGCGCACGGCTCACCGTCGACGACCATGTTGGTGTAGCGGAAGTCGTCGGTGTCGCTCATGACCTCGGTCTGCCAGCCGAACACGGTCTCGTAGAACGCCACCGAGGCCGCGTAGTCGCGGGTGTGCAGCTCGTGCCAGGCCGGCGCCCCGGCCTCGGCGACCAGGCCGTAGCCGTGGTGCGTGCCGGGTTGCCAGAGCCCGATCGCCGCGCCGCCCGGGTCGGCCAGCAGTCCCATCGAGCCCAGCTCGCCCACCTGCATCGGCTCCAGCAGCACCTGCCCGCCCGCACCGACCGCCGCGTCCGAGGCGGCCTTGGCGTCGGCAACCGCCAGGTAGGTGCTCCACACGTCGGGCGTGCCGGCGCTGCCGTCGTTGTGCATCATCCCGGCGACCAGCGCGTCGCCGCGGCGGAAGTTGACGTAGCCGCCGTACTCCTCGCCGGACTGCTCGGCGGTCCAGCCGAAGATCTCGCCGTAGAACTCCCGCGCCCGGTCCGGCTCGGAGGTGAACAGATCGATCCAGCAGGGCGCCCCGAGCGGCGCGGATTCGCGGGTGGCCATGGCAGTCCCTCGTTCGGTGATGGCTCGTTCGGTGATGGCCGACGAGCTTACCGACCCCCGCACCGGCCCGTCCCGCACGAGTTTGTCAGCACATCGTGACAAACTCAGATCCATGTGTTTCGCTGGTCGGACGGCAACGATTCGGAGGTCGCGATGACGCGCAGCGAACAACGACAGGTATCCGTCACCGGCGGCCGGCTGACCGAGGCCGACTGCCGGATCGAGGACCTGGTCGAGGTGCTGCGCGCCCGCACCGACGCGGCCGACTACCCGCACGCCGACACCGTGATCGACGAGGTGCTGGTCTACGACGCGGCCCGGCTGCGGGCCGCGGAGCCGGCCGAGGTGCGGGCCGAGCTGGCTCGGGCGCTGGCCGACGGCCCCGGCATCGTGGTGTTCCGCGACGCCTTCCCGGACCGGTCGGTGGTCGACCGGGCCACCGCGGCGTTCGAGGACCTGATCGCGCAGCAGAAGGCCGGCGGCGCCGTGGCCGGGGACCACTTCGCGCCGCCGGGAGCCAACGACCGGGTGTGGAACGCGCTGGAGAAGCTCGCGGTGGCCGCGCCGGACGTGTTCGTGTCCTACTACGCCAACGACATCATCGCGCTGGTCGCGACGGCCTGGCTCGGTCCCGGATACCAGGTGACCTCCCAGCTCAACGTGGTGAACCCGGGCGGTCAGGCCCAGGTCGGGCACCGTGACTACCACCTCGGCTTCCTGCCCAACGCGATGATCGAGCAGTACCCGGCGCACGTGCACCGGCTCTCCCCCGTGCTCACGCTGCAGGGCGCGGTGGCGCATTCGGACATGCCGGTGGAGAGCGGGCCGACGCTGTACCTGCCGCACTCGCAGCGCTACGAGCCCGGCTACTTGGCCGCGAACCGGCCCGAGTTCGCCGAGTACTTCCGGCAGCACCACGTGCAGCTGCCGCTGCAGGCCGGCGACGCCGCCTTCTTCAACCCGGCGGTGATCCACGGCGCCGGCACCAACCGCTCGACCGACATCCGACGGATGGCCAACCTGCTGCAGATCTCCTCGGCGTTCGGGCGGGCCATGGAGTCGGTGGACCGGGACCGGATGTGCCGGGCGCTCTACCCCGCGCTGCGCTCGGCCGCGACCGCCGGCACCGACGTCGGACACGCCGTCGCCGCGGCCGCCGAGGGCTATGCCTTCCCGACCAACCTGGACCGCGACCCGCCGGTGGACGGGCTGGCCCCACCCACCCAGGCCGACCTGGTCCGGCACGCGCTCGCCCAGGGCTGGGACGCGGCGCGGTTCGGTGCCGAGCTGACCGCGCACTCGGCCCGCCGCGCCACGACCTGACGGGTTCCGCCGCGACGGGGTCAGGACGGGGCGCTGCCCAGTGACGGCTGCTCCGGCTCCCGTTCCGGGTGCCGCAGCAGCGCCAGCGGTCCCAGCGCCCGGCGGTGCCGGGCCGCGATGCGGGCCTGCCGCAGCTGCTCCCGGGTCCGCGAGTGCTCGCCCAGGTCGAGCTCGATGAGCAGCCGGTCCACGGCCTGGGCCAGGTCGCTGTTGAGATCCCACTCCGACGCCGGTTCGCGCGGGTCGCGCAGCAACAGGTCGCCGGCGTCGGCGCGGGCCGCGCGCAACGTCCACAACGTCCGCGACAGCTCGGCCTCGTCGGGCTCCAGGTCGCGGCCCTCCACCTCGGCCTCCAGCACCGAACCGAACGCGCGCACCGCGGCGCCGATCTTCGCGATCAGCTCGCCCTGGGTTCGGCGCAACTGACGCCGGCGCTGCTGGTCGGCCTCGCTCGGACCGGGGTCGACGGCGGCCACGGCCGCGTCGTGCACGGACCGGAACAGGCTGCGCACCGTGACCGAGCAGTGCTCCAGGGCCTCCAGCCCGTCGCGCAGGCCGACCCCGCTGTCGCGCCGGGCCAGGGCGCGCAGGTTGAGCTGCCGACTCTCCTCCGCGTGCGCCAGCGCCCGGTCCACTCGGGGTACGTGCCGGTTGAGCCGACGGGCGTCGTCCAGCCAGCGCCGGGCGCCGTCCGGGTACAACCCGCCGGGAATCTCCGCGCCCGCGTGGTCCAGCAGGCCGGCGATCTCGTCGGCCAGCTTCTTCAGGGCCCGGCCCGCGTAGCGGCTGGCGACCGCAGGCGGCACCGCCAGGTTCACGACCAGCCCGACCGCCGAGCCGACCAGCGTCTCCAGGATCCGGCCGAGCGCCACCGTCTCGGCCTCGCCCACGTAGCCGACGCCGAGCACCAGCATCGCGCTGATCGGCACTTCCACCAGCTGCGGACCCAGCCGCAGCAGCTGCCCGACCACGATCGACGCGCCGACCAGCAGCCCGAGGCTCCACCAGCTCAGCCCGACCACGCTGACGAACACCAGCGCCACCAGCACGCCGGACACGACGCTCGCGACCCGCTGCAGGCCGTTGACCAGGGTGCCGGTCAGGGTCACCTGGACCACGATGAGCGCCGTCAGGGCGGCGATGATCGGCGGCGGATCGTCCAGCCCCACCAGCTCGGCCACCAGATAGGCGGCGACCGCGGCCCCGGTGAGCCGGATGGCCCGGACCGCGGCCGACCGACCGCGCTCGCGCACCCGCTGAGCCTCCCGGGAGGTCAGCTTCCGGACGAACCGGGTGCTGCGCGCCAGCCACGACTCGGCCATGGGTCGACCCTAGAACGAAACGCCCGCGGGTCAGAAGCGTGGGTGCTCGCCGCGCAGCAGCACCCGTGACCCCGGCTGCGCGGCGGCCGGCCCGACGGTGCGGCGCACCTCGCCGAGCACCCAGGCCTCGACGTGCCGGGCGGTGAGCATGGCCAGCGCCCGATCGACGTCGTCGGCCGGCAGCACGGCGATCATGCCGATGCCCATGTTGAACGTCTTCTCCATCTCGGCCCGTTCGACCCGACCTCGGGAGGCGATCAGGTTGAACACCGGGGCCGGTGTCCAGCTGCCCCGCTCCACCACCGCCTCCAGCTTCGGCGGCAGGACCCGCTCCAGGTTGCGGGCCAGCCCACCACCGGTGATGTGGGAGAACGTGCGCACCCCGGTCTCGGCGATGAGGGCCAGGCAGTCGCGCGCGTAGATCCTGGTCGGGATGAGCAGCTCTTCGCCGAGGGTGTGCCCGAACTCCTCGACGTGCCCGGACAGCGGCATCCGGGCGATCTGCAGCAGCACCCGCCGGGCGAGCGAGTAGCCGTTGGAGTGCAGGCCCGAGGAACCCATCGCGACCAGCACGTCGCCGGGGCGCACCCGGTCCGGGCGCAGCATCGCGTCGGCCTCGACGATCCCCACCCCGGTGGCCGAGATGTCGTAGCTCCCGGTCTCCATCAGCCCCGGGTGCTCGGCGGTCTCACCGCCCAGCAACGCGCACCCGGCCTGCTGGCAGCCGGCGGCGATGCCGGAGACGACCGCCGCGATGTGCTCCGGGACGAGCTTGCCGACCGCGATGTAGTCCTGCAGGAACAGCGGCTCCGCCCCGCACACCACCAGGTCGTCGACCACCATCGCGACCAGGTCCAGCCCGATGGTGTCGTGCTGGCCCAGCGCCTGCGCCACCGCGATCTTGGTGCCGACCCCGTCGGTGGAGGCGGCCAGCACCGGCTCGGAGTACCGGCCCAGTTTCAACGCGAACAGCCCGGCGAATCCGCCGATCCCGCCGAGGACCTCGGGCCGCCCGGCCTTCTCGGCCAGCGGCCGCAGCGCCGCGACGGCGCGCTCGCCGGCCTCGATGTCCACACCCGCCGCGGCATAGGACTGACCCGACCCGTCGGCGGGGAAGCTGGTGGGCGGCATGGTCGAGCTCTCCTGGGGTCGCGGCTGTGCTGGCACAGCGGGTGCGGCAGCGCGCCGGCGGTACGGGCGTCAGGGCCGACGCAGTGCGTCCTCGCCCCCGTACCCCACGGTCAGCAGGGCCGGGGCCCGATCGGCGGCCGGCCCGGTGCGCAGCGGCCCGGGATCGCCCGACGCTGCCCCGGACACCGTATCCGCCACACCGGCGCCGATGTCGCCGTCCATGTCCGCCGGGACGGCCAGGTTCTCCAGCAGGTGCTTGCCCAGCAGCGCCTCCTTCGGCAGCGGGATCGGGTAGTCCCCGTCGAAGCAGGCCATGCACAGCCGGGTGCGGGGCTGCTCGGTCGCCCCGATCAGGCCTTCGAGCGAGACGTAGCCGAGCGAGTCGGAGCCGATGGAGCGGCGCACGCCCTCGGTGTCCAGCGCGCCGGCCAGCAGCTCGGCCCGGGTGGCGAAGTCGATGCCGTAGAAGCACGGCCAGCGCACGGGCGGCGACGCGATCCGGACGTGCACCTCCACCGCTCCGGCCTCGCGCAGCATCCGGACCAGCGCCCGCTGGGTGTTGCCGCGCACGATCGAGTCGTCCACCACGACCAGCCGCTTGCCGCGGATCACGTCCCGCAGCGGGTTCAGCTTGAGCCGGATGCCGAGCTGCCGGATCGTCTGCGAGGGCTGGATGAACGTGCGCCCCACGTAGGCGTTCTTGACCAGGCCCTGGCCGTAGGGGATGCCGGAGCCCTGGGCGTAGCCGATCGCCGCCGGGGTGCCGGACTCGGGGACGGGGATCACCAGGTCGGCCTCGACCGGGTGCTCCCCGGCCAGCCGCCGGCCGATCTCCACCCGGGCGGCGTGCACCGAGCGGCCGGAGATCGTGGTGTCCGGGCGGGCCAGGTAGACGTACTCGAACACGCAGCCCTTGGGCTCCGGTGCGGCGAACCGGGAGCTGCGCATCCCGGCCGAGTCGATGGCCAGCAGCTCGCCGGGCTCCACCTCGCGGACCATGGTCGCACCGACGATGTCCAGCGCGGCCGTCTCGCTGGCCACCACCCAGCCGCGCTCGAGCCGGCCGAGCACCAGCGGGCGCACCCCCTGCGCGTCGCGGGCCGCGTACAGCGTCTGCTCGTCCGCGAAGACCAGCGAGAACGCCCCGCGCAGCCGGGGCAGCAGCCGCATCGCGGACTCCTCCACGCCGATGTCCGCGGCGGTGGCCACCAGCAGCTCGGTGACCAGGTCGGAGTCGGTGGTGGACTGCACGGCCGTCCGGTCCCGGGTGCTGGGCGTAGCCGCCGAGGCGCGGCGCTGGGCGAGCACCTCGTCCCGCAGCTCGGCCGTGTTGACCAGGTTGCCGTTGTGACCGAGCGCGACCCCACTGCCGGTGGCGGTCGTGCGGAAGGTGGGCTGGGCGTTCTCCCAGGTGGTGGAGCCGGTGGTCGAGTAGCGGCAGTGCCCGACCGCCAGGTGCCCCTTCAACGACGACAGCACCTGCTCGTCGAACACCTGGCTGACCAGGCCGAGGTCCTTGAACACGACCGTGTGCAGGCCGTCGGACACGGCCATGCCGGAGGCTTCCTGCCCGCGGTGTTGCAGCGCGTAGAGGCCGTAGTAGGTGAGCTTGGCGACGTCCTCGCCAGGGGCCCAGACCCCGAAGACCCCGCACTCCTCCCGGGGCCCGTCCCAGGTGCGCTCGTCCAGGTGCTCCGGGTGCTGCTCGTCGAGATGGATGTCGGTGGGGTGCTCGTTCCAGGAGGAACAGGGAGGCACGACACGCTCCTCGGCCGGCGTCGGATCGCTTCGAATGCTACGCCGCCCCGACGGGGCCGCAGTGGCTGTGGGGCGCGCGTCACCGAATCCCGACCCGCACCGGCGCCAACTGGGACGATAGTGCCGATCTAGGGCGTCCGGGCCACCACTCAAGTCCGTTCGGCGGTCGCCGGACGGTCGCTGCGCTGCGCCGGACCGACCCTCGATCCGGTCGATTCAGCGCAGCGGCAGCAGCGACGCCACCTCCGCGGCCCGGGAGCCGGAGGCGGTCAGCCGGCCGGTGCGCAGCGCCTCGGCCCAGCCGGCCCGCCCGGTGACCAGCGCCAGCCAGGTTCGGGCGTCCGTCTCGACGGTGTTCGGCGGGGTGCCGCGGGTGTGCCGAGGTCCCGACACGCACTGCACCGCCCCGTACGGCGGAACCCGCACCTCCACGCTGTGCCCGGGGGCGGCCGCGGCCAACGCGGTCAGGCTCTGCTTCACCGCGGCGCGCAGCACCGCACGCTCCGGGGCCGGCCCGCCGTCCAGCCAGCCCAGCACCGCCTCCTGCACGGCCCCTCCTCGCATGATCAACGGGACGACAGGGCGCTTCGGCCGTCCGGTGACGACCGTGGTGTCCCGCTCGCGTCAGCCGAACAGGGCCGGGAACGTGGCCGTCCAGGCGCTGCGGAGCTCGGGCAGCGGGAGCTCGGGGACACCGCTGATGGCCAGCGACCGGCCACCGGTGGTGCCCAGCGGGTGCGCCGGGACGTTCGACGCGGCCGCGCTGACCAGCAGCATGACCACCTTGTCCGGGGGCACCGTGACCAGCGCCCGACCCGCGGACTCGGAGAACAGCGACACGAACGGGTCCAGCACCGGGCTGAGGTCGATCGTCGCGCCGTGCCCGCCGACCAGGCAGCACTCGACCAGCGCCTGGGCCAGCCCGCCGTCGGACAGGTCGTGCGCGCCGGTGAGGAAGCGGTCGGCCGCGGCCGCGGCCAGCAACCGGGCCAGCCGACGCTCCGCCTCCAGATCCACCGCCGGCGGGCGGCCGCCCAGGTGGCCGTGCGCCACGTGCGCCCACTCGCTGCCACCCAGCTCGTCCTGGGTGGTGCCGAGCAGCACGATCGCGTCGCCGTCGGTGCGGAAGCCGGACGGCACCCGCAGCGCCACGTCCTCGATCACGCCGAGCACGCCGACCACCGGCGTGGGCAGGATCGGCTGCGCGCCGGTCTGGTTGTAGAAGCTGACGTTGCCCCCGGTGACCGGGATGCCCAGCTGCGCGCAGCCGTCGGCCAGCCCGCGCACCGCCTGCTCGAACTGCCACATCACGTGCGGGTTCTCCGGCGAGCCGAAGTTCAGGCAGTTGGTCACGGCGGTGGGCACCGCACCGGAGGTGGCCACGTTGCGGTACGACTCGGCCAGCGCGAGCTGGGCGCCAACGTAGGGGTCGAGCGCGACGAAGCGGGCGTTGCAGTCGCAGGCCACGGCGATCCCGCGCCCGCTGCGCTCGTCAACCCTGATCATCCCGGCGTCGGCCGGCTGGGCCAGCACGGTGTTGCCGCGCACGTAGCGGTCGTACTGCTCGGTCACCCAGGCCCGGCTGCAGAGGTTCGGGCTGGCGGCCATCCGCAGGATCTCCGCCCGCAGCTCGCTCGGCGCGGCCGGCCGCGGCAGCAGCTGCGGCGAGTTCGCCAGCAGGTCGTCCTGCGCGTCCGAGCGCTGCACCGGGCGCCGATAGACCGGGCCGTCGTGCGCGACCGTGCGCGGCGGCACGTCGACCACGGTCTCGCCGTGCCAGTCGATCACCAACCGGTCGCCGTCGGTGACCTCGCCGATCACCGTGGCCAGGATGTCCCACTTGCGGCAGACCGCGAGGAACGCCTCGACGTTCTCCGGGGTGACGACCGCGCACATCCGTTCCTGCGACTCGCTGGACAGGATCTCCGCCGGGGTCATCCCGGAGGCCCGCAACGGCACCGCGTCCAGCTCGATGTGCATGCCGCCGTCGCCGGCGCTGGCCAGCTCGCTGGTCGCACAGGACAGCCCGGCCCCGCCGAGGTCCTGGATACCGACGACCAGCCCGGCGTGGATCAGCTCCAGGCAGCACTCGATGAGCACCTTCTCGGTGAACGGGTCGCCGACCTGCACCGAGGGGAGTTTCTTGCGGCCCGTCCCCGACTCGTCTGCCCCATCTTCGTCAGCGGAGAACGTCTCACTGGCCAGCACCGAGACTCCCCCGATGCCGTCCAGCCCGGTCCGCGCCCCGAACAAGATGATCTTGTTACCGGTTCCGGAAGCGAAGGCCAGATGCAGGTCCTCGGTGCGCATCGTGCCCACGCACAGCGCGTTGACCAGGGGATTGCCCGCGTAGCTCGGGTCGAACACGACCTCTCCGCCGATGTTCGGCAGGCCCAGCGAGTTGCCGTAGCCGCCGATGCCGGCGACCACCCCGGGCAGCACCCGGCGGGTGTCCGGGGCATCCGCCGGACCGAACCGCAGCGGGTCGGCCACCGCGACCGGGCGGGCACCCATGGCCATGATGTCGCGCACGATGCCGCCGACCCCGGTGGCCGCCCCCTGATAGGGCTCCACATAGGACGGATGGTTGTGCGACTCGACCTTGAACGTGACCGCCCAGCCGTCACCGATGTCCACCACGCCGGCGTTCTCCCCGATCCCGGCCAGCATCTTGGCCCGCATCGCCTCGGTCGTGGTCGCCCCGAAGTAGGCCAGGTGCACCTTCGACGACTTGTAGGAGCAGTGCTCGCTCCACATCACCGCGTACATGGCCAGCTCGGCGTCGGTGGGCCGGCGGCCGAGGATCTCCCGGATCCGGGCGTACTCGTTGTCCTTCAGCCCCAGCTCGCGGTACGGCTGCGGGTGGTCCGGGGTGGTTGCGGCGTTCTCGACGGTGTCAGCGGCGGGCGCGGAGGTGGCGGCGGACGTCACGGCTGCTCAGCCTACGGTTCCGCCCGCTCGCTGACCCCACCCACGTCGCACACCGGCGTGTGGTGTCGCGCAGGTCATGGCATGTGCGAGGCCGCAGATCGGTGTGCGACGTCAGTCGTCGCGGTTGGGCAGCTGCACCACCGACACGAAGAAGTGGTCGATCTGCTTGATCGCCTCGATGAAGCCGTCGAAGTCGACCGGCTTGGTCACGTAGGCGTTGGCGTGCAGCTGGTAGCTGCGCAGCACGTCCTCCTCGGCCTGCGACGTGGTCAGCACGATCACCGGGATGTGCCGCAGGTCGGGGTCGGCCTTGACCTCGGCCAGCACCTCGCGCCCGTCACGACGGGGCAGGTTGAGGTCGAGCAGGATCAGGTCGGGGCGCGGCGCGTTGGTGTGCGGTTCCTCGTTGCGCAGGTAGGACAGCGCCTCGGCACCGTCGGTCACCACGTCCAGCCGGTTCTGCAGGTACTCGTCGAACGCCTCCCTGGTCATCAGCACGTCACCCGGGTCGTCCTCGACCAGCAGCACGTTGATGACTCTCGGCTGCTCGTCCGTCATGTTCATGTCTCCTCCGCAAGGTCGGGCAAGGTGACCCGAATCGTCGTTCCAGGTCCGGTGGTCGGCGCCAACCCGATCCGGCCGCCGTGGAACTCGACGATCTTCTTGGCCAGCGCCAGGCCGATTCCGGTGCCGGAATAGGTCTCGCGGCCGTGCAGTCGCTGGAAGATCACGAAGATCTTCCCCGAGTACTCCGCCTCGATGCCGATGCCGTTGTCGCTGACGTCGATCTGCCAGTCGTCGCCGTCTCTCGTGGCCTGTACCCGAACGACCGGCGGCGCATCCGCACGATGGAACTTCAGCCCGTTGCCGATCAGGTTGACCAGGAGCTGGCGCAGCAGCGTGGGGTCGCCGGAGACCACCGGCAGCTCCCCGATCTCGATCGTGCCGCCGACCTCCTCGCGCAGGGTCTCCAGCTGGGTGGCGGCGTAGCCGGCCACCGCGCCGAGGTCGACCCGATCGAAGCCCTCGGTGGTGCGGCCGACGCGGGAGAACGACAGCAGGTCGTTGATCAGCTGCTGCATCCGCTGCGCGCCGTCGACGGCGAACCCGATGTACTGGTCGGCGCGCTCGTCGAGCTTGCCGCCGTAGCGGCGCTGCAGCAGCTGGCAGAAGCTCGACACCTTGCGCAGCGGCTCCTGCAGGTCGTGGCTGGCGACGTAGGCGAACTGTTCGAGGTCGCTGTTGGAGCGCTCCAGCTCCCGTGTCTGCTCGTCGAGCCGCCGGTTGGCCTCCTGCGCCGCGTCCAGGTCGCGCAGGATGTGCGCGCGCATCGCGTCGACGTCGCCGCCGAGCTCGACGATCTCGCGCGGGCCGGCCGCCCGGACCTCCCGGTGCACGCTCCCGGACACCACCTCGCGGACCTGCGCGGCGAGATCGGAGACCGGGCGCAGCACCGCTCGGCGCAGGCCGATCCCGGTGGCCACCACGAACGCGATGAGGCCGACGGCGATGGCCACGGCCACCGCCACCAGGAACCGGACCGCCGCGTCGGTGCTCGCGGTGGCGTTGTTGCGTTGCTGCTCCAGCTGCGCGACCAGCTGGGCATTCTCCACCCGTACCCGGTCGAACAGCGCCTTGCCCAGCTCGGGCGGCGGGGGCGGGGTGGAGCCGGCGAGGACCGGGTCGGCGTAGCTCGCCCGCCACTGCTGAGTGGCCCGCTCCAGCTCGTCCAGGGCCGGACCGAAATCGACCAGGCCACGCGGGGCGAGGTCGTGCAGGACGGCGGTCGCCCGGCGCTCGTCCTCCAACCCGCCGTAGTACGGCTCCAGGAATTCCGGCCGACCGGTCACGGCGAACCCGCGCACCCCGCTCTCCTCGTTGACCAGCGCGGTCGTCAACTGCTGCCCGTTGAGCAGCCCGGGCGCCCCGACCTGCGAGGCCACCGACCGGGCTTCGACCAGCCGCCAGAGGGCGTAGCTGCCCGAGGTGACCACGGCCAGGACGATCACCGCTGCCAGCGCGGCGCCGACGGCGAACACGCGGGTCAGCGGCCAGCTGCGCTCCCGCTCCGCGTCGCGGCTGCGCGAGCTCACCCGCATCGCGGGACCGGTCAGCACCTCGGCCCGGTTCACGACGCGTCCACCGCAGGCGCCCCGAGCGCCGGGGCGGCATCGCCGGGGGCGGCGTCCGCGGACAGCAGCAGGATGGCCACGTCGTCGGCCAGCGGTCCACCGTTGAGCGCTTGCGCCCGCTCCACCAACCGGGCCGGCAGCGAGTCCAGGTCGGCGCCGCCCTCCTGGGCCAGCAGCTCGAGCAGGCCTTCCTCCCACAGCCGCTGGCCGGGCTCCTGCACCCGACCCTCGATCAACCCGTCGGTGTAGAGGAGCAGGGCCCAGCGCTGCTGCAGCGGCACCCGCACCGGCTCCCAGGACGCGTTCGCCGCGATGCCGAGCGGAAGCCCGACCGACGGCGCGACCGGCCGCGGTTCGCCGACCAGCGAGATCGGTGGCGGGTGGCCGGCCAGCCGGACCGTCAACTCGCCGCCCGGCCCGGCCGCAGAGGGGCAGATCGCCACCGTGCTCACGGTGGTGAACAGGTGGTCCTCGTGCCGCTCGGTGACCAGCACCTGCTGCAGCTTGGGCAGCAGCTCCGGCTCGTCCACGCCGGCCAGCACCAGCGCCCGCCAGGACACCCGCAGCAGCGCCCCGAGCGCGGCCTCGTCGGGGCCGTGTCCGCAGACGTCACCGACGATGGCGTGCACCGTGCCGGTCGGGCCGAGCACGGCGTCGAAGAAGTCGCCGCCGATGATCGAGCGGGCCCGACCGGCCCGGTAGAACGAGCGCGCCCGCACCGGACTGCCGGCCAGCAGCGGCGAGGGCAGCAGGCCGCGCTCCAGGCGGGCCGACTCGGCTGCGGCCAGCTCCTGCTCGCGCAGCCGCAGCAGGCTCGTCTCGGCCCGCCGCCGTTCCACCGCGTAGCGGACGGACCGGATCAGCACCTGGCCGTCGACCTTGCCCTTGACCAGGTAGTCCTGGGCGCCGGCGGCGACCGCGGGCACTCCGAGGTGCTCGTCGAGCCCGGTGAGCACGCAGACCGCGGCGTGCGGGTCGAGACGGAGGATCGCGCGCAGGCCGTCCAGCCCGCTGACCCCCGGCAGGTTCAGGTCCAGCAGCACGCAGTCGGTGTCCGCGACCAGGCCGCCGTCGATGACCTCGGCCAGCGAACCGGCCGCGGTGACCCGGATGGTCGGGTCGACCTCGCCGAGCAGCTCCTGGACCAGGAAGACATCACCCGGGTCGTCTTCGACCAGCAGGACCCGCAGGGCCGCGGTCGGTTCGGTGGCGGACATGGATGCGAAGCGCTCTCCTCGCGGGGCCCCGCAGGCGGTGGAGGGGACGCGGCAGCCTGGGGACACCCTAGAGCCGGCGCCGCACGGACGCAGACTCCGGCCCGGATCGGCGGCTCACGCGGCGGCCGCGGCCGCGAGCACCGAGCTGAACACCGCCAGCCCGTCGGTGCCCGGCCCGGTCAGCGACTCGACCGCGTGCTCCGGGTGCGGCATCAGCCCGACGACGCGACCGTCGGCCGAGCCGATCCCGGCAATCCCGGACAGCGACCCGTTCGGGTTCTCGCCGGCGTAGCGGAACAGCACCCGGCCCTCGCCCTCCAGCCGGGCCAGCGTGTCCGCGTCGGCCACGTAGCGGCCCTCGGCGTGCTTGATCGGGATGACGATCTCGGCGCCGGCGGAGTACCCGCTGGTCCACGTGCTCGCCGTCGACTCGACGACCAGGCGCTGATCCCGGCACAGGAAATGCAGACCCGCGTTGCGCACCAGCGCCCCCGGCAGCAGGCCGGCCTCGCAGAGGATCTGGAAGCCGTTGCAGATACCCAGCACCGGCATCCCGCCGCGGGCCGCGGCCAGCACCTCGCTCATGATCGGCGCCAGGCTGGCGATGGCCCCGGCGCGCAGGTAGTCGCCGTAGGAGAAGCCGCCGGGCACGATCACCGCGTCCACGCCGCGCAGATCGTGCTCGCCGTGCCACAGGGCGACCGACTCGCCGCCGGCCAGCCGGACCGCGCGGGCCGCGTCGACATCGTCCAGCGAGCCCGGGAACGTGATCACACCGATGCGGGTCATGAGGTGCGGGTCACCGTCCAGTCCTCGATCACCGGGTTGGCCAGCAGCTGCCCGGCGATGCGGTGCAACGTCTCGTCGTCCACCGCGTCGTCGACCTCGAGCTCGAAATGCTTGCCCTGCCGCACATCCGCCACGCCGGCGATGCCCAGCCGACCGAGCGCGCCGGCCACCGCCTGGCCCTGCGGGTCGAGGATCTCCGGCTTGGGCATCACGTCCACCACCACTCTGGCCACCCGTCCAGCGTACGAGCCCGCGATTGGCCCGGGCGAGCCGCCGCCCGACCGCGCGCCCGGTGGCACAGTGGCCACCGTGCGCATCACCCACTTCGGCCACAGCTGCCTGCTCGTCGACACCGGCGCTGCGCGGCTGCTGTTCGATCCCGGCACCTTCTCCCGCGGGTTCGAGGCGGTCTCCGGCCTGGACGCGGTGCTCGTCACGCACCAGCATCCCGATCACCTCGATCCCGAGCGGCTGCGGCCGTTGCTGGACGCGAACCCCGACGCGCGGCTGATCGCCGACGCCGGCACCGCGGAACAGCTGGGCGGGCTGCCCCACGAGGTGGTCGCGCCCGGGGCGTCGGTGCAGGTCGGCGGCTCCCGGGTGGACGTGCTGGGCGGGCAGCACGCGGTGATCCACCCGGACGTCCCGGTGATCGCCAACAACGCCTACCTGATCGACGGCACCCACCTGCACCCCGGCGACTCCTTCACCCCGCCGCCGGCCCCGGTGGACGTGCTGTTCCTGCCCACCGGCGCACCGTGGCTGAAGCTGTCCGAGGCCGTGGACTACCTGCGCGCGGTGGCCCCGCGCACCGCGGTCCCGATCCACGAGGCGGTGCTGGCCATGCCGGCCATGCACTACCGGATGTTCGCCAACCTCGGCCCGGAGTCGACCACCCTGCGCGTGCTGGACCGGGAGACCCCGACCGAGCTCTGAGCCCGGTTGATCGTCAGGGTGCCCGGAAGAGCGGGGCGGTGGCAGGATGACGCCAACGTCCGGCACCAGACGAAGGGGTCGGTGTGAGCGAACCGTCGAGTTCACCGTCCACCGAGCTGTTGCTCGGCATCGACATCGGCACCGGGAGCACCAAGGGCGTGCTGACCACGCCGGACGGGACGATCGTGGCCAGCGCGAGCCGGGCGCACACGATGTCGCTGCCGCGGCCGGGCTGGGCCGAGGTGGACGCCACCCGGGTGTGGTGGGGCGACCTGGTCGAGGTGGCGCGCGAGCTGATGGACCAGCGCGCCGGCCGCCCCATCCGCGGCATGTGCGTCAGCGGTGTCGGACCCTGCCTGCTGGTGTGCGACGAGAAGCTCGAGCCCGTGCGCCCGGCCATCCTCTACGGCATCGACGGCCGCGCGGCCGCGGAGATCGACGAGCTGACCGAGCGGCTCGGCGCGGAGGCCATCTTCTCCCGGTGCGGCAAGGCGCTGTCCACCCAGGCCGTCGGGCCGAAGATGCTGTGGTTCCGCCGGCACGAGCCGGAGAACTGGGAACGCGGGCGCTACTGGTTCTCCTCCAACTCCTACGTGGCCGCCAAGCTGACCGGCGAGTACGTGCTCGATCACCACACGGCCAGCCAGACCGACCCGCTGTACGACGTGCGCGGGTTCGGCTGGATCCCGGAGTGGGTGCCCGAGGTGGCCGGCGACATCGAGATGCCGCGCCTGGTCTGGCCGCACGAGGTGATCGGCACGGTCACCGCCGAGGCGGCCGCCGAGACCGGCATCCCCGCCGGCACCCCGGTGTCCCCCGGCACCGTCGACGCCTGGGCCGAGGCTTTCTCCGCCGGCGTGCGCCACCCCGGCGACCTGATGCTGATGTACGGCTCGACGATGTTCTTCGTGGAGGTGCTGGAGTCCTACCGCGCCCAACCGAAGCTGTGGACCACCGCCGGCGTCGAGCCCGGGCGGCACACGCTGGCCGCGGGCATGTCCACCAGCGGATCGCTCACCACCTGGATCCAGGGCCTCACCGGCGGCGTGCCGTTCGCCGACCTGGTGCGGGAGGCGAGCGAGATCGCCCCCGGCTCCGACGGGCTGATCATGCTGCCGTACTTCGCCGGGGAGCGGACCCCGATCTTCGATCCGCGGGCCCGCGGGGTGATCGCCGGGCTGACCCTGCGGCACGGCCGGGGGCACCTGTTCCGGGCCGCCTACGAGGGCATCGCGTTCGGCATCCGGCAGATCGTCGAGTTCCTGTCCGACGAGCAGAACCCGGTCACCCGGCTGGTCGCGGTGGGCGGCGGTACCCAGGGCGGGCTGTGGACGCAGATCGTCAGCGACGTCACCGGCCGCCAGCAGGAGATCCCGGAGCAGACCATCGGCGCGAGTTACGGCGACGCGCTGCTCGCGGCGATCGGCGCCGGCCTGGTGCCGGCGGAGACCAACTGGGCGCGGACCGGGCGGCTGGTGCAGCCCGACGCCGGGCGGCACGAGGTCTACGAGCAGCTGTTCGCCATCTACACCGACCTCTACCCGGCGACCCGGGAGCACGTGCACACCCTGGCCCGGCTGCAGGAAGCCGCCTTCGACGACGACGACGACGTCTGAGCCCGTCCCCGGCGGGCCGGCGGCGTCAGCCCGCGCCGCGAACCCCAAGATCAGCGACAATGATCGCGGCGGAAGGGGTCGGGCCATGCAGCGCGAGGCGGACGTCATCATCGTCGGGGCCGGGCTGTCCGGGCTGATCGCGGCCCGCGAGGTGCGCCGCGCCGGGTTGCAGCCGCTGGTGATCGAGGCGAACGACCGGGTCGGCGGCCGCATCCTGACCGCGGAGCCGGTGCCCGGGGTGCAGGTGGAGCTGGGTGCGCAGTGGATCGGCGACACCCACGAGCGGATGTTCGCGCTGGCCGCCGAGCTCGACGTCAAGACCTTCCGGCAGTACGAGCAGGGTGAGACGTCCTACGAGTTCGCGGGTTCCCCGGTGCTGCGCGGATCCGCGTTCCACGACCGGTACCGCTCCGCGCTCGACCGGTTGGCCACGGTGCTGGACCGGGTGGACGAGCTGGCGGCCCAGGTCCCGCTGGCCGCGCCGTGGACGGCCGCGCGGGCTGCCGAGTGGGACGCCGTCACCGCCGGTGCCTGGTACGACGCGCAGGGGCTGCCCCCGGTGG
The DNA here is from genome assembly GCA_035557575.1 of Pseudonocardia sp. Lineage (GTDB taxonomy): Bacteria > Actinomycetota > Actinomycetes > Mycobacteriales > Pseudonocardiaceae > Pseudonocardia. The sequence continues at coordinate 43,720 of DATMDS010000090.1, read as the reverse complement.
CCCGCACCCTGCTGGAGATCTGCACGGTCGGGATACTGGCCGTGCCGACCGTGGAGGTCTCGTTCCTCGATGTGCTGGTCAACGTGGCGACGTGCGGGGTGGGTGCGCAGCTGTTGGCGGAGTCCGAGGGCGGCGCCCAGACCACCCGTTTCGTCGGTGGCGCCAGCCAGCTCCCGCAGCGGCTGGCCGACCGGCTCGACGGGCACGTCGTGCTCGACTCGCCGGTGCAGCTGATCGAGCACGGGCCGGAGTCGGTCACCGTCAGCTGCCGCGGCGGGCTGGTCGCCCGCGGCCGCCGGCTGATCGTGGCACTGGCCCCGACCCTGGCCGGTCGGATCATGTACGACCCGCCGCTACCCGGCGTGCGCGACCAGCTGACCCAACGGATGCCGCAGGCCTCGGCGATGAAGGCGTTCTTCGTCTACGAGGAGCCGTTCTGGCGGTCCGACGGTCTCAACGGGCAGCTGATCTCCGACGTCGGCCCGGGTCGGATGTCCAACGACACCTGCCCGGTGGACCTGGGGCACGGGCAGCTGCTGGTCTTCCTGGAGGGCGAGCAGGCACGGACGTTCGGGCGCTGGCCCGAGGCGGACCGGCGGGAGGCGCTGACCGCGGAGCTGGTGCGGCACTTCGGGCCGCGGGCCGGGCGCCCCGAGCTCTACGTCGACGGCGAGTGGGCCGACCGGCAGTGGACCCGCGGTTGCTACAACGCGAACATGGGGCCGCTGGTGTGGACCCACTTCGGGCACGCCCTCGCGGAGCCGATCGGCGTGATCCACTGGGCGGCGACCGAGACCGCGGGCCGGTGGAGCGCCTACATGGAGGGCGCGGTCGACGCCGGGCAGCGCGCCGCCGCCGAGGTGCTGGCCGCGCTCTCCTGACGGGCGCCCTTCGGGCTCGTGAGTGCTGCGCCGTGTTCTAACACGGCGCAGCACTCACAGGCCCGAAGGGCGTATGCTTGCCAGCAGGCAACTAAAGAGGAGCAATGCCGACGAATTTCGACGACGAAGACGTCACGCGCCTGCGGATAGCACTGGCCCGGATCGCCCGCCTGCTCGACCGGCAGAGCCGCGGGCAGGAGCTGACCGGGACCCAGGCGTCGGTGCTGGGCACGGTGGCCCGGCGCGGCCCGCTGCGGATCAGCGAGCTGGCCGAGCGGGAGGGCATCAACCCGACGATGCTCTCGCGGATCGTCGGCAAGCTCGAGCAGGCGCTGCTGCTGCAGCGCCGACCCGACCCGGAGGACGGCCGGGCGGCCCGGGTGCAGGTCACCGAGGCCGGCGCCGAGCTCAACCGCCGGCAGCGCGCCCAACGCACCCGGGTGCTGGGCGACCGGCTGGCCACCCTGTCACCGCCGCACGCGGCGGCCGTGCTGGCCGCGCTACCGGCCCTGGAAGCCCTGGCCGACCAGCTCGCGGAGCGCCCGTGACCACCGCGATCGGCACCCTGCGCCGCCAGACCTTCGCCGCGCTCGCCGGCCCCAACTACCGGCTCTGGTTCGCCGGCCAGTCGGTGTCGCTGGCCGGCACCTGGATGCAGATGATCGCCCAGTCCTGGCTGGTCCTGGAACTCACCTCGTCCGGCACCGCGATCGGGCTGCTGGTCGCGCTGCAGACACTGCCGACGCTGCTGCTGGGGCCGTACGCCGGCGTCGTCGCGGACCGGCTGGACAAGCGCCGGCTGATGATCGGGCTGCAGTCCACGATGGGCGTGCTGGCGTTGGCGCTGGGGCTGCTGACGATCACCGGCGTCGTCGCGCTCTGGCACGTCTACCTGCTGGCGCTGCTGCTCGGGCTGGTCAACTGCTTCGAGAACCCGGCCCGACAGGCGTTCGTGCTGGAGTTGGTCGGGCCCGCCGACCTGCGCAACGCGGTCAGCCTGAACTCGGTGCTGGTGAACACGGCCCGCGCGGTCGGCCCGGCCGTCGCCGGCCTGGTCATCGCGGCCGGCGGCATCGGGCTGTGCTTCCTGCTCAACGCGGCCAGCTTCGTGGCCGTGGTCGCGTCGCTGCTGCGGATGGACACCGCGGCGCTGCGCCCGTCGGTGCCCACCCCGCGGGCACCGGGCCAGCTGCGCGAGGGCCTGGCCTACGTGCGCTCGACCCCGGCCCTCGCGGTGCCGCTGCTGATGATGACGCTGGTCGGCTGCCTGGCCTACGAGTTCCAGGTGGTGCTGCCCATCGTGGCCAGCGACACCTTCGGCGGGGACGCCAGCAGCTACGGGTTCCTGACCGCGGCGATGGGCGCCGGCGCCGTGGTCGGCGGGCTCGGGGTGGCGGCCCGCGGGCGCACCGGGCTGCCCGCGCTGACCGGGGCGTCGGCGTTGTTCGCGGTGGCGTTGACCGCGGCCGCGCTGGCCCCGACCCTGCTGCTGGCCCTGGTGGCGATGGGTCTGGTCGGCGCGGCCAGTGTGGCGTTCCTGTCGATGTCCAACAGCACCCTGCAGCTGGCCGCCGCCCCGCACATGCGGGGCCGGGTGATGGCGCTGTGGGCGGTGGCGTTCCTCGGCTCCACACCGATCGGCGGCCCGATCGCCGGGGCGGTCAGTGAGCACTTCGGCGGCCGCGCCGGGCTGGCGCTGGGCGCGGTGGCGTGCCTGGCTGCGGCGGGCATGGGGGTGCTGGTGATGCGCCGGACCGCGGCGCACCCGGCCCCAGAAGCCGCAGCCGTGGCGGACCGGTCGGACTGATCCTCGCCGCCCGGATCCGCCGTGGGTCGAGGAGTGATGATCGGCATGGGGCACCCCGGCCTGCGCGGGGTGAGAATGCGGAGGTGGGTAGGCGAGGATCAGCGGTGCTCCTGGTGCACGAACCGGTGCCGGGGCGCGGTGTGGCCGAGGCGGGCAGCGTCGCCCCGGCGCTGACCGACCTGGGCTTCGAGGTCGTGGTCACGACGTTGCTCGCCCCCGGCGCGCCGGGCGCGGTCGACCCGTCCGACACCGCGCTGCTGGTGGTGCTCGGCTCGTCCGATGCCGCCTACGACGACACCCTGCCCTGGCTGGCCGCTGAGCGGGCGCACGTCGAGCGGGCCGTGGCGCTCGGGGTCCCGGTGCTGGGCATCTGCTTCGGCGCCCAGCTGCTGGCCCGGGTGCTCGGTGGCACGGTCGGGCGGGCGGCCCGCTCGGAGCGCGGCTTCACCCGCATCGACTCGACCGACGAGGCCGCGCTGCCCGCCGGGGAGTGGCTGCAGTTCCACGACGACGCGTTCACGCTGCCACCCGGCGCCCAGCTGCTGGCGGCCAACGCGGTCGGCGTGCAGGCCTTCCGGCACGGCCCGCACCTGGGCGTCCAGTTCCACCCCGAGATCACCCCGGCCGCGTTCGACGCCTGGGTCGAGTCCTGGCGGGCCGCGGGTGAGCTGGACCGGGTGGCCGCCGCCACCGACCTGCCCGCCCTCAAGGCCGAGATCAGGGCCCGCCGCGCGTCCTGCGTGCAGGCCTGCCGCGATCTCGTGGCCCGCTTCGTACACCCCGCCGGCGCCGTCGGGAACGACGTTCTGGTGATCAGCAAGCCTTGACGATCACCCCGACGTCGTTCCCGACGGTCAGGGCGCGTGCGGTAGAACGTGTGCGTGTCTCGGGGGCAGCACTTCGGGCCGTACCGGCTCGAGGAGCTGATCGGCCGGGGCGGCATGGGCGAGGTCTACCGCGCCTACGACACCCGCCGGGACCGGGTGGTCGCGCTGAAGATCCTGCCCACCGCGATGGCCGCGGAGCCGCAGTTCGAGGCCCGGTTCCGGCGGGAGGCGCAGCTCGTCGCCCGGCTGTCGGCGCCGCACATCATCCCGATCCACGACTTCGGCGAGATCGAGGGGCGGCTGTACCTGGACATGCGCCTGGTGCGCGGGGTCGACCTGGCCACCGTGCTGGAGAGCGGGCCGCTGACCCCGGGCCGGGCCGTCGAGATGATCTCGCAGGTGGCCAGCGCGCTGGACGCGGCCCACGCCGACGGTCTGGTGCACCGCGACGTCAAGCCGTCCAACGTGCTCTACGTCGGCGACCCGCGGGGACGGCTGCCCGACGCCGACGACGCCGACTTCGTCTACCTGGTCGACTTCGGCATCGCCCGCAGCCTGGAGGCCACCGACGGTCCCACGCTGACCGCCACCGGACACGCCGTCGGCACCCTGGGCTACATGGCCCCCGAGCGGTTCAGCGGCGAGCGGGCCGACCGCCGGGTGGACGTCTACGCGCTGGCCTGCACGCTCTACGAGGCGCTGACCGGCCGTCCGGCCTTCGCCGGGGACGCGCTGGCCGCCATGATGTACGCGCACCTGCAGCGGATGCCGCCGCCGGCGTCGACCGTGGCCCGGGGGGTGCCGCCGGCCCTGGACGCGGTGCTGGCCACGGGCCTGGCCAAACGGCCGGAGGAGCGGCACCCCTCGGCCGGCGCGCTCGCCGAGGCGGCGCGGTCCGCGCTGCGCGGCCTGCCGGCGCCCCGGCGACCGGCGCCGACCCGGCCGGGCCTGACCGTCCCGGTCGCCCCCGATCCGCGGCCGGGCCGTCCGCTGCCCAGCGCCGGGCCGGCACCCCGCCGGGCGCCGCTCGGCGGGCATCCCGGCCCGTTCCCGATGGCGGCCGGTTCCCGGGCGGCCGGCCCGGGGCGGCGCCGGGCCTGGCAGGTCGGCGGGGCCGCGGTGGCGGCCACCGCGCTGGCCGCCGGGGTCGTGGTCGGAGTGCAGGCACTGCGCGGGACCGAGCCGGGACCGGCCCAGTCGAACAGCCTCGTCGCGTGCGACACCAACCCGCTGAGCTGCAACGACGCCCCCGCGGACCAGCTCGTGGCCGGCGGCAAGGTGGTGCTGGCGATCGAGGCGGACATCGAGGACTGGAACGTGGCCTCGCTCGGCGGGTTCGGGCCGGCGGCCTGGGCGTTGGGCAGCGTGCTGCCGCACACGTTCACCGTCGAGCCCGACATGAGCCTGCGCCTCGAGGAGAACCTGCTCGCCGGGGCCGACCTGATCGACCCGACCACCGTCGTGTACCGGATCCGGTCGGGCGCGGTCTGGAGCGACGGCACCCCGGTGTCGGCCGACGACTTCGTCCTCAACTGGCGGATCCGCAACGGGCGCGACTGCCCGGACTGCTCGGTGGACACCACCGGCTACGAGCTGATCAGCGGGATCACCGGCACCCCGAACCCCGACGGCGGCAGCACCGTGACCGTACGGCTGCGCCGACCCCACCCGGACTGGCGCACCCTGTTCGCCAGCACCGCTCCGCTCTACCCCGCGCACGTCGCGGCCGGCCAGGGCGATCCGGGCACCCCGGCCGGGCTCAAGGCCGCGTTCGACTTCTTCAGCGCCGCCCCGCCCACCTACTCGGCCGGCCCGCTGCTGGTGCGCGACTGGCAACCGGGGCGCCAGCTCGTGCTGGAGCGCAACCCGCAGTGGTACGGCCGGCCCGCCCGGCTCGACCGGGTCGAGCTGCAGGTCCTCACCGATCCGGAGGCCCAGCTCGGGGCCCTGCGCGCGGGTCGGATCCAGATGATCGTCCCGACCGGCGCCAGCAGCGAGCGGCTCCGCCTGCTCGGCGGCCTCCCCGACGTCGGGGTCTACCAGGGCCCGGGCCAGTCCTGGGAACGCCTGGACGTCAACGTGCGCGCGGCGCCGCTGGCCGAGCCGGCGCTGCGGCGGGCGCTGTTCACCGCGATCGACCTGAGCAGGATCCGCACGATCGGAGCCGACGCCTACGGCCGCGCCGAGCCGATGAACAGCCACACCTTCGTGCCCGAGCAGCCCGCCTTCACCGACGTGCTCACCGGCTCCGGTCAGGGCACCGGCGACGTCGACGCGGCGCGCGACATCCTGGCCGCGGCCGGCTACCGGGGCATCGGAACGGCGCTGGCGACACCGGACGGGCGGCCGGTGCCCCCGCTGCGCGTGAGCTATCCGTCCGCCAACCAGGCCCGGCAACGCTGCGCCGAGTACCTGTCCGAGCTCGGACGTCGGCTCGGGTTGACGATCACGCCCACCCCGACCGACTCGCTGGGCACGCTGACCGCGGGCGACTTCGACCTGTTCCTCTCCGGCTGGGGCGTCTCGCCGGCCCCGATCGCCGACGCCGGGCAGAACTGGACGTCCGAGGGCACGGGCAACTACAACGGCTACGCCAACCCGGCCGTCGACCAGCTGCTGGCGCAGGCCGGGGCCCAGCCCGACCTGGACGCCGCGTACGACCTGCTCACCCAGGCGGACCGGCAGCTGACCGCCGACGCGGTGGTGCTGCCGCTGTACCGCCGTCCGACGCTGCTGGCCGTCCGCCGCGAGCTGGCCAACGTGCGGGACAACCCGGCGTCCGGACCGCTGTACAACGTGGTCGACTGGGGCCTGCGCGGCACCTGAAACCGGATCCGGACCGCGGGCCCTCAGCCGCGACCGATGAACGGCATCGCGGTGGCCGCAATGGTCAGGAACTGGACGTTGGTGTCCAGCGGCAGCCGGGCCATCATCAGTACCGCCTCGGCCACGTGCCGGGCGTCGAACGTCGGCTCCGGTCGGACGCTGCCGTCGGCCTGCGGCACGCCCCGGCTCATCCGGGCGGTCATCTCGGTCGCCGCGTTGCCGATGTCGATCTGCCCGCAGGCGATGTCGTACGGCCGGCCGTCCAGCGAGATCGACTTCGTGAGCCCGGTGATGGCGTGCTTGGTCGCGGTGTACGGGGCGGAGCCGGGGCGGGGCGAGTGCGCGGAGATCGAGCCGTTGTTGATGATCCGGCCACCCTGCGGCCGCTGCCCGCGCATGGCCGCGAACGCCTCCCGGGCGCACAGGAACGAGCCGGTGAGGTTGGTGTCCACCGCGGCCTTCCAGTCGTCCACGCTGAGCTCGTCAATGCTGCCGGGGGTCACGAAGATCCCGGCGTTGTTGAACAGCAGGTCCACCCGGCCCCAGCGCTCCCGCACGGCGCCGAAGAGCGCGGCCACCGAGCCCGGATCGGTCACGTCGGTGGGCTGCACCAGCGCGGTGTCGCGGTCCTGCGCGGTCGCGGCCAGCGCGTCCGGCCGGCGACCGGCCAGGGCGACGCGGAACCCGGCCTCCAGCAGCGCCCGCGCCACCACCCGGCCCAACCCGGAGCCGGCCCCGGTCACGACGGCCACGCCCGAGGCGTTCACCGGTCGAAGTCCTCGGGCGAGATGTCGGACAGGAACTCCTGGAACTCGCGCAGCTGCTGCTCGGCCGGGGCGTCGCTGCCGTCGGGGAACAGGTCGGAGGTGGGCTGGCCCACCTCGTCCAGGATGGCGGCGGCCACGCCGATCGGCAGCCCCTCGCGCACGGCGATGGCCAGCACGTCGCTGGGGCGGGCCGCGATCCGGGTGCCCGCGTCGAACACCAGGTCCGCGGAGAACACGCCCTCGTGCAGTCCGGTGATCTCCACGCTCTGCAGCGTGCGGCCCAACCCCTCGACCACCGGCAGCAGCACGTCCTGCACGAGTGGCGGGTCGTCGTCGCCGCGCCGGCCGACGGCGATCACCTCGGCCTGGGACCGGCGCAGGAACACCGGCAGGCAGCGGTCGCCGCCGATTTCGCCGAGCAGCAGCACCGGCTCGCGGGTACGAGCGTGCACGACGAGCCGCAGCACACGCATCGTGCGCATGGCCACCTCTTTCTCACGGGGCTCCCGGGGCGATCATTCTTGCCGCACCGGGCAGCCACGTCGAGCGCAGCGGCTGCGCTCACCAGCGGGCGCGCCGCTCCATCTCGGCGAGCACGTCCGGCGCCGCGACCGCCTCGGCCGGGTCCTCCGGCCACTGCTCGACCTGCTCGGTCGCCCAGTCGGCCCACTGGGCGACCATCCGGTAGAACTCGATCAGAAACCCGCCCATCAGCAGGTTCTGCGCCGCCCGGTGCTGGAACGGCCCGGCGCCGGCACGGTACTCGCCGGCTGCGGCCACGTTGTCCTCGTTGCGTTCCCGGGCCCAGGCGCGGGTGGCGGCCAGCGTGGCCAGCGCGTCGGAACGGCTGCCCTGCTCGGCGAAGAAGATCTTCAGCAGCTGCTCGAACTCGAGCACCGGCCCGGCTCCCGGCTCCTGCAACCAGTCGGCGAGCGCGTGCCGCCCCGCCGGGGTGATCGAGTAGACGGTGCGCGAGCGCCGCCCGACCGGCTCGGAGCTGGCTTCGGCCAGCCCCTGCTCGACCAGCTTCTTCGGCTCCTCGTAGAGCTTGCTCTGCGCCCGCGGCCAGATTCGGCCGAGGCTGCGGTCCATCTGCTGGGTCAGCTCGTAGGTGCTCCACGGTCGCACGGCCAGCAGCCCGAGGATCGCGAACGAGGTGGTGGTGAGCGTCGAGCCCCTTGACAATTTAGTCCCCTTGGGAGCATAGTTCGAACCATCCCAAGGGGACTATACGAGAGAGAGCACCATGAATGCTGCGGGCACCGTCCCGGTGCACCCGTCGAACGTCGATCAGGCCGCCGCCTGGGACGGCGCCGGCGGCGACAGCTGGGCCGAGCACGCCGACCACTTCGACCTCGCGGTCGCCGAGTACCGGACGGCGTTCCTGGAGGCCGCCCGGATCGGCGCGGACTCCCGGGTGCTCGACATCGGCTGCGGCACCGGGCAGACCACGCGGGACGCCGCCCGCCTGGCCGGTGCCGGCAGCGCGCTCGGCGTCGACCTGTCCGCGCGGATGCTCGCGGTGGCCCGGGATCGAGCCGCCGCCGAGGGCGTGTCCAACGCGCGCTTCGAGCAGGCCGACGCGCAGATCCACCCGTTTCCGGCGGGCGCGTTCGACGTGGCGATCAGCCGCACCGGCGCCATGTTCTTCGGCGACGGGCCGGCCGCCTTCGCCAACATCGCCCGCGCGCTGCGCCCCGGCGCCCGGCTGGTCCTGCTCACCTGGCAGCCACCCGCGGCGAACGAGTGGTTCCACACCTTCCACACGATGCTGACCGGCCGGCCGGTACCGGAGCCTGCGCCGGACGCGCCCGGCCCGTTCTCGCTGAGCGACCCCGAACACGTGCGCGGGCTGTTGCAGCGCGCCGGGTTCACCGAGGTCGCGCTGACCGGCGTCCGGCGACCGATGTACTACGGCCCGGACCCGGACGCCGCCCAACGCTTCGTGCTCGAGGTGTTCGGCTGGGCGCTGCGCGACCGGGACCCGGCCGAGGTGCCCGACGCGATCGCGGCGCTGCGCGCATCGCTGCGAGCCCACACCACGGCGGACGGCGTCCGCTACGGATCCGCATGCTGGCTCGTCACCGCGCGCCGGCCGTGATGCCCCGGCAGCCGCAGGTGCTCGTCGTCGGGGCCGGTCCGGCCGGCCTGACCGTGGCGACCGCACTGGCCCGGCACGGCGTCGACGTGCTGGTCGTCGAGCGCCATCCCGGCACCTCCCCGTTCCCGAAGGCCACCGGCGTGACCACCCGCACGATGGAGCTGCTGCGTACGTGGGGGGTGGAGCAGCACATCCGGGCCGGCGCGATGCCGGTCCGGCCGCAGATATCGGTCTCCGACACCCTGGTCGGGCCGGAGCTGGCCACCGAGTCCTTCGACTACCCGACCGAGGAGGAGGCGCTCGCCCAGAGCCCCGTGACCCCCGCCTACCTCCCGCAGGACCACCTCGAACCGGTGCTGCTCGAGCAGCTGCGCGCGCACGGCGGCCGGGTCCGTTTCCACACCGAGCTCACCGACCTGACCACCGGCACCGCCGGCGTGGTCGCCGGGCTGCTCGACCGGCGCACCGGGGCCCGGTCCCTGGTCGGCGCCCGGTACCTGGTCGGCGCCGACGGACCGCGCAGCACCGTGCGGGCCGCGCTCGGCATCGGCTTCACCGACCTGGGCGCGGTCGGCGAGTGGATCGCGATCACCTTCCGGGCCGATCTGCGCCGCCGGCTGTCCCGGATCCCGGGCGCGATCAACGCGGTGCAGACCCCGGCCGCCGCCGGCCTGTTCGTGCCGACCAGCAACGACGACCGCTGGGTCTACGGCCGGGAACGCCCCGGCGGGGGGCCTTTCGCGGCGGCCGACTGGACGCCGGAGCGCTGCCGCGAGCTGCTGCGCGCCGGCACCGGGCTGCCCGACCTGGAGCCCCGGATCGAGTCGGTGCTGCCGTTCACCATGGCCGGACAGGTGGCGACCGCGCTGCGCAGCGGGCCGGGCTTCGTGGTCGGGGACGCCGCACACCGCACCACGCCGATGGGCGGCATCGGCATGAACACCGCCATCCACGCCGCGCACAACCTGGGCTGGAAGCTGGCGTGGGTGCTGCGCGGCTGGGCCGGGGAGGCGCTGCTGGACAGCTACGCGGCGGAGCGGCTGCCGGTGGGCCGGTCCAATGTGGAGCGGTCGTTGTGCCTGGAGCACGAGGCCCGGCCGGCGGGGCTGCACCGTGACCTCGGGATGCGCTACACCTCGGCGGTGCTGGACCCGGGTCCGGGCAGCGGCGGGCGCGCCCCGCACGCCTGGCTGCGGAACGGCGCCGGCATGGTCTCCACCATCGACCTCTTCGACGGCCGACTGACCGTGCTCACCGGCCCGGCCGGGGCGCCGTGGCGGCAGGCCACGGCCGGGCTGGCCGCGGCCGGGTTGCCGATCACGGCGGTCGCCATCGGTACCGACCTGGTCCCGGTCGACGACGCGTTCGCCGAGCGCTACCGGCTGCCGGACGCGGGGGCGGTGCTGGTGCGACCGGACGGGTTCGTGGCCTGGCGGCAGGACCATCCGGGCGCCGACGCCGGCGCGGCGCTGGCCGCCGCGGTGGACCGCACGCTCGGCCGCAGCGCGCCGGCGCGGCCCGTCGCTACCGTCACGGCTCCAGCTCGGCCGGCCCCTCCTGCGGCAGCAGCCCGATCCGTTCCGCGACGGCACCCATCACGTCCTGCACCGCCACGGTGTCGGCCAGCGGCATGACCGCGCTCTCGGTGCGCCCGGCGCGGAGGCACTCGGTGACCTCGATCAGCTCGTGGCCGAACCCGCCGCCGGTGGCCGGCAGCACCATCTCCTCCGGGTCCCGGCCGGGCCGGTGCAGCACGATCCGGTCCGGGTGGTGGAAGCGGGGCGGCACGTCGATCCAGCCGCCGGTGCCGAAGACCCGGGCCTGGCCGGGCGTCGCGCAGCGCAGCGAGGACAGCAGGGTCGCGCTGCGCCCGTCCGCGAAGCCCAGCAACACCGCCTCCTCGACGTCCACCCCGGTCGGCCCGAGCACCCCGTGCGCGGCCACCGTGTCCGGGCGGCCGAGCACCATCTGCGCGAACGAGACCGGGTAGACGCCCACGTCGAACAGGGCGCCGCCGCCGATCGCCGGGTTGAAGAACCGGTCCGCCGGATCCTGGGCCGCCTGCACGCCCAGATCGGCCTGCACCGCCTGCACGGTGCCGATCGCGCCGTCGGCGACCAGCTCCCGGAGCCGGACGACGGCCGGTTGGAACCGGGTCCACATCGCCTCCATCGCGAACACCCCGGCCTCCCGCGCCGCGGTGACGACCTCGACGGTGGCCGCCGGGGTCACCGTGAAGGACTTCTCGACCAGCACTGCCTTGCCGCTCCGAATCGCGGCCAGCGCCAGTGCCCGGTGTTGCGGGTGCGGGGTGGCGATGTAGAGCACGTCCACGCCGTCGTCGTCGATGATCGCCCGGTAGGAGTCGTGGGTGCGCCCGATGCCGTGCTCGGCCGCGAACGCGGCGGCCCGCTCCGCGGAGCGCGACGCCACCGCCACCGGCTCCGCTCCCGGCACGTGCGGGAAGTCCCGCACCAGCCGCGCGGCGATCCGACCCGGGCCGATGATCCCCCAGCGCACGGTGCTCATGGGGCCATCATCGCGGCCGGCGGTCGGCGGCGCCGCGCGGCCCCGCCGGATGCGGAGGCCGGGCCGTGGTGGCGGCTCAGCCGCGTAGGGTCTCGCTGGGCGGGCGTCCGAAGCGGGAGCGGTAGGCCCCGGCGAAGCGGCCGGGGTGGCCGAAGCCCCAGCGGGCCGCGACCTCGACCACCGTGGTGCCGTCCTCGCTGTCGGCCGCGACCAGCTGCTCGTGTGCCCGCTCCAGCCGGACGGAACGCAGGTGGCCCAGCGGCGTGGTGTCCATCGCGCGCCGGAAGGCGCGCTGCAGCGCCCGCGGACCGACGTGCGCGGCCTCGGCGATGTCGGCCAGGTCGATGTCGTCGCCGGCCCGCTCCTCGATGTAGGCCACGGCCCGGCGGACCGACGCTGGCGAGGCCGACAGTGCGGTGTGCCGGGCCCGGTCCAGCGACGTGTTCGGGAACGTCTCCAGCGCCGTGGCCACCAGCATCCGGAAGATCTGTCCCATCAGCAGCGGGCTGCTGTGCACCGCCGGGTTGGCCAGCACGTCGCCGTTCACGTACTGCATCAGCCGCTTCCAGTGCATGGCCTTGCTCTCGCTGAGCGGTCCCGCCAGCTCGAACCCGACCGGGGCCGACGTCCGGTCGTCACCGCCCAGGGTGGCCGCGACCCGGTCGAAGGCCGCCCGCCTGAACCGCACGTTGGCCATCCGGATGTCCGACCAGTGCACGTCCATCGGGACGTCGGGGTCGTAGACGAACACGTCACCGGCCGCCGCCAGCACCGCCGAACGCCTCGACCGGATGTGGAATCGACCGGAGAGCAGGTGGCTGAACAGCAGCGTGTCGTCCAGCGCCGCCCAGTCGCCCTGCAGGGTCATCGAATGCCGAGCGGCTCCGACGACGAACGTGCCGCACTGGGCGAGCCGGTGCTGGAAGCGAAAGTCCTCGCGGCGACCGGACAGCCGCACCGAATGATCGACATAGGCGGTCCGCAGCCAGTCGTGCGCCTCTTCCGGATCCACCGTGTCGATGCACAGCCGCATCAAGGAGCCTGTCACTACCGTCTCCTCCCCGCTGCGAGGGTGTGCCGGGCTACCCGGCATCCCGACAGCGTCGCCTTCCCCGGAGGAGATCGCATGTCCGGGCGACGCCGCTCGGCGTCAGGACGGCACCGGCCGCCGCGGGAACCCGATCATCGCGCGTGCTGGCCGCGCTACGGACCGGCGGCTGACCGGTCGGCTGCAGCGACCATAAGGGTGGCCTCTAGCATCACGATATGACTACGAGTGAGACCTCGCCCGCAGCCGATAAGGCTCGGCTGAGCATCTTCGGCCTCGGCTACGTGGGCTGCGTCTCCGCAGCCTGCTTCGCCGCCCGCGGACACACGGTCCTGGGCGTCGACGCCAACCCGCAGAAGACGGAGTTCATCCGCGACGGCCGTACCCCGATCGTGGAGGAGCAGATCGGCGAGCTGATCGCCGACGTGGTGGCCGCGGGCCGCCTGCTGGTGAGCGAGCCCACCGAGGCCGTGCACACCACTGACATCACGATCGTCTGCGTGGGCACCCCGTCCGGCGCCGGCGGCTCCCTCTCCACCCAGTACCTGGAGAGCGCCAGCCAGGAGATCGGCCAGGCCCTGGCCACCAAGGACGACTGGCACGTCGTCGTCTACCGCAGCACCATGATCCCCGGCACCGTCGAGGGCGTGCTGATCCCGATCCTGGAGCGCACCTCCGGCAAGAAGGTCGGCGTCGACTTCGGGGTCTGCCTGAACCCCGAGTTCCTGCGCGAGTCGACCAGCGTGAAGGACTTCCTGGACCCGCCCAAGACCGTCGTCGGCGAGAGCGACGAGCGCAGTGGCGCGCAGGTGATGGACCTCTACGATGGCCTGCCCGGCCCGCGGTTCCGGGTGCCGATCGCAGTGGCCGAGATGGCCAAGTACGTGGACAACAGCTTCCACGCGGTCAAGGTGACCTTCGGCAACGAGATCGGTGCGATTTCCCAGGCCGTCGGCCTGGACTCGCACCAGGTGATCGAGATCTTCCTGGCCGACACCAAGCTGAACATCAGCCCGGCCTACCTGCGGCCCGGGTTCGCCTTCGGCGGCTCCTGCCTGCCCAAGGACGTCCGCGCCCTGACCTGGACCGCCCGGCACTACGACGTCGACGTGCCGATGCTGTCCAACCTGCTGCCGTCCAACGAGGCGCACATCCGTCGCTCCGTCGAGATGATCACCGCGCACAACAAGCGCAAGATCGGCATCTTCGGGCTGTCCTTCAAGCCGGGCACCGACGACCTGCGGGAGAGCCCGCTGGTCGAGCTGGCCGAGCGGCTCACCGGCAAGGGCTTCGAGCTGCAGATCTTCGACGCCAACGTGGCGCACTCGCGGCTGATCGGCGCGAACCGGGCGTTCCTCGAGGAGCGGATGCCGCACATCTCCACGGTGCTCACCGACGACGCCGACGCCGTGCTCGCGCACGCCGAGATCTGCGTGGTCGGCAGCAAGGACCCGCAGGTGCTCAAGGCGATCTCGAACGCCCGGCCGGACCAGATCGTGATCGACCTCGTCCGGCTGCCGGACGCCGCCGAGCGGCGCTCCGCCGCGAACTACGAGGGCATCGCCTGGTAACCGCCCCGGCGCGACGCGACGGCGCCCGTACCCCGCGCACCGGGGTACGGGCGCCGTTGTCGGTCGGCGATCCGGGCTCACGGTTCGTCGCGGCTGCGAGCCGAGGTGCGTGCGGACGGTGGTGGCGGCGGCGATCGCGCCGCCGTTGACGACCAGCACCGGGAACCGTCCGCGGCCCGGCGGCAGCTCGTCGCGGGCCTGTTCGATGGCGGTCACTCCGGCCGCGGCAGTCGCAGCCCGGCCGCGGGCTCGGCCCGCCGCAGGATCGTCTGCAACCGGGCCAGCTCGCGCTCCACGGCCGCCCGCAGCCGGTCGCGCTCCCGCACGGCGGCGGAGCTCCGGATCAGCTCGCCGATGCCGGCCAGCCCGGAGAGCCCGTTGCGGATCTCGTGGTCGCGGTGCTCGGCTCGCTCGGCCAGCCGGCGACGGGCCTCGACGGCGGACGCCAGCCGGTTGGCCAGCTCGCCGCGCTGCCGGTGCGCGGAGCGCAACGTGCCCCGGGTCAGCGCCAGTACGGCGAGCGCGATGACCAGCAGCGCGACCAGCCGCAGCGCGGCGAACACGACCTCCGCGTCGGGCGCCGCGCCGGTGCCGGCCGCGGGCGAGGGCGCGGGTGACAGCACCCCGCTGCTCAACGGCAGCACCACCAGGCTGTAGCCGCCCAGCAGCAGCGCCAGCCAGCCCAGCAGCGGCGAGCCGGCCAGGGGCGCGGACACCGCGGCGAGCACCGCCGCGGCCGCGCTGACCATGACCGCGAACACGGTCAGCAGGACCACCACCCGGCCGCCGGCCGCCTCCAGCGGCGCCGCTGCGGTCAACACGACCAGTGCGACGACGATCCCGGCGGGCAGCCCGGACTGGCGGATCGCCGACGTCCAGCGGGCGGTCGAGCCGGAGCGGGCCCAGATTGCCTGGCGGCGGGAAGCCAGCGATCCAGCACCGTACGTCACGAGCGGTTGTCGACCGAGAGTGGTCGCTTGTTACCGCCTGCGTAACCGAACCCACCACGTCAACGGCGGCTCACCCCGACGTGGGGTTCAGCGGTAGTCGGCGCCGCCCCCGCCTCCGCCGAGATTGACACCAGACAGCTTTGATCTTGACGAAACCGGACTCCTGTCGACCTCGGCGCAACGGATCCGTTTGACATCTCATCGTTAGATATCTATCGTTTGGGACATCTAATGGAACGGAGGAACGACGATGACCGTCGAGCTGAACCACACCATCGTCTGGGCCCGGGACAAGGCTGCGTCGGCGGCCTTCCTGACCGAGATCCTCGGACTGCCCGCGCCCGCCCCGGTCGGCCCGTTCGTGCCGGTCCGGCTGGGCAACGGGGTGACCCTGGACTACGCCGACGCGCCCACGGTGGCGTGGCAGCACTACGCGTTCCTGGTCGACGAGGCCGAGTTCGACGCCGCGTTCGCGCGCATCCGGGACGCCGGACTGACCTGGTACGCCGACCCCTTCCAGCGCCGCCCCGGCGAGATCAACCACGAGCTCGGCGGCCGCGGCCTGTACTTCCGCGATCCCGACGGGCACAACATGGAGTTGCTGACCGTGGCCGAGGCGGGGTGAGCACGATGCGACTCAGCATCTCGATCACCGACTACACACTGCCGGACGGTCCGGCCGGCCTGGCGGCATACCTGGGCGACGTCGTGCAGGCGGCCGACGAGGCCGGCCTGGACACCGTGTGGGTACCCGACCACCTGCTGCAGGGCATCCCCGGCCGAGCGCCGACCGACGAGATGCTCGAGGCCTGCACCACCCTCGGCTTCCTGGCCGCGCGCTCGCGCCGGGTCCGGCTCGGCACCGCCGTCAGCGCGGCGACCTTCCGTCCGCCGGCACTGCTGATCAAGGCGGTGACCACACTGGACGTGCTGTCCGGCGGCCGGGCCTGGCTGGGCATCGGTGCCGGCTACCACGCCGAGGAGGCGGCCGCGATGGGGCTGCCGCTGCCGGCGGTCAGGGAGCGCTTCGAGCACCTGCAGGACACATTGGAGCTCGCGTTGCGGATGTTCGACGGCGACCAGCGCCCGTTCCGCGGCGTGCACCACCGGCTGGAGCGCCCGATCAACAGCCCGAACGCCCTGACCGGGCCCCATCCGCCGATCATGGTCGGCGGCACCGGCGAGCGGCAGACCCTGCGGCTGGTCGCGCGGTACGCCGACGCGTGCAACCTGTTCGACATC
Source organism: Pseudonocardia sp. (assembly GCA_035557575.1). Taxonomy (GTDB): domain Bacteria; phylum Actinomycetota; class Actinomycetes; order Mycobacteriales; family Pseudonocardiaceae; genus Pseudonocardia. The sequence continues at coordinate 27,171 of DATMDS010000090.1, read as the reverse complement.
CCCGACGGCGGGGCGACGATCACCCGCAAGCTGGAGGTGCTGGCGCAGCACTGCGCGGCCGTGGGGCGCGACGGCGCCGAGATCGACAAGACGGTCAGCACCCGGCTCGCCGACGGCGAGTCGGCGGAGCAGTTCGTGCAGCGCTGCCGGGCCCTGCACGCGCTCGGCATCGAGCACGCGCTCGTGCTCACCGACCGCACCTGGTCCGACCAGGCGCTGGCCACGCTGGCCGCGGCCCGTCCGGTGCTGCAGGAGATCGGCTGAGACCGCTCAGCTGTCGCCGACCGTGATCGCCTGCGCCAGCTCCGGCTGCTGGGCCGGCTCCTCGTCGTCGACGTGGGAGAGCAGCCCGCGGCCGGCCGCGAGCAGCACGATCGCTTCCCTATGCGAACCGTCAGCGTGATCCGGGTGACGTCCGGCGGCAGCGATGAGTCGGGAAGCCGACGCCGGTACAACCCCAGCCCCCAGCCCCCTCCGGTCGAACGAACGGCACTTTCGCTCCATAGGTTCGTGCGAAAGTGCTGTTCGTTCGACCGGGCGGGGCGGGGAGGCGGGCGACCGCGGGGTGCGCGACGCGCGCTCTTCGGGACTGCCGGCGGCGATCAGTCCTGACCGGAGGGTCAGGCCGGAGCCGGCTCCTCCCAGGGCAGCTGCGGCAGGATGTTCCCCGTCTCCAGCAGCGTCTTCAGGTTGGCCAGCACCGCGGGCCAGCCCCCGGCGACGTCCCGCAGCTCGGCCTCGTCGGCCAGGTCCTCGTGGGTCACGGTCAGCTGCACGATCTTCCCGTGCGGCCGGATGTCGATGGTCACCCGCGAGGTGCGCTCGGGTGACTGGTCGGCCGGATCGGCCCAGCTGTAGACCAGCCGGCTGGGCGGGTCGCTCTCCAGCACCGTGCCGACCACGTCGGCGGCACCGGATCCGTCGGTGCGCACGTGTTGCCACGGCGAACCGGGCTGCCAGTCCGACACGTTGCTGTGCCCCCAGTACCGGGCGCTCAGGTCGGCGTCGGTCAACGCCCGCCAGACCTTGTCCGGGGTGGCGTCGATGTAGGTCGTGTAGACGTAGTTCGGTCGGTCGCTCATCGTGTCCTCGGCTCGTCGTTTCAGGTCGCTGAGCGCGCGCAGGCGCGGGCGCTCGAACTTGTCGATCCAGCGCTCCTGGATCTCGTGCAGCGGGACGGGATTGAGGTAGTGCAGCTTCTCCCGCCCGCGCCGCACGGTGGTGATCAGGTTGGCCGCCTCCAGCACCGACAGGTGCTGGGTCGCGGACTGCCGGGCCATGTCCAGCCGCCCGCACAGCTCGCCCAGGGTCTGGCCGTTGTGCTCGTGCAGCCGGTCCAGCAGCAGCCGACGGGTCGGGTCCGCCAGCGCCTTGAACACCGGATCCGGGTTCGTCGTCACCACGCCAGGTTATGCAGGTAAATGCCTGCATGTCAAGCTCGCCGGCTCCGACTGCCGGATCGGTACGCTCGGTGCCGAGCCACCGACACCCGAGGGGCGTCCATGCGCACTGCCGTCGTCGGCGCCGGCCCGAGCGGGCTCTACGTCGGAATCGCCCTCGCCCGCCGCGGGCACCCGGTCACGGTCGTCGACCGTGACCCCGGCCCGGCCGCGGACGGCTCCTGGGCCCGCCGCGGCGTGATGCAGTTCCACCACCCGCACGCGTTCCGGCAGCAGGCCGGGGAGGCGCTCGCCGCCGAGATGCCCGACGTGTGGGAGGCGCTGCTCGCCGCCGGGGCCGAGCCGGTGCTTCCGCCGGGCGTGCCGGAGCAGCCGAACCAGGTCACCGGGCTGCGCTGCCGGCGGATGGTCTTCGAGCGGGCGCTGCGCGCGGTGGCCGAGCAGCAGCCCGGGCTGGAGCTGCGGCTCGGGCATGCGGACCGGGTCTGCGCGGAGCGTGGCCGGGCGAGCGGGCTGCTGGTCGACGGCGCCCGGCTCGACGCGGACCTGGTGATCGACGCCTCCGGTCGGGCCGGCCGGCTGGGCCGCGAGCTGCGGGCCGCGGGCACCGACAGCGACTGCGGCCTGGCCTACGTGTCCCGGCAGTACCGGTTGCGGCCCGGTGCGGAACCGGGGCCGATGAACTCCCCGATCGGCCTGGTCAGCTTCTATCCCGGCTACCTGACGATCGTGTTCCCGCACGACAACGGCGTGTTCTCGACACTGGTCGCCCGGGCCGGCACCGACCGGGAGCTGGCCGGGCTGCGCCACGTCGAGGCCTTCGACGCGGCCGCCCGGGCGATCCCGCCGCTGGCCGCCTGGACCGACCCGGACCGGTCGGAGCCGCTCACCGGCGTGCTGCCCGGTGGCCGGCTCTACAACAGCTACCAGGGCCAACTGGACGATTCGGGCCGCGTCGCGCTACCCGGACTGGTCTTCCTCGGCGACGCCGTGTGCACCACGAACCCGGCGGCCGGCCGCGGGGTGTCCACGTCGCTGCTGCAGGCCCGCGCGCTGCTCCGGTTGCTGGGCGAGCAGCCCGCCGACCTGGTCGGCTGCGCCGAGACCTTCGACGGCTGGTGCACCGAGCACATCCGGCCGTGGTTCGCCGACCACGTGCGTACCGACACCGACCAGATCCGCCGCTGGGCCGGTGGGAAGATCGATCTGGACCGGCCGCTGCCGTCGGACCTGATCGTCTCGGCGGCCCAGGCCGACCCGTCGATGATGCCCGTCGTGGGCCCCTACCTGGGCATGCAGGCACCCCCCGCGAGCCTGGACGCGGTGCAGCAGCGGGCCCGGGAGATCTACGCGGGCGGCTGGCGGCCGCCGGTCCCGGCCGGCCCGAGCCGCGACGAGCTGGCCGAGCTGGTCACCGCGGCCGCCCCCGGCTGAGCCGGCAACGCTCGAACGCCCTGTCCGGCACCCGGCCGCCGGGCCAGGATGGACGGATGCGTCTGCACGATCTGCCGGTGCCGGACTCGGCCGCGGCGACCGCCGCCCTCGAGGTCGCCACCGAGTACTGCACCCCCGCCCTGCTCCAGCACTCGCTGCGCTCCCACCTGTGGGCGGCGGCGTTCGCCCGGCTGCGCGGGATGGACGTCGACGACGAGCTGCTCTACGTGGCGGCCGTGCTGCACGACCTCGGGCTGGTCGCCCCGTTCGACAGCCATCGGATCGACTTCGAGCACGCCGGCGGGCACCTGGCCTGGGTGTTCGGGGCGGCGGCCGGGTGGCCGGTGCCGCGGCGCCTGCGGGCCGGCGAGGTGATCGTGGCGCACATGGCCGACGCGGTGGATCCGGCGGTCGACCCGGAGGGGTGCGCGCTGGAGGCCGCGACCGCGTTCGACATCTCCGGCCGCCCGATCGGGCTGCCGGCCGAGCTGGTCCGCGATGTCCTGCAGGCGCACCCGCGGTACGCGCTGGCCGCCGAGTTCACCGCCTGCTTCCTGGACCAGGCCGAGCGCAAGCCGGGCAGTGCCGCGGCGGCCGCCGTCCGGAGCGGGATCGCGGATCGGATCGCCGGCAACCCGCTGGATGCCGCGGGCTGAACCGCCCGCGCTCGTCGGCACCTGCAACCGAATCGGCGAGGAGGTGTTCAGACAGGTATGGCCGAGGAGGAGCAGCTGCGCACCGCCCTGGTCGTCGACCTCGACGCCGGGTTCGCCGACCTGGTCCGGGAGCACCGACGACTGATCCATTCGGTGGCGCTGCGGCTGGCCCGGCGCACCGTCGACGCCGAGGACCTCGCCGCGGACACGTTCCTGCGGGCCTACCGGGCGCTGCTGGGCTACGACGCGGCGCGGATCGACGGGCTACGGCTGCGGCCGTGGCTGCTGACCATCCTGCGCAACACCGCACGCAACGCGGCCCGGGACGCGAGCCGGCGACCGGAGCCACCGCCGGAGTTCGAGCCGGCCGCCCAACCCGGGAGCGGCCCCAGCGTCGAGGAACTGGTGATCCGCGGCCACACCCAGCGCGCCTGGAACGAGCTGCTGGCGCAGCTGCCCGAGCGGCAGCGGATCGCGGTGCTGCTGCGGCACGTCGAGGGGTTGCCGACCACCGAGGTCGCCGAGGTCCTCGGCTGCCCGGAGGGCACCGCCAAGTCACACATCTCGCGGGGGCTGGCGACGCTGCGCAGGCTGCTGTCCGCCGGCGCCCCGCTCACGGAACTGATCGGACAGGAGCAGGTGCCATGGGGATGATCAATGGAAGGGATCCGCTGCTCGGCGCCCTGAGCGCGCTCGCGGCCGAGGCCCCGACCGGGCTCGAGGACAGGGTCTTCGCCGGCTGGCTGAGCGCGCCCAGCCGGATCGGCGAGGTCTTCGTCGCGTTCACCGCCGACGGTGTGCAGTTCGTGCGTCCCGCCGCGTCGGTGCGCGACGACCCGGAGGCGTTCGCCGCGGCCTACCGCCGGCGCTTCGCCCGCCCGCTGCGCGCCGCGGACCGGGCCCCGGCCGGGCTGCTTCCGGTGCTGCGCGGGCGGCGCTCCAGCACGCTGCAGCTGGACCTGCGCGGGCTCTCCGACTTCGAACGCGACGTGCTGGCCGCGACCCGCTCGATCCCCACCGGGGAGACCCGGCCGTACGGGTGGGTGGCCCGCGAGGTCGGCCGTCCGCGCGCGGTCCGGGCCGCCGCCGGGGTGCTGGCCCGCAACCCGGTGCCGCTGCTGGTGCCCTGCCACCGCGTGGTGCGCGCCGACGGACGGCTCGGCGAGTACATGTTCGGCACCGCCCACAAGGAGCGGCTGCTGCGCGCCGAGCACGCCGACCTGGACGCGGTGGCCGACTACGTGCGGCGCGGCGTGCACTTCCTGGCCAGCGACAGCACCGGCATCGTCTGCTTCCCGACCTGCCACAACGCCCGCCGGATCACCCGGGCCCACCGGCACGAGTTCCGCAGCGCCGGGCAGGCGCTGGCTGCGGGCTACCGCCCGTGCCGCAGCTGCCGGCCGGTCGACGCCAGCCCCGAACGGAGGACACCATGACCACCACCACCGCACCCGTCCTGGCCGCCGAGCTCGACTGGCCGCAGCTGGGCCACCGGCTCGACGAGCAGGGTTTCGCGATCACCCCGCCGCTGCTCACCGCCGAGCAGTGCGCCGCGGTGTCGGCGATGTTCGACGACGACGAGCGTTTCCGCAGCACCGTCGTGATGGCCCGGCACGCGTTCGGCGAGGGCCGCTACCGCTACTTCGCCGACCCGCTCCCGGAGCTGGTGCAGGCGCTGCGCACGCAGCTCTACCCGCCGCTGGCCCGGATCGCCAACTCGTGGGCCGACCGGCTCGGCGAGCGCCGGTTTCCCGCGACGCTCGACGACCTGCTCGCCGAGTGTGCCCGGATCGGTCAGACCAGGCCGACCCCGCTGCTGCTGCGCTACGGCCCGACCGGATACAACTGCCTGCACCAGGACGTCTACGGCGACCTGACGTTCCCGCTGCAGTTCCTGGTCATGCTCAGCCGGCCCGACGAGGACTTCACCGGCGGCGAGAGCGTGTTCGTGGAGCAGCGGCCGCGCCAGCAGTCGCGGCCGATGGTGGCCCGTCCGCGGCAGGGCCAAGCGGTGATCTTCCCGGTGCGGCACCGGCCGCGGCGCGGCACCCGTGGCGACCACCGGGTGCAGCTGCGGCACGGGGTCAGCGAGGTGCACAGCGGTCAGCGGGACGTGCTGGGGATCATCTTCCACAACGCCCGCTGAGCGGCGGAGCCGCTCACATCGGCGCTGAACCGAGCCGAGCGGCTCAGACCGGCCGCAGGGTGGTCAGGATCTGGCGGATCTCGCTCTCCGCGACCGAGTCCGGCTGGCCGGGGCTGGACACCACGACCAGGACGGCGGTCGGGCCCAGTTCGCCGGTGAACCCGGTGGCCGACAACGCGTGGACCGTGCCCTCGGTGAGCTTGCAGGGCCCGGCCCGGGACGCGGTGCGCGCGGTCACCTTCACCACGACAGCCGGCCGGCCGGTCAGGGTGGTGACCGGTTCGGGGGCGCCGACGGTGAGCTTCGGCGGCCGGTCGCGGTCGTCCCGGAAGGCCAGGTCGGCCCACTCCCGTGCGGTCGACTCGGCGGCCAGGTCGAGGTCGGCGCCGGTGTCGTGCTTGATCCCCGCGGTGGCCAGCGAGGCCTGCTCGTCGCCGCAGGCGCCGAGGCCGAACACGGCGGCACCGCTGGCCGCGACCTGCTGCCCGCCGTCGGTCTCGTAGCCGACGATCGTGGATTCGGAGTGCACGAACCAGTTCGGCGGCACGTCGTACACCGCGGCCCGCTTGACCGAGCGCACCGGGCTCCAGCCGGGCACCACCGGGTCGAGCACCACCGGCACCGCCGTGGGCGCCGCCGTGCCCGCGGCCGCCGGCGGCGCCGGCGTCCCGCAGCCCACGGTGACCAGCAGGCCGAGCACGGCGGTGGCCAGCCGCAACCTACTCACGCGGCACCCGCTCCAGGCGCACGACGTTGGCCGACGTCGTGACCAGCCCGAAGGTGCCGTCCGGGCTGATCGCCAGCTCCTGGGGACGGTCGCCGACCGAGACCGTGGACTGCGTCGCGTCGGCCAGGTTGAGCACCGTGACCGTGCCGGCGTTCTCGTTGGTCACCAGTGCCTGCGCGCCGTCGGGGGTCACCGCGACGTCCCCGGCCCGGTCGCCGACCCCGATGGCCCCGGTCACGGTGCGAGTGGCCAGGTCGACGGTGGCCAGCGCGTCCGACCCGCCGGTGAGCACCAGCGCGCGCGACCCGTCCGGGGTGACGGCCAGGGCGGTCGGGTCGTCGCGCAGGCCGATGGTGTGCTGCAGCGCGTAGCGCGGCGCGTCGAAGACCTTCACCCCGGTGCTGCAGGTGACCAGCACGCTGCCCCCGCCCGGGACGACCGCCACGTCCTGCCCGTCGGCGCCCAGCGCCACCGACACCAGCAACCGTCCGGCCGCGGTGTCGAGCACGCGCAGCTCGGACCCGCCGACGAGGTAGGCCCGGGATCCGTCCGGCGACAGCGCCAGCCCGTCGACCGGGCCGGTCACCGGCACGCTGCCGGCCGCCGCCCCGGTGTCCGGGTCGATCATCGTCAGGGCGTAGCTGGGCTCCCCCTTGTCCGGCAACGTGGTGCTCACCGCGGCCAGCCGGCGACCGTCCGCCGACAGCGCCAGCGCGACCATCGACTCCGCCGGTACCGGCATCGTGCGCAGCGGGGCGGCGTCGCCGGTGGCGGCGAACGCCGAAACCTGCAGCCTCCGCTCCGGGTACGGCGAATCCTCGGCGTTGGCCCCCACGAAGTACCGGCTGCTGGTCGGGTCGACGACGATCCCGGTGGCGTAGCCGATCGGCAGCACCCCGGCGACCCGCACGGCAGCGGGCTGCACCGCGAGGGCCGCCGCCCCCGACCGGTTCGAGCCGATCAGCAGCGCCCCACCGATCGCGACCGCGACCGCCACCGCGGCCGCGGCGATCCCGGCGACCGTGGCCCGCCGGCGCCGGCCACGAACCGCGGTCGTCACGCCGTCCTCGGCCGGCGGGTCGGGTGCGGGCCGGGGTGGGCGCAGGTTCTCGGTCGGCCGTTCGGTCGGTTCCGCGACCGGCGCGGTGTCCGGCCGGCCGTGGCGACCCACCGCGACCGGTGCCGGCGCCGCGACCCGGCCGTGCAGGGCCTCCCGGGCCGCGGCGGCCAGCGCCCCGGCGGTCGGGTACCGGTGCTCCGGATCCTTGGCCATGCCGCGGGCGATCACGTGGTCGAACGCGGTGGGCACGCCCGGGCGGCGCAGCGACGGCCGCGGCGGAGGTGCGCTCAGGTGGCTGTAGAGCATCCCGGCCAGGCTGTCGCTGACGAACGGCTTCTCGCCGGTGAGCGACTCGAACAGCACGCAGGTCAGCGAGTACACGTCCACCCGGTGATCGGCGCTACTGCGCTCGAACCGCTCCGGGGCCATGTAGTCCACGGTGCCCACGATCGGTCCTGATCCGGTCAGGCTGCCGGTTCCGTCGGCCGCCCTGGCGATGCCGAAGTCCACCAGGTACGCGAAGTCACGGCCGCCGATCCCGTCCTGCGGGGAGAGCAGCACGTTCGACGGTTTCACGTCGCGGTGCACCAGTCCGGCGGCGTGCGCGGCGTCCAGGGCGCCGGCGATCTGGTCGAGCACGCCCACCACGTGGGCCGGGTCGAGGCCGCCGCGCGCGGTCAGCCGGTCGGCCAGGTCCTCGCCCTCGACCAACCGCATGTCGATGAACAGCTGCCCGTCGATCTCGCCGTAGTCGTGGATCGGGATGACGTGCGCCGAGCGCAGCCGGGCGGCCAGCTCCGATTCCGCCCGGAACCGGGCCTGGAACTCCGGGTCGGTGAGCAGGCTCGGGCGCAGCCGCTTGAGCGCGACCGTGCGCTTGCGCACCGTGTCGAAGGCGCGGTGCACCTCACCCATCCCGCCCCGGCCGATCAGCTCCTCGAGGCGGTACGGCCCGAAGTACTGCTCCGCCACCGGCCATCCCTCCGACACCGCGGGGTTCCGCCGCCCCGACGGCGCCCACACATCACCACACCCGCTCGGCCGTCGCGACGACGGGGTCACCCGGACGCGCCGGGCGGCGGGCTCGCTGCGACGGAGCGCGACGACGAGCAGCAGCTATCGCGCGATCGGGGCGCGACCGATGACCATCGGCCGGTCGACGAGTACTGATCACCACCGGTCGTGAGTGCTGCGCCGTGTTCTAGCACGGCGCAGCACTCACAGGCGCGAAGCGCCCAGCAGCACCACCTGGTCCGGATGCAGCATCGGCGCGGCCACCCCGACCGCGGCCAGGGCAGCACCGGTGAAGACGCTTCCGGGGAAATCGGGGTCGGGGGACGCTGACCCGCCCGAGCCCGGATCGGCGGGGTGGAACGCGCGGAACTGCCCGCCGGCCGCGGCCCCACCCCACCACTGCGGCGCGACCAGGCCGGAGGGGAGCGCCCCCACGAGCAGCGGGCGCAGCCGGTAACGACGCTCCGGATCCAGTCCGCGCAGCCGCAGCGGCGGGTTGACCACGGCAGTGCTGCTGCTCATGGTGGCCATGGCGAAGATCGCCCGGGACCGGTCGGGCGCGACCACGCCGTGCACGAACAGCTCATCGCTCTCGGTGTCCATCCGGACCATGTCGCCGGCCAGCAGCAGCGCCCGGTGCTCCTTGTAGAAGGAGATCCACTTCCGCAGTTCCGCCAGCTCGTGCTCGGAGGCCTCGGCGAGGTCCCACTCGATGCCGAGGTGTCCGAAGATCGCGGTGCCGGCCCGGAAGCCGAGATCGTGCACCCGCCCGGTGGTGTGCGAGCGGCCGGAGGCGATGTGCGAGCCCAGGTACTCCGGCGGGACGAGCTGCGCGGTCCAGCGCAGCATGGCCTGCCGCTCGTGCGGGTCGATGCAGTCGGAGACCCAGACCCGGTCGGCCCGCTCCAGCACGCCGAGATCCACCCGGGCACCGCCGGAGGAGCAGGATTCGATCTCCAGCCCGGGATGCGCCGCCTTGAGCTCGTCGATCAGCCGGTAGAAGGCCAGCGTCTGGGCGTGCACACCGGGCCGCCCGCCGTCCGGCGCGGTCCCGGCCTCGATCAGGTCGCGGTTGTGGTCCCACTTGATGTAGCCGATGTCGTACTCGTCGAGCAGGGCCATCATCTGGCCCTTGACGTGCTCGTAGGCCTCCGGGACGCCCAGGTTGAGCACCTGCTGGTGGCGGGCCTCGATCGGCCACTCGGTACGCGCCGTCATGATCCATTCGGGGTGCGCACGGGCCACGTCGGAGTCGGCGTTGACCATCTCCGGCTCGAACCACAGCCCGAACTCCATGCCGAGCTTGCGCACCCGGTCGATCAGCGGGTGCAGGCCGTCCGGCCAGACCTCGCGGGACACCACCCAGTCGCCGAGGCCGGCGCGGTCGTCGCGGCGGGCGCCGAACCAGCCGTCGTCGAGCACGTAGCGTTCGACGCCGACGGCGGCCGCGCGCTCGGCCAGGTCCAGCAACCGATCCCGGTCGTGGGCGAAGTACACCGCTTCCCAGACGTTGAGCGTCACCGGGCGGTCGGCGGCGACCGGTTCCGGGCGGGCCCGCACGTGGCGGTGGAAGCGGTGCGCCACCGCGTCCAGCCCGGAGCCGTACGCGCCGTACAGCCACGGGCCCTGGTAGGTCTGTCCGCTGGCCAGCCGGATCTCTCCGGGCAGCAGCAGCTCCCCGCCGCCCAGCACCCGTTCGCCGGTGAACACCCGCTCGGCGTAGTGCGTGTGGTCGCCGCTCCACGCCGTGTGCACGGCGTACACCTCGCCTTCGGTGAAGCCGAAGCCGGGCACGCCCGCATGCAGGGCGTAGGCGCTGTCCGCGCCGGCGCGGCCCTTGCGGTTCTCCCGCAGGTGGGTGCCGACGCCGAAGGGGCGCCGCTGCGGGATGCGCTCCCGGTTGTGCCGGCCAGCGAAGTCGAGCAGCTCGGCGGCCTCGGCCGGCACCGGGTAGGCCAGCACCAGGTCGTCCAGGCCGTAGTCCTCGTCGCCGGTGTTGGTCACCGCGGCCCGCGAGCGGAGCAGCCCGCTGGGCGTCAGTTCCATGGTCAGCAGCAGCTCCAGGCCGGCCTCGGCGTCCGCGGCCGTCACCTCCAGCCGGCCGGCGCCGGTGCCGACGAAGCCGCTCACGCCCGCGCCGTCGAGGCGCACCGTGCGGGTGCGCAGGCGCGGCGACCACGCGCGCCCGGCGCGGGACCCCGACAGGCCCGGCCGGCCCATCCAGCCGGCGTGCTGCTCGGGCACCACGGCCACCCGCAACGGGATGTCGGCGTTGTTGGAGCCGATCACCGGGATCCGGGCGATCCGCAGGGCCTCGGCCTGCTCGGCGTCCAGCCCGGGCAGCTCCCGGCCCCAGTGCACGACGGCCGGCAGCAGGCCGCCGGCCACGTCGATCAGGACCGTCACCCCGCTCGCGGTCATGGCCACCGTCGCTCCGGTGGGATGGGCCATCAACACTCCTCGTCGAGCAGGTGCACGCCGGTTCGACACATCCCATCCGATGCTGCCGTCCCGCGCACCTCGCGGCGCGAGGTTGCCGCCGGGTCAGTCCCAGACGGTGGCGTCGAACCGCACGCCGTCCGGCTCCACCTGGGTGATCGTCAAGGCCGCGTACCGGCCGCCCGTGGTCTGCACGCAAAGGGTCTGGCCGGCGACGGCATCGACACTCCACATCCCCGCGGTGGCGATGGCGTCCTGGCAGCCGTCGGAGCCGGCCGCCGCCGCACCGGACCAGACGGCGACCGGGTGGTCGGCGGTGTAGAACCTGCCGCCACCCGCCGCGCGGTCGTCGTAGAACAGGTCGCCGTCGTCCAGGTTGCCGTCGGGCCCACGGACTGCGGACGGCAGCGGCGTGTCCAGCTCGACACCCTCGTCGAGGGCCAGCCGGAACGGGCCGCCCGTCGAGCTGCCGTCGGCGGTCGCGGCGAGCCGGGTCGCGGCGGTGAGCTGCTCGGGCGGGGCGGCGCAGGCGGGCTCCCCGACGCCGGAGCCGCACAGCAGGTAGCCCCAGTAGGCCACGCCGGTCACGACGGCGGCGGCGCCGGCCAGCGCGAGTAGCACGGTGAGCGCGGAGGCCGGGCGCGACAGGCGGGCCTCCTCCGGGCGCAGCGCCGGCCCGGTCTGCGGTGGTGCGGGCGTCATCGGATCACGACCTCGACATCGAGCGCGGGACGGGTGTGCGGGACACGTGGAGTGCGATCGGCCGTTCGGGCGTCACCCGACCGGCGGATGGCCGGACACTAGCCGGGTCGACCAACCCGGAGCGTGGGTCAGGCGACGATCGGTCACCCGGCTGCGACCGATGACCGGTCCGGCACCGCTGACCGATGCCCGTGACTGCCGCGGCCGCGCTCGAGGTGAACGTGGTGGTCCTGCGGCCGCAGGACGGCAGCCACCACGTTCACCTCAACCGTTGCCGAGCACTCGGCGGCCGCTCAGGCGGGCTCGACCTGGACCAGGGTGTCGGAGAAGGTGGGGGCGTTGCCGAGGTCGGCGAACCGCGTGGAGTTCACCGCGGCCAGGGTCGCGGTCGCCTTGGAGTGCTTGCGCCACCCGCCCAGGCTGGACACCACCACGCCGGGCAGCACCGCCTCGTCCAGCTTGGCCAGCACCACGAACTCGCCGCGGTCGTTGAACACCCGCACCGGATCGCCGTCACCGATGCCGCGCTCGGCCGCGTCGTCCGGATGGATGATCACGTTCGGTTCCTTCTGCACCTGCCGCTGGAAGGCCTGGTGCCCGAAGCTGGAGTTGAGGTAGGCGTGCGACTTGGGCGTGAGCAGGTTCAGCGGGTAGCGCCGGGCCAGCTCCGGGTTCGTGTGCGCCGACTCCCGCGGCGGGATGTAGTGCGGCAGCGGGTCGACGGGCTGCCCGGGCTGGTGGTCATGCGAGCCCTGCCGGAACAGCGGCACCACGAAGTTTCCGCCGGCCGCCGCCGACGCCACGAACTCGACCTTGCCGGACGGGGTCGGGAAGTTGCCCTCGGCGTGCGGCGCGTACGCGTCCGCCGGCGGCACCGCGAGCCGCTGCCAGCCCTGCTCCTTGAGCGAGTCGACGGTGATGCCGGCCATGTGCGGGTGCGACCAGTCGAACGCCTCGGCGATCAACTCGTCGTCGGTGCGCGCGAACAGCGGATCGTCGAAGCCCATCCGGGCGGCCAGCCGGCGGAACAGCTCGGTGTTCGGCACGGCCTCACCGATCGGGTCGATCGCGCGTTGGTTGTAGGTCACGTACAGGTGGCCCCAGGAGAACATGATGTCGTCCTGCTCGAGCTGCGTGGTGGCCGGCAGCACGATGTCCGCGTAGTCCGCGGTGTCGGTCATGAACTGCTCGCTGACCACGGTGAACAGGTCCTCCCGGGCCAGCCCGCTGATCAGCTTTTCCTGGTCGGGGCAGACCACGACTGGATTGGAGTTGTAGACCATGAGCGCCCTGATCGGCGGGTCCAGCGCCAACCCGCCGGTGAGCGCGTCGCCGAGCAGGAACTGGTTCACGATGCGCTTGCCCGGCGTGAGCAGCTCCGGGTGCATGAACGCGCCCCAGTTCACGGGGAACGCCCACAGCGGCAGCTGCAGGATCCCGCCGCCGGGCCGGCGCCACGCCCCGACCAGCGCCGGCAGGCAGGCCAGTGCCCGCACGGTCTGCCCGCCGCCGGCGTGCCGCTCCACGGCAACCCCGATCCGGATCACCGAGGGCTGCGCCCCGGCGTACTCCCGGGCCAAGGTGCGGATCACCTCCGCCGGCACCCCGGTCTCGGTCGCCGCCCACTCCGGCGTGTGCGGTGCGACCCGTTCGACCAGCTCGTCGTAGCCGACGGTGTGCTCGGCGACGTAGGCCTCGTCGGTCAGCCCCTCGGCGATGATCACGTTCATCATGGCCAGCGCGAGCGCGGTGTCGGTGCCCGGCCGGATGGCGATGTGCTGGTCGGCGGCGGCCGCGGTGCGGGTGCGCACCGGGTCCACCACGACGATCTTCGCTCCGCGCCGGCGCGCCTCGGTGATGTACGGCCACAGGTGCAGGTTGGTGCTCTGCACGTTGCACGCCCAGATCAGGATGAGCTTCGAGTACACCAGGCTCTCCGGGTCCACGCCCGCGGTGGCGCCGATGGTCATGGCGTACGCGGTGCAGGAGCCGGAGTCGCAGTAGGTGCGTTCGCTGATCGTCGCGCCGAGCGTGGCGAAGAACGGATCGCCGACGTTCAGGCCGTTGAGGATGCCCTGGGTGCCCAGGTAGCTGACCGGCATGATCGCTTCCGGCCCGGACTCCGCGGAGATCGAGCGGAACCGGGAAGCGATCTCGTCCAGGGCGTCGTCCCAGCTGATCCGCTCGAACCGGCCGCTGCCCTTGGGCCCGGTGCGGCGCAGCGGGAACAGCACCCGGCTCTCGTCGTAGACCCGGTCCAGGTAGTTGTTGACCTTCACGCAGAGCCCGCCGCGGGTGTACGGGTGCGCCGGATCGCCACGCAGGTCGGTGGCCGTGCCGCCGGCGACGGTCACCACCATCGCGCAGGTGTCCGGGCAGTCGTGCGGGCAGGCGGCGTGCACCGTCGTGGTCGGGGCGGCGGGCTCGGCGACCGCGGTCATCGGAGGCTCCCTTCGCCGCCGAACGAGGGACGAGCTCCGGCAGCGGGTGGTGGGTGAGGGCGTGCCGTCGATCGAGCATGCGGCGCCGCGATCACCCGGTCAAGCAGCGGATCGTGGCCGGCACCGATCGTCCGAGCGCCGGCGGGCTACTCCGGCCCGACCCGTCCCGGCTCCGCGGCGGGCTCGTGCACGGAGCTGCGCTCGGCGCCGAGGACCGAGAAGCGGCGCTCGCCGTACGGGAAACCGTGCAGCTCGCTGGTCTGCGGTCGCTGCTGGTAGTAGGAGCGGATCTCGCCGAGGAGCCCGTCCCGGAAGACGAACCACTCGGCGCCCCGGGTGGCGGTCCGCGCCCCCGGTCCGGCCCCGGCGGGCCGGGAGAACATCGTCCACTCGATGACCGCCTCGGAGCCGCCGTCGAGCACGTGGTCCACCACCCACCGGGCGTCGATCTTCCGGGCCACCGTGCGCCAGTACCGAGCCAGGTGCTCCGCGCCGGCCACCGGGGCGGAGCCGGGGTTGGGCGCCAGGAAGTAGTGCACGACGTCCGGGTGCAGGGTCGCCCGCAGCTCGTCGAGATCGCCCGCGCTGCAGCCGTCGTAGTAGCGGACGATCAGTTCCGTGTTCGCGGTCCGGGCGTGCGTCGTCATGGGCCGACCTCCGGAGCAGGAGGGTACGGCCGCGGCCGTCGATACTGGCGAGATGGAGCTGAGCAGGCCCGTCGACGGGTTCCGGTTGGCCTTCGAGCGCAGCGGGCGGGGACCGGCGGTGGTGCTGCTGCACGGCTGGCCGGGCGACCGCACCGACTACCGGCAGCTGGCACCGCTGCTGACCTCGTCCTGCGAGGTCGTGCGGCCGGATCTGCGCGGCTTCGGGGAGTCCGACAAACACCGGGCCGAGCCGGCAGCGGCCTACACGGCCGACGCCCAGGCGCGCAGCGTGATCGGGCTGATCTCGCAGCTCGGACTGGAGCGGCCGGTGCTCGTCGGCTACGACGTGGGCAGCCGGGTGGCGCAGGCGGTGGCGACGGCGCGGCCGGACCTGGTGCGCGCGCTGGTCCTTGCACCGCCGCTGCCCGGGGTCGGTGATCGGATACTCGACCCGGACGCGCAGCGCGAGTTCTGGTACCAGCCGTTCCACCGGCTGGACCTGGCCGAGCACCTTCTCGACGGCCGCCCGGACGCCGTCCGCAGCTACCTGCGGCACTTCTGGACGCACTGGGCCGGCCCGAACCTCCGGATCACCGACGACGATCTCGAGCACCTCGTGCAGCGCTACAGCGCACCCGGGGCGTTCGTGGCCTCGATCAACTGGTACCGGTCCGGTGCCGGCGCGGTGGCCCGCTCGCTGGCCGAGCAGGCCCCGGACCGGGCCGACCGGATCGCGGTGCCGACGACGGTGCTCTGGCCGGGGCACGATCCGCTGTTCCCCCGGGCCTGGTCCGACCGGCTCGACGAGTTCTTCGCCGACGTCCGGCTGCGGCACCTCGACGGCGCCGGGCACTTCAGCCCGCTCGAGCAAGCCGAGGAGTTCGCCGCGGCCGTGCTCCAGGCCGGTTGAGCGGCGCCCGCCCGCATCGCTCCGGTCCGTCAGACACCGCCTCGGAGCCCGGTGAAGAAGGCGCGGATGTCGGCCACCAGCAGCTCGGGGGCCTGGTGGGCGGCGTAGTGGCCGCCGCGCTCGTGCACGGTCCAGGAGCGGATCGCGGCGTGGTCGCGCTCCGCGTAGCGGCGGATCGGGGGCAGGTCCTGCGGGAACTGGGCCAGCCCGAGCGGGACGGTGCTGGGCCCGGCCGGCGGTGGCTCCCGGTCGTGGTCGGCGTAGATGCGCACCGCGGACCCGGCGGTACCGGTCAGCCACTGGATCGACACGTGGGTGAGCAGCACGTCGGGCTCCAGCGAGTCGAGCACCTGGCAGGTCCAGCCGAGCAGGCCGACCGGGGAGTCGGCCAGGGCGTGCGCCAGCGTCTGCGGCTGCTGGGCCTGCACGTGGTGGTAGGCGGCGAGCGTGCGCTGGTAGTGCCGCCAGCCCTCGAGCGCCGCCGCCTCCGCCTCCGACAGCCCGGCCGGCGCGGGAGCCGCCGGGTTGGGCGGCAGGTAGGTGATCTCGCCGGGCGGGCCGGCGAAGATCTGCGTGACGTGCGCGCCGATGACGTGCCCCGGCGCGAGCCGGCCGAGCTCAGGGGCGATGTAGCTGCCCCAGTCGTTGCCGGCCGCGCCGTAGCGCCGGTAACCGAGCCTCCGCATCAGCTGGACCCAGGCCCGGGCGATGCGGCGCGGCCCCCAGCCGGCGTCGGGTGTCGGACCGGAGAAACCGGAGCCGGGCAGCGAGGGGATCACCAGGTGGAAGGCGGTAGCCGGGTCGAGGCCGTGCCCGCGCGGGTCGCTCAGCGGGCCGATCACGTCGAGGAACTCCGCGATCGATCCTGGCCAGCCGTGGCTGACGATCAGCGGCAGCGCCCCCGGCTCGGGCGACCGGACGTGCAGGAAGTGCACCCCGGTGCCGTCGATGGTGGTCACGAACTGCGGGTGGGCGTTGATCCGGGCTTCCGCGGCCCGCCAGTCGTAGCGCTGCCGCCAGTGCTCGACGAGCGCGCGCACGGTGGCCACCGGCACGCCGTAGCCCTCGGCGCCGCCGCGCGGCTCCGGTGCCCAGCGCACCCGGTCCAGCCGGTCCCGCAGGTCGACCAGCTCCACCTCCGGCACCGCGATGGTGAACGGCCGGATCGCCGTGTCGTCGCTCATCTGCCTCGCCTCCTTCTCCTGATTCCGCTGTCATCGACAGGTCGGAGCCGGCGGCGCGGTCTCGACACGGCATCAGCTCTCCTGATCGGCCGTCACCCACAGCGGCCGTCGCGGAGAAGCCGTACATTCGGCACCATTCCGACGTGAACGGACGGTGAACAGGAGGAGAACATGAGCCAGGACACCGCCCGTGGCGCCGCCGACCACCGCACCGATGAGGAACGGCGGCTCGACCGCAACTGGGACGACCTGCTCCAAGAGCTGCGCGTGGCCCAGACCGGCGTTCAACTGCTCACCGGCCTGCTGCTCACCGTGCCGTTCCAGGCCCGCTTCCACGAGCTGCTCGCCCACCAACGCACGCTCTACCTGGTCACCGTGTCGCTGTCGGTGCTGGCCACCGGCCTGCTGATCAGTCCCGTGGTGCTGCACCGGGTGCTGTTCCGCCAGAACGCCCGGCGCACCCTGGTCTCGGCCGGCCAGCGCTTCGCCCTGTGCGGTTTCGCCGTGCTCGGGATCGCGGTGGTCGGGGTCGTCGCCCTGATCTTCGACGTCGTGCTCGGGCTGGGGGCGGCGTGGGTGGCGGGCGGCGTCGCCTTCGTGGTGCTGCTCGGTCTGTGGGCGCTCGGCCCGATCGCGGTCCGCAGCCGCGCCAGCGCGGACCAGCCGTACGACTGACGGCGAGGATCCGTCCCGGCCGGATGTCGAGATCGGCACGTCCGCTCCGACCCGGGTACGAAGGCACCGGACGCGGGTGCCTCGACCCGAAGGAGCGCACATGAAGTACCTTCTGTTGATCTACAGCAACCCGACGACCTGGGGCCACCCGATCTACGCCCGCCGTCCGGAGTTCCAGCAGCTGCCCGAGCGCGAGCAGCAGGAGCTGACGGCGCAGGTCGAGGCGATGTTCGAGGACATCCGCGCCTCCGGCGAGCTGGTCG
This sequence comes from Pseudonocardia sp., assembly GCA_035557575.1. GTDB lineage: Bacteria > Actinomycetota > Actinomycetes > Mycobacteriales > Pseudonocardiaceae > Pseudonocardia. The sequence continues at coordinate 9,473 of DATMDS010000090.1, read as the reverse complement.
GCGGCGCGGCGCTGGCCGACCCGGAGCAGACCCGTACCGCCCAGGTACGCAACGGCGCTCCGGTGATCACCGACGGCCCGTTCCTGGAGGCCAAGGAACAGCTGGCCGGCTATTTCGTGGTCGACTGCGACACCCCCGAGCGGGCGGCCGAGATCGCGGCGTGCTTCCCGGACGCCCGGTTCGGCGGCGTCGAGGTGCGGCCGATCATGGACTACGCCGGCCAGGAGATGTGAGCGTCGATCCCGGCGTCGAGGACCTGCTGCGTCCGCTGGCGCCGCAGGTGCTCGGCACGCTCGCTCGCCGCTGCGGCGATTTCGCGGCCGCCGAGGACGCCGTCCAGGAGGCTCTGCTGGCGGCCGCGACCCAGTGGCCGCAGCGCGGCGTGCCGGAGCACCCGCACGGCTGGCTGCTCACGGTGGCCGGACGGCGGCTCATCGACCAGCAGCGCGCCGCATCGGCGAGCCGGCGCCGCGAGGAGCTGCTGGCCGCGCGCACCCCGCCCGACGAGCGGCACGCGCCGGCCGCCGACGACCCGGCGCCCGAGACCGACGACGCGCTGACCCTGCTCGTGCTGTGCTGCCATCCCAGCCTCACCCCGTCCGCGCAGATCGCGCTCACGCTGCGCGCGGTCGGCGGACTGAGCACGGCGGAGATCGCCGCGGCGTTCCTGGTCCCGGAGCCGACGATGGCCCAGCGGATCAGCCGGGCCAAGCAGCGCATCAAGGCCGACGGGGCCCGCTTCGCGCCGCCGCAGGCGGATCAGCGGGCGGAGCGGCTGAGCGCCGTGCTGCACGTGCTGTACCTGATCTTCAACGAGGGCTACACCGCGAGCTCCGGCCCGCGGCTGCAGCGCACCGAGCTCACGGCGGAGGCGATCCGGCTGACCCGGACCGTGCGCCGGCTGCTGCCCGCCGACGGCGAGGTCGCCGGGCTGCTCGCCCTGATGCTGCTCACCGACGCGCGGCGGCGCGCTCGCATCGGCACCGACGGCGAGCTCGTGCCGCTGGCCGAGCAGGACCGCAGCCGCTGGGACGGGGCGAGCATCGCGGAGGGCCTGGAGGTGATCGCCGAGGCGCTGGCCCGCGCCCCGCTCGGGCCCTACCAGCTGCAGGCCGCGATCGCCGCCGTGCACGCCGAGGCGAGCCGCGCCGAGGACACCGACTGGCCGCAGATCGTCGAGCTCTACCGCCTCCTGGAGCGGGTCGCCCCCAACCCGGTCGTCACCCTCAACCACGCCGTGGCGGTGGGCATGGCCCAGGGACCGCGGGCCGGGCTGGCGATGCTCGAGCCGTTGCGGGACGACGCCCGGATGGCCCGCCAGCACCGGCTGCACGCGGTCCGGGCGCACCTGCTGGAGCTGGCCGGGGAGCGCGAGGCCGCAGCGGCCGGGTACCGCGCTGCCGCCCGACTCACCACCAGCCTGCCCGAGCAGCGCTACCTGCTCGGTCGGGCCGCCCACGGCGCCGGGTGACCCGGCCGCGGTCACCCGCAGTCACCTCGCTTCGCGACGCGCTCCCCCATTCGGACAATTCTTTCGCTGCCTTGTCACCCGAGGTCGACGAGATACTGACGGAGCGCCTCGACAAACACCACGCAAGAGTATTTGTGCGACCGCCATCGGGTGATCGGCCGAATCAGAAGCGGTCCGGCCGAATGCCGTGCGACGATTCTTCGATACTTGTTCGTAGGGCTCTTACCAGGGACAATCGTAATCGCCGCAGTGGCCAGGGCGATGGGTGTCGGCGCTCTCCGGGGCACCCGGAAACCAACGGGGGCTGTATTTGTAACATTCACCGGCCGGGCCTCGAACAGTGACTGGAGAACAGTGCCGGTCCCTAGCCACGCACAGTGCATCGCGGCGCCCGTCTCGCTCGACGAAGGGTGCAGTACATGCGCAGAGCCTTGTCCAGCTGGATCATCACGGCGCTCCTCGCCGCCGTGCTGGCCCTGACGACGGCGGTCGCGATGCCCACCGGTCGGGCCGCGGCGGCCGAGGCCGAGGCGGGCAGCCCGGCGGAGACGGCCGCCGCGGAGAAGCCCGAGCCGAGCGCATCCTCGTCGGCCGCGGACGGCCGGTCCGCCGCCGTGCCGGCGACGCCGAAGTCGGCCGCGCCGACCCGCGACCCGCAACCCGCTCCCGTGCCCGACCCCAAGCAGCAGGCCGCCGCGCAGCGGCAGGCCCGGGAGCAGGCCGCGGCGGCTGCGGCAGGTGTCCAGGCCAGGGCGCAGAAGCGGGCCGCTCAACTGGCCGCGGCCGGTCAGCGGGCGCAGGCGTCATGGGTCAGCCACGGCCATCCCAAGAAGATGGTCATCGTCCGGCAGCGCTCGATCGACGTGGTCGAGGACGGCCGGTTGACCCGGCAGGCGCCGCGCTCGGGCGGCGCGTTGACGCTGGCCACACTGGACCGGTTCGTGCCCACCGACTGGGTCGTGGTCTCCCGCGACAGCGCCGACGTGTCGGCGGCGATCGTGCTCGGCCCGGGACAGCGCCTGACCCTCGGCGACGCCGTGAAGACCGTCCGCCTGGCCGGCGGCCCGACGGCCGCCGACGCCGCGTCCCTCTACACCGGCAGCGGGCGGCTCATCCTGCGCGGGGTCACCATCGGCTCGTTCGACGCGAGCAACCAGCAGCCGCTGCCGGTCGGCCCGGGGCGCCCGTTCATCGTGGTGAACGGCGGCGGTCACATCGAGGCGACCGACGCGTCGATCAACGACCTGGGCACGCTGCCCACCGACCCGGCGCCACGGGCCGCACTGGCACTCAGCCAGACCAGCACCGGCAGCTTGGTGCGCACCACGCTGGCTCGCAGCGGGATCGGCCTCAAGCTGGACCGCACCGACCGGGTCCGGCTGGAGGCGGTGACGGTCGCGGACTCGGCCGGCGACGGGCTGGTGCTGCGCGGCGACCAGGGAACCGCGCTGATCGACGTCCGGTCCACCGGCAACGGGGGCAACGGCGTGCTGGTCACCGGGCCCAGCTCGGAGCGCCCGATCACCGGCATCTCGGCCTCGGGCAACAAGCTGTTCGGCCTCGCGATGCTCGGGCAGACCACACCGAAGGTGGACCACGTCGCCACCGCGGGCAACGCGGTCGGCGGGATCCGGGTCAGCGCCTCGACCGATGTCGCGATCAGCGACATCACCGCGACCGACGACCCGATCGGCGTCTACACCCACGTCGGCAGCGACCGGGTGGTGATCGAACGGGCGCAGATCGTCGGCGCCCGCCGCGGCCTGCACATCGAGAAGACCACCAAGGCCCTGACGCTGAACGCCAGCACGATCACCGGCGCGTCGGTCGCCGGGGTGTCCATCGGCGGTCACGACACGACGCTGAACCAGGTGTCGATCAGCGACTCGGCCACCGCGGTGCGGGTGGAGCGCGGCGCCGCGGGCGTCGCGATCAACGGGATGTCCATGTTCGGCGGCAGCGACGGGCTGGTGGCGCTCTCGGCGACCAAGGACGTGGTGCTGCGCAACGTGAACAGCGACGGGGTCAGCCGCACCGCGATCCGCACGTTCAGCACCGGCCTGCAGATCCTCGACAGCCGGATCTCCGGCGGCTCCACCGGAGTCGACGCCGGGGCGGCGACCACGATCTCCAACACGGTGATCGACGACGTGCAGGAGGGCATCCGCTCCCGCTCGGACGACCCGGTCGTCGTCAACGACGCCGTCGTCTCGGCGCTGTCGGTCGGCATCAACGTCGCACCGGGCAGCCCGGTCCGGCTGGCCGGCTCGCACGTCGACGCCCTGGAGGCGATCCGGGGCACGCTGAGCCAGGACGGGATCAACGAGCTGAGCCTGCCGCCGCTGAACCTGCTGGGGGCGATCGGCGTCCCGCTGATCCTGCTGGCGCTGGTCCTCGAGCAGGTGCAGACGTACCGGCAGCGCGGGGTGGCCCGCACCGCGCGCCGGCTACCGCCCCCGCTCGCGCTGCCGAGCCCCTGACCGGCGGCCGCCCGCTCAGCCCGCCGCGGCCGGTCGGTCAGGAGGGCGCGCCGCCGGTCGCCATCGTCAGCAGCCCGAGTGCGCAGCCGGCGAGCAGCAGCCCGGCCCCGGCCAGCGCCCCGGCCCGGGCACCGAGCGGGAGCCCGCGGGTCCGCACGGTCGCGACCAGCAGCACGATGCCCGACATCAGCAGCACCGCACCGACCCCGATCGCCCCCGCCTGCAGCAACGCCTCGTCCGGTGGCCGGTCGAGGTAGGTCCGGGTGGGGAGCCCGCGCCACAGCCGAAGCCCCGTGACCGTGGTCTCGACGACGGCGAACAGGACCACGCCGCCGCCGATGACGTGCCGCTCCCAGGCGCGAGTGCACACCCGGGGCAGCAGCAGCGCCGTCGCCCACGCCAACAACCATCCGGTCCCGGCCTGTGCCGTGGGGCGGCGCACGGACAGCGCCTCGACCCACGGGTCGGCGACACCGGTGAGCACCACCGCGTGGAGAGCCGCGGCGACCAGCGGCACGGCCCCGGTCGCCCACAGCAGCGCGGGCCAGCGGCTCGCCGACGCCACGTGCTCGTCCCCGGTCACCTGCACCTCCATGCTCGCCGTGGACCCTTCCGACGCTAGGGGTGACACCGGGGCGGATTAAGGTCCAATGGCATGCCGCCGTCATGGACCAGTGCCGGTCTCGATCTCCAGATCGAGACGTCCCGGTCGCGGCGGCGGGCCAGCCTCGAGGAGAGCCTGCGCGCGGCGATCCAGAGCCGCCGGCTGTCCGCCGGCACGTCGCTGCCCTCCACCCGGGCGCTGGCCCGCGACCTGGGCCTGTCCCGGGGCACCGTGACCGCGGCGTACGACCAGCTCACGGCCGAGGGATACCTGCAGGCCCAGCAGGGCGCCGGCACCCGGGTCGCCGACCTCGGCCCCGCTCCCCACCCGGCGCCGGCCCGGCGCAGCGCCGGAACGCCGCGGTGGGACCTGCGCCCCGGCACCCCTGACGTCGGCGCGTTCCCGGTGGCGGTGTGGATGCGCTGTCTGCGCCAGGCGCTCAACCGCGCACCCGCCGAGGTCTACGGCTACGGCGCCCGGCACGGCACGGCGCAGCTGCGCCGCGAGCTGGTCGGCTACCTCGGGCGCTCCCGCGGGGTGCGCGCCGACCCGGACCAGGTCGTGATCACCAACGGGTGCACCGAGGCGCTGTCCCTGCTCGGACGGGTCCTGGCCGACACCGGGACCACCGACGTCGCGATGGAGGACCCCGGGTTCGTCTTCCACCGCGAGGTTCTGCGCCGCTCCGGGCAGGCCGTGCGCCCGCTGGCCGTCGACGAGGAGGGCGCCCGCGTCGACGACCTCGTCGGGGCACCGGAGCTGCAGGGGGTGCGGGCCGTCGTGCTCACCCCGGCCCACCAGTACCCGACCGGCGCCACCCTGGCGGCGCGGCGGCGGCACGCGGTGGCGGCGTGGGCGCGACAGGTCGACGGTCTGATCATCGAGGACGACTACGACGGCGAGTTCCGCTACGACGGCCAGCCGATCGGCTCCATCCAGGGCACGGCGCCCGAGCACGTCGCCTACATCGGTACCGCGTCCAAGGCGCTCGGGCCCGGGCTGCGGCTGGGCTGGGCGGTGCTGCCGCACCGGCTGGTCGACGCCATGCTCACGGCCAAGGGCTTCGCCAGCCGCGGCACCGAGGTCGTCGCCCAGCTGGCACTGGCCGAGCTGATCGCCGGCCACGGGTACGACCGGCAGGTCCGGCGGATGCGCGGCCGCTACCGGCGGCGCCGCGACCTGCTCACCGCCGCCCTCGCGCCGCTGCACCGGCACCGGCTGCCGCCGACGCCGGGGATCAGCGCCGGCCTGCAGCTGCTCGTCCCGCTGCCGGCCGACGGCCCGGACGAGCCCGAGGTCGTGCAGCTGGCGGCCGCGGAGGGACTCGCGCTGGAGGGACTGGGCCGGCACTGGCACGCCGGGGCCGGGCCGCGGCGCGGGCTCGTCATCGGGTTCTCCCGGCCGGCGGAGAGCTCCTACGTCGACGCGGTGGCGATGCTGGCTGCGGTGCTGCGCCGAGCGTTGGGGTGACGGAAACCGGCGAAGGTGACAGCGTGGGCAGCTCGGTCCTGCGTCACGGCGCCCCGACCCGACGGTCGGACACGGGCTCGGCCGCCGGTGGCCCGCCGCCGACGACGGCGCCGAACATCGCCCGCAGGTCCGCGACGGCCGCCGTCGGACGCCCGACGTCCACCGCCACGACCGGCGCCACCCGCCGGAGCGCCTCGACCAGCCTCCTGTTCGCCAGGTCGTGCACCCCGCCGACGGCACCGGTCACGATCACGTCCGGGCGCAGGGCCGCGACGGCCTTCGGGTCCGGCGCGCGCGGCGCACCGACCGCCTCGATGTCGGCCAGTGTCGCGGCGCACCCGGTCAACGGCACGCCCAGGCCGAGCAGCAGCGCGCCGACTCCGTCGTCGGTGGCGACCACGCGGCGGAGGGTGGCCGGTAGCACCACCGGGGTGCCCGTCGCGTCGACGAACGCCCGCCGCCCGCCGCCACCACTGCCCACCAGGCCGGCGAGCACGGTGTTGCGCGCCGGAGGGTGACGAGTGTTCTCCGCGGGGGTCGAGGACACGTCCGCAGCGTAGGCACGTCCCCGCTGCGACGGACAGTCCGGCGTGATCAGCGACCGGCATCCCGGGAGCCGACCGCGAGGAGCGAAGGTCGCCCGTCACCGGTGCGCAGGGCAAGGGTGAACAGCGCTGCGGCCACGAGTGCCGCGACCGTCCGGACGTGGTTGAACGCGGTCCACTCCGACAGGTAGGACGGCTGTGCCGAGAGTTCGCCGCCGCGGCCGACGAGCTGGAAGCCACCTGGGGTGACGCCGCGCGCCCGCCCTGACCCTGCTGCGCACGGCCGAAGGGCAGCTCGCGCACGCCCACGATGACCTGCCCGCGGCGCGGGAGGCGCTGCGGTCGCCGAGGGCCGGGTCGGCCGCCGTGCCGTGCTGGACGCCCGGCACGAGCAGCACGTGCTCGTCGAGGAGCTCACCGACCGGGAGCGCTCGATCCTGCGGGCGTTGCCGGGACCGCTCACCCTGCGCGAGATCGGCGGCGAGCTGTTCCTGTCGCTGAACACGGTCAGGGGCTACACGAAGAGCCTCTACCGCAAGCTCGGCGTCAGCGGGCGCGAGGAGGCCGTCTCCCGGGCGCGGGCCGTCGGGCTGCCCTGAACCAGGCGGGGTTCGACCGCCACCTGTCGACCGGGCCGCCCGGCCGGAGTAGTGTTGATCGAGTTGGGAACATCTCGCACGCGGGCGCTCATGCCTGCGTCGTCCTCGACGAAAGACCAGGCCGGGCGCTTCGCCGTCCCGGAGGACGGGGCCTGACATGAGGTCGGCACCCACTGTTCAGAATGCCGCTTCACAGGTCGCAACCGCCCCGGATCGATCTCCGCCCGTCCGGCTGCGGGTGAAGCCGCGAGCGAACACCGTCTCCGGTGTCCTCGGCGGAGGGTGGCCCCGCTCGCGTGACCTCAACGGCCGCCGTGAGGCTGCGGAAGCGGAAGAGCGCTGGGAGCTCGACGGCGGGCATGTTCGCGTGGGCGGCTAGCCCCGGCAACAACGCACCCAGCTCAACGGGGGCCCGTTCCTGAGGGCCTGTGGGTCGGTCTGGTCTCGTCAACAAAGGGGCGGTGGAGTAACCGCCGCCCGGCAGGGAGTGGTGCATCATGTCCGACAAATCTCCGCGGCAGTCAGCAAGCAAGAGCTCTGGCAAATCCATCAAGGAGAAGCGCGCACTCAAGAAGTCGAGGAAAGCTACCGGGGAGAACACTCAAGCGGCGGACTTCCTTCGAGGCGAACCGCGAACCGGCCGGAACTGAGTTCCGAGGAAGCGCGACACAAGCGGCGACAGAGCCGGCCCGACGCTGCCCCGCCGGGCCCCGCCGACAGCCCACGACCTCGCCGGCGACGACCCTCAGCGCGCGGCGTCCAGATCTCGCACCAGCGTGTACACGTACCCGCCCCGCTCCCGCTGGGCCTCCTGTACCAGCCGATACCTCGACACGACGAGAGGGATCGAATGCCTGAGGGAGCTCTCCATGTACAGCTCGGGCGGTGGGACCGGATCCTGCAGCTCGATCTCCCGCGGCGGGGAGCCGTCCGATTCCGCGGTGACGACCACGGTCTCACCTCCGTGTGGTCCGTCCACGAAGTACGCGAGAACCTGCTTCGGTAGGTCCATACGTGGCAGCGTCCCAGATCAGCGTCACACGGGTTGCCCGTCCCCGGAGAGTGGAACTGAAGCCGCTGTCGACGGATGTCGTCTGCGACGTCGCATGCTCGCGTGCGAGGATCCGACCATGGCGATGAGCCTGAACCGCCTCGCCATCCTGGTGCAGGTCGTCGACTCCGGCGGCTTCTCCGCCGCGGCCCGGGTGCTCTACATGAGCCAGCCGGCCGTCTCCAGCCAGATCCGGGCGTTGGAGAGCTCGCTGGGGGTGCAGCTGCTGGAGCGGCGGCCCGGCGGTGCCCGGCCCACCTCCGCCGGCGAGGCCGTGGTGGCCAAGGCACGGACCGTCTTCGCCCTGCTCGACGAGATCACCCACTCGGCCGCGGAGCACCAGGGGCTGCGGGCCGGGCGGCTCGTCGTGGCCGGGACCACCACCGTCGGCGCTTATCTGGTGCCGCGCCTGGTCGCCGAGTTCTCCCGCCAGGTGCCCGGGGTCTCCTGCCAGATCCGGGTCGGCAACGAGGAGACCGTCGAGGGCTGGTTGACCGACGGCGAGGCCGGCCTCGGTCTCGCCGTCGGCACGCCGCTGGACGAGCACCTCGTCGCCGAGCCGGTGCTGGAGGAGGAGATGGTCCTGGTCGCGGCGCCGGACTCGCCGGTCACCGGCCGGATGCTGGCCCCCGCGGAGCTGGCCGACCAGCGGTTCCTGCTGCGCGAGGCGGGCTCCGCGACCCGCCGCCTGCAGGAGCAGGCCCTGACCGCCTGGGGTCTGGCCGAGGTGGACCGCTGGGACCTGTGGGGGCCCGACACGCTGAAGGAGGCCGCCCGGCACGGCCTCGGCATCACACTGCTGTCCGACCACGCCACCCGCTACGAGCTGGCGCACGGCATGTTGGCCCGGGTCGAGATCGACGTCCCGGCCCCGAGCCGCACCATCTCCCTCGTGCACCGGGCCGACCGGAACCTGACCCCGCCCGAGCGGGCCTTCGTGGCGCTGGTCCGCACCGTGCGCGAGTGGCCGGCCTGAGGCCGGTCGGTCAGGCGTCCGGGAAGCTGATGCAGGCCGAGCGCCACTCGGTGTAGAAGTCCCACTGCTCGGGTGAGCACTCCGGGGGGCCGTACTGGGACAGCTTGGACCCCATGTGCGGCAGGTGCGGCCACGCGCCGACGCCGGGCCGGTTCACGTGCAGCATGCCGGCCTCGAAGTCGCGCAGGGCGTCGTGCACGCGGGCCATGTTGCGGGTGAAGATCGTGCCCGACATGCCGTAGCGCACCGAGTTGGCGATGGCCATCGCGTCGTCGTA
>DATMDS010000089.1:0-14870 GCA_035557575.1 Pseudonocardia sp. | reverse complement strand
CGGGGCCACCCCGCCGATCGCCTGCCCGGTGGCGGCCCGCACGAACTCCGGGGACGCCCGGCGCACCCGGGTCGCCCCGACCAGGGCCGCGACCTTGCCGGTGTCCACCCGGTGCGCTCCCGAGGTGAGCACCAGCAGCGGGGCCACGTCGCCGTCGGCGCCGGTCATCTCGAAGACCAGCGAGTTCGCGATCTGGCCGACCTCGACCCCGAGCGCGGCCGCGGCCGCCGCCGCGGTGGTCACGGCGTCCGGCAACACCAGCATCCGGTCGATCCGGGCGGGGTCGGCCCCACCGGCCGTGAGGGCGGCGACGACCAGCTCGATGTTGCGGTGGGAGGAGGTCACGGTCCCATCAGACCACGGCGCTCAGTTCGGTTGCTCGGCAATCCGGCTGCCCTGCAGCTGGCTGCCATCGGCCGCCCGCAGCACACAGTACAGGGTGCGCTCGCTGAACGACGGGCTGCCGGCCACGGTGCTGGTGTCGCGCTCGAACGCGGCCTCCCCCGGCACCAGCGCGACGACCTGCAGCCGACCCTTGTCCGCGCCGACGACCAGCGCCGAGTCGAAGTAGAACCGGCAGGCGCCGGCCCCGAACCCGCTCAGCTGCGCCACTCCCGGGTACTCGATGACGGTGCTGGACGAGTAGAGGCCGAACCCGGCGAACATCTCCGCCTCGTGCGGCTCGTCGCAGCTCACCGAGGAGCTGGACCCGACCGAACGGCCCGGGGCCGGCCCGACGATCAGGCACGGGTAGGAGCTGGAGACCTCGAACTCCGGCACGTCCGCGCCCTCGCCGTAGGTCATCGTGATGGCGTCGTCCCGCCCGCTCCCGGACAGGGCGAACCCGCCGGCCACGCCGGCCACCAGGCCCAGCACCAGCGCGGCGGCCGCCACCCACCACCAGCGGTCGTTCCGCCCCGTACGGGCACCGACCGGCGCTCCGGCCAGCCGGCTGGTGGACTGCCGCGGCACCGGTTGGGTGTCGTCCTCCGACGACGGCGGCGGTGTGGCCGCCGCGCCGGCCAGCAGCGCCGCCGCCTGCGGTCCGCCCAGCCGGGCCCGCGGCTCCCGCTGCAGCAGGCCCGCGATGACCGGGCCGAGCGGGCCGCGGGTGCGCGTGGTCGGGACGTCGCTGTGCAGCACCGCGTAGATGGTCGCGGCCGTCGTGTCGCGGGCGAACGGGCTCATGCCCTGCACGGCGTAGTACAGCGTCGCGCCCAGCGACCAGAGGTCCGAGGCCGGCGTGGCGGGCAGCCCCTCCAGCCGCTCGGGCGCCAGGTAGCCGGGCGAGCCGATCAGCGCTCCGGTGGTGGTCAGCCGCGGGTCGTCGGCGGCCTGGGCGATCCCGAAGTCGGTGAGCTTCACCCGGCCCTTCGCTCCGAGCATCACGTTGGCCGGCTTCACGTCCCGGTGCACCACGCCGTTGTCGTGCGCGGTCCCCAGCGCATCCAGCAGCTGCTGGGCCACGCTCACCGCGGTCGCCTCGTCCAGCCCACCGGAGGCGACCACCAGGTCGGTCAGCGTGCGGGCCTCGATCAGCTCCATCACGATGTGGTCGACCCCACCGTCGGCGACCACGTCGTAGACGGTGACGATGCCGGGGTGGTTCAGCCGGCCGGCGGTGCGCGCCTCGCGCAGCAGCCGCTCGCGGAACAGCCGGCGCTCCTGTTCGCCGAGCCCGGCCGGCAGGTGCAGTTCCTTGACCGCGACCTGGCGGCCCATCACCCGGTCCTCGGCCCGCCAGACCACGCCCATGCCGCCGCGGCCGAGCTCGCCCAGCACGACATAGCGCCCGCCGATGACCCGGGTCGGGCTGACCGCGCTCATCCGCGGCGCCCGCGGGCCGGGACCACGGCAGCGCGCACCACGGCAGGGCGCACCACGGCGACCGGGCAGACGGTGTGCACCCCGGCAGCGTCCCTCAGGTGCAGTTCGTGCCCGGAACGGGGGTCAGGAACTCGCCGGTGGCCCACGTCCCGTCCTCGAGCTGGCGGTACAGGTTGACCACGACGCGGGTGCCGTCGACCACCTCACCCCGGGTGAGCACGCGCAGCTGCTCGGTGTCCTGGCTGGGGCCGGCCCGGACGTTGATCCGGTCGGTCGTCACCTCGAGCTGGCAGCCGGTGGAGCCGTCGGCGCTGGCCGCCGGAGGGGGCGCGGTGGAGCTGGTCGAGTCCAGGCCGCCCCCGTCGACGATCGCGTACAGCGCCAGCAGCAAGCCTGCGACCAGCACGAACACCCAGCCGGAGAAGAACTTGCCCTCCAGCTTGGGCATCGAGACCTTGGCCATCGACCGGCCTCCCGGGAACGAGCGGCGCGCGCGGGCCGCACCCGGCGTGCACCTACGGTAACGCAGGTCGGCCCACCGGCGCGGACGTGATGACGTGCGGTCCTCATCCCCAGCGGCCGCTGCCCGGGATAGCGTGTCCGCAAGGACCGGGGCGGAGGCTCCCCGGCCATGATTCCGGGAGACGGGCCGAGGCGACGATGAAGGTCATCTACACCTACACGGACGAGGCACCGGCGCTGGCCACCCACTCGTTCCTACCGATCATCTCCGCGTTCGCCGGCCAGGCCGGCGTCGACATCGAGACCAGGGACATCTCGCTGGCCGGTCGCATCCTGGCCCGCTTCCCGGATCGGCTGACCGACGCCCAGCGGGTGCCCGACGCGCTCGCCGAGCTCGGCGAGCTGGCCACCACCCCCGAGGCGAACATCATCAAGCTGCCCAACATCAGCGCCTCGATCCCCCAGCTGAAGGCGGCGATCCGCGAGCTGCACGCGGCCGGCTACGACATCCCCGACTACCCGGAGAACCCGCAGACCGACGACGAGCGCGCGGCCCGGGCCGAGTACGACGCGGTGAAGGGCAGCGCCGTGAACCCGGTGCTGCGTGAGGGCAACTCGGACCGCCGGGCCCCGGCATCGGTGAAGGAGTTCGCGCGCACCCACCCGCACTCCATGGGCGCCTGGTCACCGGACTCGGCCTCGCACGTGGCGACCATGCAGGACGGCGACTTCCGGCACTCGGAGACGTCGGTGACCGTCGCCGAGGCCGGTGAGCTGCGCATCGAGCACGTCGCGGCGGACGGCTCGGTCACCGTGTTGAAGCCGTCGGTGCCGGTGCTGGCCGGGGAGATCGTGGACGCCGCGGTGATGCGCCGCGCCGCGCTGGACGCGTTCCTGGCCGAGCAGGTGGCCGACGCGCGCAAGCGCGGCGTGCTGTTCTCGGTGCACCTCAAGGCGACCATGATGAAGGTGTCCGACCCGATCCTGTTCGGACGGGCCGTGACCGCGTACTTCGCCGACGTGTTCGCCCAGTACGGCGAGGACCTGGCCGCGGTGGGCGCCAGCCCGAACGACGGGCTGGCCAGCATCCTGACCGCGTTGGAGAAGCTGCCGGCAGAGAAGCGGGAGGCCATCGAGAAGGCGATCACCGCCACCTACGACAGCGGCCCGCCGCTGGCCATGGTCGACTCCGACCGCGGCATCACCAACCTGCACGTGCCCAGCGACGTGATCATCGACGCGTCGATCCCGGCAGCGATCCGCTCGTCGGGCCAGATGTGGAACGCGGCCGGAAAGCTGCAGGACGCCAAGTTCGTCATCCCGGACTCCTCCTACGCCCCGCTCTACGCCGAGACCATCGCCTTCTGCCAGGAGCACGGCGCCTTCGACCCGACCACCATGGGCACCACGCCCAACGTGGGGTTGATGGCGCAGAAGGCCGAGGAGTACGGCAGCCACGACAAGACCTTCCAGATCGACGCGCCGGGGACGGTGCGCGTGGTGGACGGCGCCGGCACGGTGCTGCTGGAGCACGAGGTCGACGAGGGCGACGTCTGGCGGGCCTGCCAGACCAAGGACGCGCCGATCCGCAACTGGGTGGAGCTGGCGGTCGGGCGGGCCCGGGCCACCGGGGCACCGGCCGTGTTCTGGCTCGACGAGACCCGCGGACACGACGCCCAGGTGCTGACCAAGGTGCGGGCCCAGCTGTCCGAGCTGGACACCGACGGACTGACCATCGAGATGCTTCCGGTCGCCGAGGCCACCCGGTACACGCTGGACCGTGCCCGCCGGGGCGAGGACACGATCTCGGTCACCGGCAACGTGCTGCGGGACTACCTGACCGACCTGTTCCCGATCCTGGAGCTGGGCACCAGCGCGAAGATGCTCTCGATCGTCCCGCTGATGAACGGCGGCGGCCTGTTCGAGACCGGCGCCGGCGGCTCGGCGCCCAAGCACGTGCAGCAGCTGCTCAAGGAGAACCACCTGCGCTGGGACTCGCTCGGCGAGTTCCTCGCGCTGGCGGTGTCGCTGGAGTTCCTGGCCGAGCAGACCGACAACCCGCGCGCGGCCCTGCTCGGCTCCACGTTGGACGCCGCCACCGGGCAGCTGCTGCAGAACGGGCAGTCGCCGTCGCGCAAGGTCGGCGAGCTGGACAACCGGGGCAGCCACTTCTACCTGGCGCTGTACTGGGCCTGGGCGCTGGCCATGCAGACCGAGGACGCGGAGCTGGCGGCGGCGTTCGCGCCGCTGGCCCAGCGGCTGGGCGACGCGGAGGAGACGATCCTCGCCGAGCTGAGCGAGGTGCAGGGCCGGCCGGTCGACCTCGGCGGCTACTACTTCGTGGACAAGGCGAGGGCCGACGAGGTGATGCGGCCCAGCCGCACCTTCAACGAGGCGCTGACGAACGTCTGAGGGCCGGCCGGCCCGATCCGCCGGGTCGGTGGCTGCGGTGGATCGTCGCCCGGAAATCGGTTGCGCGGCGCCGTAGCGTGGAACGACGTGCTCGCTCCGTATCCGCAGTTGATCAAGGCCGGGTACCGGCGGTACGCAGGCTACCGGCAGGCCGCGCTGGCCGGGATGACCACCAACGTGGTGTTCGGCCTGCTGCGGGTGGCCGTGCTGTCGGCGGTGCTGGCCGAGCGGGGCAGCATCGCCGGCTACGACCCGGCCACCGCCATCACCTACGTGTGGCTCGGGCAGGGCCTGCTCGCGGTGGTGCTGCTCTGGGGCAGCACCGAGTTCTCCGAGCGGGTGCGCAGCGGCGACGTGGTGGTCGACCTGGGCCGCCCGTGGGACCTGCCGACCGCACTGCTGGCCACGGACCTCGGCCGGGCCGGGGCCGCAGTGGGCATGCGGCTGCTGCCGCCGGTGGCGCTCGGTGCGCTGTTGTTCCCGTTCCGGTGGCCCGACCGGCCGCTGACCTGGCTGCTGTTCGCGGTCGCGGTGCTGCTCGCGGTGTGCGTCAGCTTCGCCATCCGGTTGCTGCTCAACATGTCCGCGTTCTGGCTGCTGGACGGGCGCGGCGCGGTCGCGCTGTGGGGTGCGGCCGGCGGGATGCTGACCGGGCTGGTGGTGCCGCTGCCGTGGTTCCCGGGCTGGGCCCAGCAGGCGCTGTGGTGGACGCCGTGCCCGGCCCTGCTGCAGGGTCCGATCGACGTGTTCACCGAGCGCGTGGACCCGCTGCCGGTGCTCGGACACCAGGTGCTGTGGGCCGTGCTGTTGCTGCTCGGCGTCCGGGTCGTACTGGCCCGCGGAGCCCGGCGGCTGGTGGTCCACGGTGGCTGACCGGCTGGTGACGGCCGGGGTGTACGGCCGCATCGTGGGATCCCGGCTGCGCAGCCAGCTGGCCTACCGCGTCTCGTTCGCGCTCGACCTGGTCGCGCAGGCGATCGGGCAGGGCATCGAGCTGTTCGCGATCGCCGTGGTCTTCACCCAGATCAGCTCGCTGGGCGGGTTCACCGGCGGCGAGGTGCTGCTGATCTTCGGCCTGGCCGCGTGCGGGTTCGGGGTGGCCGACCTCTGCGTCGGGGCGGTGGAGCGGCTGCCCGAGTACATCCGCACCGGCGAGTTCGACGTCATGCTGCTGCGCCCGCTGGGCACCCTGGCCCAACTGGTCTGCGCCGACATCGCCCTGAAGCGGCTCGGCCGGGTGCTCGTCGGGCTGGCCGTCTACCTGTGGTCGCTGGCCCGCCTGGACCTGCCGTGGACGCCGCTCCGGGTGCTGGTCGCGGTGATCGCGCCGCTGATCGGCGCCGCGATCATGGGCGCGCTGTTCGTGGCGGCCAACGCCGTCTCGTTCTGGGTGGTCGACGGCCGGGAGATGGCCAACGTACTGACCTACGGATCCAGCTTCACCACCTCCTATCCCATCACCGTCTACGGGCCGCAGCTGCGCCGGCTGATGTGCTACGTGGTGCCGGGGGCATTCGTGGCCTACTTCCCGGTGCTCGCGCTGCTGGACCGGCCCGATCCGCTCGGGTTGCCGGTCGGGCTGCGCTACGCGGGGCCGCTGGTCGCGCTGCTGGCGGTGGCCGTGGCGGCCGCGATCTGGCGGCTGGGCGTCCGGCGTTACCAGGGCACCGGATCGTGACATGACCACGGACGAGATCATCTCGACGGACGGGCTGGGGCGGGACTTCCTGGTCGGCACCCGCCTGCGCCGGCAGCGGGTGACCGCGCTGCGGGACATGTCGCTGGGCATCGCCCGCGGGGAGGCGGTCGGCCTGATCGGTCCGAACGGGGCCGGGAAGTCGACCGCGATCAAGATGCTCACCGGGGTGCTGGTGCCCACGGCCGGGCGCGCCACCGTGTGCGGGCTGGACCCGGTGCGCAGGCGCCGCGAGCTGGCCCGCCGGATCGGCGTCGTGTTCGGGCAGCGCAGCCAGCTGTGGTGGGACCTGCCGCTGTCGCAGAGCTTCGAGCTGCACGCCGCGATCCACCGGGTGCCGGCCGCGGCCTACCGGCGTCGCCTGGACGAGTGCGTCGAGCTGCTGGACATGGCCGGCTTCCTGGCCACCCCGGTACGGCAGCTGTCGCTGGGCCAGCGGATGCGCGGAGAGGTCACCGCCGCGCTGCTGCACGAGCCGGAGCTGCTGGTGCTCGACGAGCCGACGATCGGACTCGACCTGGCCAGCAAGGAGCGGCTGCGCGCGTTCCTGGCCGAGGTGAACGCCCGGGATGCGGTGACCCTGCTGCTCACCACGCACGATCTGCCCGACGTCGAGCGGCTCTGCCGACGGGTCGTGGTGATCGACCGGGGCCGGGTGCTGGTCGACGACGCGCTCGCCACGCTGCGCGCACGCTTCGCCGGCCACCGGACCCTGGTGGTGGAGCTGGCCGAACCGACCGGGCCGCTGACCGGCCTGCCCGGCGTGGTGCGGGTCGACGTGCAGGCCCAGGGGCTGCGCCAGCGCCTCGAGTTCGGGCGCGCGACGTCGGCGGCGGAGCTCATCGCGGCCGTCGCCCGCCGGGTCCCGCTGCGCGACGTCACGGTGGACGAACCGTCCATCGAGGATCTGGTGCGCACCCTCTACCGGCACTGACAGCGCGGGCGCCCGGCGGCGCTATTCCGAGGCGGCCACCCCGGGCACCGCGCCACTGCGGAAGGCCTCGACGAACAGGGCGTGATCGGTGCGCGCCTGGGCGGCGTAGGAGTGCGCGAAGTCGACCACCCAGGCCACGAACTCCTGCTCCCGGCCGGCCACCACCTCGGTGATCGCGTCCTCGGTCTGGAACGGGACCAGCGAGTGGTCGGCGTCCGCGTCGGCCACGCAGTGCACCTTGGCGGTGGCCTGCCCGAGGTAGGCCACCACCGGCGCGATCTCCGCCGGCTCGGTGAGCTCCGTCCAGTCCAGGTCGGCCTGGTACGGCGACACCTCGGCCACCACGAACCCGACCCGACCCTGATCGCCGGTGTCCATGTCGGTCCAACCCAGCAGCGGGTCGGCGTGCGCCTGCAGCGCCCGCTGGGAGACGGCCGTGCGGTGCCCGTGGTGGGTGAAGTGCCCGGCCACCTCCGGATCGGTCATTACCCGCGACGGCGCCGCGACGTTGCCCTGCTTCATCGACAGCACCACGTCGTTGTCCAGCGCCTGGTTGTAGCCCTCGATCAGCACGGTGTAGGCCGGCAGCCCGGCGCTGCCGATGCCGAAACCGGAGCGCCCGGCCACGTCCTTGACCGCGTAGGCGACCCCGCGCAGCCGCTTGGACTCCGGGATGGACTCGATGTAGCGCTCGAACGCGTCCATCGCCGCGGCCCGCTCGTCGGCGCCCAGCCGGCGCAGCCCGGGCCCGTCGCGCAGTATCCGGTCGAAGCCCTCGGTCTCGGTGATCCCGTCGAGCAGGCCGACCCGGGTGCGCAGCTTGGCCAGCTGCAGCACCTGCTCGACGGCCCCGTCGGTGGTGCCCAGCCGCAGCGAGAAGCCGCGGTCGTCGGATCGGTCGACGAACTGTCGGACCTGCTCGAGGTAGGCCCGGGTGTAGGCCTGCACCAGCCCGGTGATGTCGTCGTCGGAGATCGCCTTGCGCCAGCCCAGCAGGGCCAGGCTGGCCGCGAACCGGGTGACGTCCCAGGTGAAGTGTCCGATGTAGGCCTCGTCGAAGTCGTTCACGTCGAAGATCAGGACTCCGTCACCGTCCATGTAGGTGCCGAAGTTCTCCGCGTGCAGATCGCCCTGGATCCACACCCGGCCGGTGCGCTCGTCGGCCCACGGGTCCTCGCGATCGGCCACGTCGGCGTAGAACAGGCAGGCGCTGCCCCGGTAGAAGGCGAACGGGTCGGCGGCCATCTTGCGGAACTTCGTCCGGAACGCGGCCGGATCGACCGCCATCAGGTCGGAGAAGGCCTCGACCAGCGTGTCCACGATCCGCGCCGAACGCTGCTCATCGGTCATGACGGGGATCCTGCCGGATGGCGGAGCGATCTCGGGGCCGCGGTCAGCCGGGGGTCAGCGAGCTGCGGGTGATGGTGGCGGCGAGCAGCACCATGGCCACCCCGAAGCTGCCGTAGCTGAGCACGTCGATCGCCCGGCCGCGGATGGCCAGCAGCCCGATCCGGTCGGTCGAGAGCACGATCCGCAGTGCCGCCGCCACCAGCAGCGCCACCCCGAGCAGCACCGCGCCCTCCCGCCAGTGCTGGGTGAGCACCCGCTGCATGGCGACGGCGGCCATGGCGAGCACCGCGATCTCCGGGGCCTGCCGGCCGATCCGGGCGCGCATCTCACCCACCGGGGCACGCGGCCGAGACCGTCACGCGAACGCACCCCGCTCGGCCGCCTCCACCACGTTGGTCAGCAGCATCGCCCTGGTCATCGGACCCACCCCGCCGGGCATCGGGGCCAGCAGGCCCGCGACCTGCACCACCTCCGGGGCGACGTCGCCGACCAGGCCGTGTTCGGCGCGGGTCACGCCGACGTCCAGCACCACCGCCCCGGGCCGCACCATGTCGGCGGTGATCAGCCCGCGGACGCCGGCCGCGGCCACCACCACGTCGGCCCCGCGCACCGCCGCGGTCAGGTCGCGGGTACCGGTGTGGCACAGGGTCACCGTGCAGTTCTCACTGCGCCGGGTCAGCAGCAGGCCCAGCGGCCGTCCGACGGTGACCCCGCGGCCGACGATGGTGACCCGGGCCCCGTCCAGCGGCACGTCGTAGCGCCGGCACAGCTCGACGATTCCCCGCGGGGTGCAGGGCAGCGGCCCGGGCTCGCCCAGCACCAGCCGGCCCAGGCTCACCGGGTGCAGCCCGTCGGCGTCCTTGGCCGGATCGATGCGCTCCAGCGCGGCCCCGGCGTCCAGGCCGCGGGGCAGCGGCAGCTGCACGATGAAGCCGGTGCACGCCGGGTCGGCGTTCAGCTCGTCGATGGCCCGCTCGACGTCGGCCTGGGTGGCATCGGCCGGCAGCTCGCGCTGCAGCGAGGCGATGCCGACCTTGGCGCAGTCGCGGTGCTTGCCCCGCACGTACGAGTGCGAGCCGGGATCGTCGCCGACGAGCAGGGTGCCCAGCCCCGGTGTCGTCCCGCCGGCCGCCAGCTTCTCGATCCGCCCGGCGAGCTCGCCGAGGATGGCGTCGAGCGTGGCCTTGCCGTCCATCAGGGTCGCTGTCACGACCGCCATCCTCTCAGTCCGGCGCCGCGGGACGGCGCCGGACTCAGGTGATCCGCAGGCCGTGCGCGGCGGCGAAGGCCAGCGCCTGCTCGGCGTCCACCTCGGCGCCGGCCAGCCGGGCCTGCACCAGCCCGTCCGGGTCGATGCGGGCGCCCCGCAGGTCCGCGCCCTCCAGGCGGGTGCGCAGCAGCCGGGCCCCGCTCAGGTCGGCCCGGCGCAGGTCGCAGCCCCGCAGGTCGGCCTCCACCAGGTTGGCCTCGCGCAGCCGCAGCTCCGACAGGTCGGTCCCGCGCAGGTCGGCCCGGCCCAGCGCGGCCAGCGTGAGGTCGCAGTCGGTGAGCACGAGAGGCCGCAGCCGGCAGTTCATCAGGCTGGAGCCGAGCAGCGAGCAGCCGCGGAACTGCGCGCCGCCGAGGGTCACCCGGTGCAGGGCGCAGCTGCGCAAGGCGCTCCCGCGGTGGGTCGAGTCGCCGAGGTCGGCCCCGGTGAAGTCGCACTCGTCGAACGAGCACCGCTCGGTGACCAGCCCCCGGAGGTCGGCGTCGACGAACCGGCAGCGCACGAACCGGCGCCCGGACCAGCGCTGGGAGTCCCCGCGCAGCTCCGAGAGGTCGAGATCGGTGTGCTCGGTGTCGTCGGCCAGCGCGACGTCGGCCGTCATGCCCGCTTGGCCGTGATCCGCGCCACCAGCTCGTGGCTGAACCCGAACCCGGCGAACGCAGCCAATGTGGACACCGGGAAGTTGCCGAGCATGCGCTGCATCTCCGCGTTGCCCAGGATGCCGGCCGGCTTCCCGTCCGCGTCGGTGCCGATGGCGTCGCGCAGCACCCGTTCACCCTCCGGGTCGGCCAGCCACTCCTCCAGGGTGGACATGCCGTCGAGGGGCCGGGCGGGTGGCGTGGCCTGCACGGTGAGCGTCCCGGTCAGCCGGATGTCGCGCGACGACGCTCCGATGTGGATGGTGAAGTCGCCCGGTTCGACGAGCCAGCCGCCGTCCCGGGCCGACCAGTGGGCGAACTCGCGCGAGCCGAGCGAGAACTCGACCCACCCGGCGGCGCCGCGCTCCAGAGCGATCTTCGCGAAACCCTTGAGCTCCCGCGGCGGCCGGGCCACCGCCGACGCCGGGTCACCCACGTAGAGCTGCACGATCTCCTGCCCGGCCCGGTCACCGGCGTTGCGCACGCGGCAGCCCACGGTGACCGTGAGGTCGCCGGCGTCGACCGAACCCGCCTGGGTCACCGACAGCTCGTCGTAGCAGAACCGGGTGTAGGACAGCCCGTGCCCGAACGGGTAGGCCACCGCCCGCTCGCTCGCGTCGTAGCCGCGGTAGCCGACGAACACCCCCTCGCCGTAGCGCACGTGCCCGTCCTCGCCGGGGAAGTTCAGCGACGCCGAGCAGTCGGCCAGCGTGAGCGGGATGGTCTCGGCGAGCTTTCCGGACGGGTTCACCGCACCGGTGAGCACGTCGGCCACCGCCGCCCCGCCGGCCTGCCCGCCCAGCCAGCACTCGACGACGGCCGCGACGCGGGCGTCCCAGCTGCTGGTGCGCACGGCGGAGCCGTTGAACAGCACCGCGACCACCGGCACCCCGGCTGCGCCCGCGGCCAGCGCGTCGAGCAGCGCGAGCTGGGCCGGCGGCAGGTCCATGTGCGTCCGGTCGTAGCCCTCGGACTCGGCGATCGCCGGCAGGCCGAGGCAGGCCACGACCACGTCGGCATCCCGGGCCGCCGCGACCGCCGCGGTGATCAGCTCGACGTCCGGCGCGGCATCCGGGTCGGCGAGCGGGTAGCCGGCGGCGAACCGCACCTCGGCCCCGGGCAGCGCCGCGGTCAGCGCGTCCAGCGGAACCTCGACGCGGGTGGGCACGACCTGCGAGCTGCCGGCGCCCTGGTAGCGAGGGGTGCGCGCGAGTTCGCCGAGCACCGCGACCGTGCCCGTACCGGCCAGCGGCAGCACGTCGCCCTCGTTGCGCAGCAGCACGACGCACTCGCCGGCGGCCCGGCGGGCCAGGGCGTGGTGGGCGTCGACGTCGATCTCCGCGCGTTGGCGCGCCGACGCCCGCTCCACCAGCTGCAGCACCCTGGCGGCGGCGAGGTCGAGCACGGCTTCGTCCAGTCGGCCCGCCGCCACGGCCTCGACCAGCGCCGTGTCGCTGTGGCCGAGGTCCGGCGGCATCTCCAGGTCCAGCCCGGCGGCCACCGCGGCGACCCGGTCGTGCACCGCGCCCCAGTCGGACATGACCAGCCCGTCGAAGCCCCACTCGCCGCGCAGCAGCTCGGTGAGCAGCCAGCGGTGCTCCGAGGCGTACGTTCCGTTGATCTTGTTGTAGGCGCACATCACGGTCCACGGGGCCGCGGTGGTGACGATGTGCTCGAAGGCGGGCAGGTAGATCTCGCGCAGGGTCCGCTCGTCCACGTCGGCGCTGACCCGCATCCGGTCGGTCTCCTGGTTGTTGGCCGCGAAGTGCTTCACCGACGTGCCCACGCCGTGCGCCTGGATCCCGTGCACCAGCGCCGCGCCCATCCGGCCGGCCAGGAACGGGTCCTCGGACAGGTACTCGAAGTTGCGCCCGCACAGCGGGGAGCGCTTGATGTTCACCCCCGGCCCGAGCACCACCGCGACGTCCTGGGCCCTGGCCTCCACGCCGAGCGCGTCACCGATCTCCCGGGCCAGCTCGGGGTTCCAGGACGAGGCCAGCGCGCACGCCGTCGGGAAGCAGGTGGCCGGGAGGCTGCCGCCGATCCCCACGTGGTCGCCCCCCTCGGGCTGGCGGCGCAACCCGTGCGGCCCGTCGGACACGGTGATCTGCTCGAGGCCCAGCTCGGGGATCGCCGCGGTGTGCCAGATGTCGCCACCGAGACAGAGGCTCGCCTTCTGCTCGATCGTCAGCCGTCTCGCCCGGTCCAGGAATGCCTCGTCGCCGCCCACACCGTGCATCCTGCCTCGTGCCCCCCGATGGTGGGCAGGACACGGAAACCTCCGGCCTCGTCCGCCGTCGCGAAGGAGCGCAGCATGACCATGGAGTTCGCCCGACGCCAGTCCGGAGCACTACCCGGCAGCCCGCGGCCGTTCTTCCTCGCCCGGGGCGAGGGCGAGAAGGCCGTCCTGATCGACAGCCTGTTCACGGTGCTGCTCAGCGCGGACGAGACCGGCGGCCAGTTCGGGGTGTTCACCATGGACGGACCCCGCGGGGACGCCATCCCGCCGCACTCGCACGGCACCCACCACGAGATCTTCTACGTCGTCCACGGCGGCGTGACCGTCTTCCTGGACGACGAGACCGGCACCCGGCAGGTCCGCGAACTCGGACCCGGCGACTTCGGCTACGTGCCCGCCGGCATCGTCCACTCCTACCGGATCGAGGAGGACCAGACCCGCGTGCTCGGCGTCAGCAGCGGCGGGTTCGAGCGGTTCTTCGGCTTCCTCGGGGAGCCCACCACGGCGACCGGCTACCCGAGCGAGCCGCTCGGGCTGCCCCCGCGGGAGCGGTTCGCCGAGGCCGGACAGCGGTTCGACACCCGGTTCCGACCCGATCTGCGGATGGACTCGTGACCACACCGGCGCCCCCCGGGCTCGTCCGCCCGGACACCGACCCGCTGCCCGACCCGGCCCCGCTGGCCGCCGGGATCGGGCACGTGCGGCGGGCCGTCGAGTACTGCGCGCCCGCCGGCTACCGCCCGCTCCAGCTCGACCTCTACACGCCCGTCGGCAGCGCGACGCCGCCGCCCGTCGTCCTGTTCGTGCACGGCGGCGGCTGGCAACTGGGCACCCGGAAGGTGTTCTGCCCGACCTGGCGGCACTGGTCACCCGACCCGTTCCACCGCCTCGTCGGCGCCGGGTTCGCCGTCGCCTCGATCGACTACCGGCTCAGCGGCGAAGCGGTGTTCCCCGCCCAGCTGCACGACGCCCGGGCCGCGGTGCGCTGGCTGCGTGCCCGGTCCGGCGAGCTCGGCGTCGACACCGACCGCATCGTCGCCTGGGGCGAGTCGGCGGGGGCGCACCTCGCGGCCCTCGTCGGGTTGACCGCCGGTCGCGGCGGGGAGCCGGACGGCGAGCCGATCCCAGCCGGCGCCGTGCTGGGCGTCGTCGACTGGTACGGACCGGCCGACCTGACCACCATGGGCTCGCAGGCGCTGCCGAACGCGGTCGCGCGGGCGGATGCGCCCGACTCCCGCGAGTCGCTGCTGCTCGGGGCCAGCCCGGCGGCGGCACCCGAGCGGGCCCGCGCCGCCAGCCCCGTCAGCTACGTGCACCCCGGCGCGCCCCCGTTCCACATCGCGCACGGGACGGAGGACCGCTTCGTCCCGGCCGCGCAGAGCCGGCAACTCGCCGACGCCCTGCGCGCCGCGGGCGTTCCCGTCGAGCTCGCCCTGATCCCGGGCAGCGACCACATGTGGATCGACGCGCCTGATCCGGACGCCATCCTCGACGCCGCGGTCGACTTCGCCCGGCGCACGACCGGCGCCTGATTCGGCACGACAGGCCGGCCGGCACCAGGTCGACGCATCATGGAGACATGAGAGAGCAGGCGCCCGCGCGCCCGGCCGTCCGACGGCAGCGGCGCCGAGCGCTGATCGTACTCATCCCGCTGCTGGTGTCGGTGCTGCTGCACGTCTACCCGTGGTCGCGGCTGGTGTGGCAACCGGACTGGCCGACCGGGCCGACGGTGGCGCTCAGCGCGCTGGCCGCCGTGCTCACCCTCGGGCTGCCGACCGCGCTGCTGGTGGGTCACGGCCGCGGGATCGGCTGGGCCGCGGCCGCGGGCGATCTGTGGCTCGGCGTGGCGTGGCAGTTGTTCGTCTGGACCGGGGTCGGCGAGGTCCTCCGGCTGGCGTTGCTGCTGGCCGATGTGCCGGATCCGTTCCGGGCCCGGGTGGTGGCCGTGGTCGTGGCCTGCTGGACGGTGCTGATCCTGGCCTGGGGCGCGTACCGGGCGCTCGGCCCGGTACCGGTCCGGGAACGCGAGGTCCGGATCGCCG
>DATMDS010000088.1:0-24735 GCA_035557575.1 Pseudonocardia sp. | reverse complement strand
CGGCCAAGTCGATCTCGTCGAACCTGGTCGCGGCGCTGCCGTCCGGCAGCTACCTGGTCGCCTCCGACGCGACGAACGTGATCGACGGTGAGGCGCTGGACGCCGCGGCCCGGATCTGGAACGAGAACGCCAACCCCAAGTACCACCTGCGCAAGCCGGAGCAGATCGAGGAGCTCTTCGCGGGCTTGGAGCTGCTCGAGCCCGGTGTGGTGTCCTGCCCGCTGTGGCGGCCCGCGGCCGCGGAGGTGCCGCGACCGGTGCCGGTGGACCAGTTCGGTGGGGTCGGCCGCAAGCCCTGATCGTGCGGACTCTCCGCACGGAGGGTCGCGGTCGTCCCATCTCGGGAACCACTGGCTCGGCGCTGCCTCGAACGACCAGGCGGATCGCGATCCGGACCGCGCCCTGGAGTGTGCGCCGATCATCGCCAGCGCGCGGGCGCCGCGGGCCTTCCGGGGGGTCCCGGTATCCGCTACCCGGAACCGTCGGTGGGCCTGGGCATACTCCACCCGTGCCCGCCTCCCGACCGGCCCGCGACCGCCGGCGCGTTCCCGCGCTGCTGGTGGCGCTGTGCGTGCTGGTCGGCCTGAGCGGCTGCGGGATCTTCGGCGACGACGGCCCGGAGCGGGCGGTCACCGCGTTCCTCGGTGCCTGGTCGGCGGGCGACGACCGGGGTGCGGCCGCGCTCACCGACGACCCGGTGGCCGCGGCCGAGCTGCTGGCGGCCACCCGGCTCGCCCTCGCCCCCCAGCGGCTCACCGCGGAGCTGGAGCAGGTCCGCACGGCCACCGACCGCGCCGCCGCCTCGGTCGCGATCAGCTGGGATCTCGGTTCCGACCGGGTCTGGCGCTATCTCGGCGAGATCGAGGTGGTACGCGGGATCCCCGCCGGCACCACCGAGCCGGCGTGGATGGTGCACTGGGCGCCGACGGTGGTCGCCCCGCAGCTGGCCGCCGGTCAGCGGCTGGGGTTGCGCACCGAGGCCCCGCGGCCGGCGCCGGTGGTGGACCGCGCGGGTGCCCCGGTGATGGAGGCGACCACGGTGGTGTCGGTGCTGCTCGACCGGCTGGCCACCGGGAACCTCCCCGCGGTCGCCGGCGCGCTGGCCGCGGCGCTGTCCCCGATCGACGCGCAGATCACCCAGGCCTCGATCGTCGACGGCGCGGCCCGCACCCCGGACGGCCAGGCCTACACGGTGGCCGTGCTGCGCGAGACCGACTACCAGAGCGTCAAGAACACGATCTACGAGCTGCCCGGGCTGCGGTTCACCTCCTCCGACCGGCTGCTGCCCCCGGACGCCGGGTTCGCCCGGTCCGTGCTGCCGGCGGTGCGCACCGAGATGGCCGCTCAGCTGGACGGGGTGCCCGGCTGGTCGGTCCTGGTGGTCGACACCGCGGGCGCCCCGATCAGCACGCTGGCCGGGGAGCCACCGCGCACCGGCAACACCGTCGCGGTCGGCCTGGACCGAGCCGTGCAGACCGCCGCGGAGGACGCGGTCGAGCCGGTGGCCCAGCAGACGATGCTGGTCGCGGTGGCGCCGTCCACCGGCGACCTGATCGCGGTCGCGCAGAACGGCGCGGCCGACGCCACCGGCGCGCCCGCGCTGGCCGGTCGGTTCCCACCGGGCTCCACGTTCAAGATCGCTACCGTCACGGCCGCCGTGGCCGAGCAGCGCCTGACCGCGGCCTCGCCGGTGGCCTGCCCGGGGCAGACCGTCATCGGGGGGCGCCCGGTGCCGAATGCGGACCGGTTCGCGCTCGGCACCGTGCCGCTGATCATCGCGTTCGCCCGCTCCTGCAACACGACCTTCGCCGAGCTCGGGGCGGCGCTCGGGCCGGACTCGTTGCCCGCAGCGGCGTTGCGGCTCGGGTTGGGGGCCGACTACGTGGTCCCGGCGCTGACCACGATCACCGGGTCGGTGCCGGCGGCCGCGGACACGGTGCAGCGGGCCGAGAACGGCTTCGGCCAGGGGCAGGTGCTGGCCAGCCCGCTGGGCATGGCGCTGGTGGCGGCCACCGTGGCCCGCGGCTCCGCGGTGGTGCCCGAGCTGATCCGGGGCCGCCCCACCCAGGTCGTCCGGCCGGCCACGGCTCCCGATCCGGCCGCGCTCGACCAGCTGCGGCCGATGATGCGGGCCGTGGTCACCGAGGGCACGGCCACCCGGCTGGCCGGCCTCGGCGAGGTGTTCGGCAAGACCGGCACCGCGGAGTTCACCGACGACGGGCGCGCGCACGGCTGGTTCGTCGGCTACCGGGGCGATGTCGCGTTCGCGGTGCTGGTCGTCGACGGTGGATCATCGTCGGTCGCGGTGGAGGTGGCGCAACGATTCCTGACCGCGATCGGCTGAGCCGACACCGACGGCGGCACCGCCGACTTGCCTGGGCCCTTACCCTGGTCGGATGCCGTCCACTCGGATCGCTGCGTTGGCACTCGGTGCTGATGCTGTTGCGGTGGTGGTGTTCGCCGCGATCGGGCGGACCGCGCACGCCGAATCCGGTGATCTTCTCGGGCTGCTCGGCACCGCCGCGCCGTTCCTGATCGGCCTGGGGGCGGCGTGGGCCACCCCCATGGTGCGCGCGCACCCGGCCGGGCTGCGGGCCGGCGCGGTCGTCGTGGCCGGGTCCGCGTTGATCGGGCTGGTGGTGCGGGCCGGCTTCACCGGATCGCTTCCGCTGGTCTTCGCCCTGATCGCGATGACCTCGCTGGCCGTGCTGATGTTGGGCTGGCGGGCGCTGTCGCTCGCGGTGGCGCACCGGGCCGCCCAGCGCGTGCGCTGAGCGCGCCACAGCCGGGCACGTGCTCTGCCGGGCGCACCTACACTGGCCCCATGCCCGCCCGCACGCTGCTCACCCCCGGCACGGTCGCGCCGATCCGGCCGGTGCCGGCACACATCCCGCGCCCGGAGTACGTCGGCAAGGCCGCTCCGGCACGCAGCACCGAGCCCTGGGTGCAGACGCCCGACGTGATTGAGGCCATGCGGGTGGCCGGCCGGATCGCCGCCGGGGCGCTGGCCGTCGGCGGCGCCACGGTTGCGCCGGGCGTCACGACCGACGAGGTCGACCGGGTGGTGCACGAGTACCTGCTCGACCACGACGCGTACCCGTCGACGCTGGGCTACAAGGGCTTCCCGAAGTCCTGCTGCACCAGCCTCAACGAGGTGATCTGCCACGGCATCCCGGACTCGACGGTCATCGCCGACGGCGACATCGTCAACATCGACGTCACCGCGTTCATCGGCGGCGTGCACGGCGACACCAACGCCACCTTCCTGGCCGGCGCCGTCGCCGAGGAGGACCGGCTGCTGGTCGAGCGGACCCGCGAGGCCACGATGCGCGCGATCAGGGCAGTGCGGCCGGGGCGGGAGCTCAACGTCGTCGGTCGGGTCATCGAGTCCTACGCGAAGCGGTTCGGCTACGGCGTGGTGCGTGACTTCACCGGGCACGGCATCGGGCGCAGCTTCCACAGCGGGCTCGTGGTGCTGCACTACGACGAGCCCGGCGTGCACACCGTGCTCGAGCAGGGGATGACCTTCACCATCGAGCCGATGATCACCCTCGGCGTGGTCGACTACGACATCTGGGACGACGGCTGGACCGTGGTGACCAAGGACCGCAGGCGCACCGCGCAGTTCGAGCACACCGTGCTGGTCACCGCGGACGGGGCGGAGATCCTCACCCTGATCTGAGCAGGGCCGATCACCGGGTCCGGTCGCCGGACGGCGTGGACCGGGCGTGTGTGCGCGGGCAGCTCGGCGATCGTCCGGACATCGAGCGGCTTGCCGACAGGCTGGACGTGCTGCCGGCCGATCCGCGGCCGCTGTCGAGCCCCTGGCCACCTGACCACCCACAGGTAGCCTGGGCTGATGGCCAAGGTCTACGACGGCATCGACGACCGGCTGAAGGCCTGGATCGAGGCCCAGCCGATGTTCTTCGTGGCCACCGCACCGCTGGCCGGCGACGGCCTGGTCAACCTCTCGCCGAAGGGCGCCGCCGGCACGTTCCGGGTGTTGGGCGAGCACTCCTTCGGCTACCTCGACATCACCGGCAGCGGCGTGGAGACGATCGCGCACCTGCGCGAGAACGGCCGTGTCTGCGTGATGTTCTGCGCGTTCACCGGCAAGCCCACCATCGTGCGGCTGCACGGGACCGGCCGCGCGGTACTGGCCGGTGAGCCGGGCTTCGACGAGGTGCTGGCCCGCTTCGGCGCCGCCGGCGAGGAGCGGCGCCGGTACCTGCGCGCGGTGATCGTGGTCGACGTGGCCCGGGTGTCCGACTCCTGCGGCTACGCCGTACCGCGGATGGAGCTGGTCGCCGAGCGGGGAACCCTCGACGCGGTCTGGCGCGCCCGCGACGACGAGCGGATCGCGACCTACCACGCCGAGCGCAACGCCACCAGCCTCGACGACCTCCCGGGGCTGGGCCTGCCCACCTCCGTCTGACCGCCGGTCTCCTGCGTCCATTCGCACCCGGACCGCCACAACCAGCGTGACCAGGAACGTCAGCAGCTCCCGGCCGAGGGTGGAGCTGCGCCCGCGGGGCAGCCCCGAGCGCCCCTGCGCGTCCGGGCGGACTAGCAGGATCTGGTGCACGCCCATCCGGTCCGCTCGTTGTGCACGATGAACCCGGAGTCGACGCGGGCGGTGCCGCCGTCGGAGGTGGCCAGCTCGTGGGTGCCGCGGGTGTCGCCGAGCCGGTCGTCGGCCTCGGACAGGGTGACGTCGAAGTGGCGTGCAGCCGGATCCGATGACGGCCACCGTGGGCCGCACGAGCTCGCTCATCCGGACGCCGCCGTCGCGTTGTCGATCACCGACTTCTCCCTCACCGTGCGGACAGGGCTGTGCGCAGCCCGTCCGCCGAGGGCTGCCGCAACGCGTTCGCGATCACCGGGTCCTCCGGTTCGATCCCCAGCTCCCCGAGCACGAACCGGCGTACCAGGCGGTGCCAGTCAGCCGCCCGACCGATCATGAAGTGACCGGCGCCGTGCACGTCGAAGCGGCAGATCCGCACCCCGCGTCCCTTGGCCCGCAGCGCGTAGTCGTAGGACTTGCGCGGGTCGGTGTAGCGCTCCCGGTCGCCGTGCGCGATCAGCACGGTGCGCCCGTCGAGCTGGCTCACCGGGTCCGAGCCGTCGAGCCAGGGTGCCAGCGCGCATACCGCGAGCACGTTCCGGGTGCCGGCGGCGCCGAGCGCGGCCCGCCCGCCCATCGAGTGCCCGACCAGCACGACGGGCGTACCCGGGTGGCGGCGCCCCAGCTCCGCGAGCGCCCACTCGGTGTCGCGCTGGCCGTCCTTCGCGGGGGCGTTCCAGCCGCGGTATCGGTAGCGCAGCACGAAGACCGCCAGCCCGCGGGCGGCGATCAGCCGCGCGATCGGGAGCATCCGCCAGTAGGCCAGCCGCTTGCGGTCGCCGGGTTCGCGGCTGCGCGAGCGCCCACCGTGCAGCACGAGCACGATCGCCCTCGGCGCGTCCGGTGGGTGGCCGACCGGCTCGAGGCGGGGGAGAGGGGGATCGTCCGACACGGATGTGACCTCACGGGATACGACAGCGTCCTGCGGATGTTCGCGGGACCCCGGGCCGCCGGACCGCCGCTGGGACGCAGATCACATCCGGTACCGGGCAGGGCCGCCACCGACCACGATCGGCTCGCGTCCGGAGCCGGCTCGCCCGTCGACCGGCCGCTGCCTGGGATGATCCGTGCCGAAGACCGATCGGGAGGGTGGATGTCCGAGGTGAAGCCGCTGACGGCGGTGCAGAAGCTGCGCCTGACGTTCACCCGGCGGTGGCGCGACTCCGGATTCTGGTTCGGGCTGGCCATCGCGATGATCTGGCCGTTCGCGATGTTCGGTACCCGGATCGGCTGGCGCGGTGGCGAGCACCTGCCGCGCACCGGCGGGGCCCTGCTGGCGATCAACCACGTGTCGTTCTCGGACCCGATCTTCGACGTGGCCTTCGTCATCTGCCACGGCCGGATGCCGCGTTTCCTGGCCAAGTCGGAGCTGTGGAAGGTCCCGGTGGTGCGCTCGGTGCTCGGGCAGGGCCGGCACATCCCGGTCTACCGCGAGTCCGCGGCGCGCGCCGGCGACGCCTACCGGGAGGCCAGCGCCGCGCTCAAGCGGGGCGAGGTCGTCGCGTTCTACCCGGAGGCCACCTACACCGCCGACCCGGACGGCTGGCCGATGCGCGCCAAGAACGGGATCGGGCGGATCGCGCTGGTCACCGGGGTGCCGGTGATCCCGGTGGCGCACTGGGGCACGCAGGACCTGCTGCCGCCGGGGTCCGGGCGGCCGCGGCTGCTGCCGCGCAAGCGGGTGACGATCGTGGCCGGGCCGCCGGTGGACCTGTCCCGTTGGCTGGGTGGCCCGCGCACCCGGACCGCGCTGGACGGCGTGACCGCCGCGATCATGGCCGACGTCACCGCGCTGGTGGCCGACATCCGCGGTCAGCAGCCCCCCGCCGTCCCCTACGACCCGGTCCCGCCCAGGCCGGTCCCCTCCGCGGTGGCGGAGTCCATCGCACCGCCACCCGCGGCCCCCGCGCCGCCGGCCACGGCACCTCATCCTTCCGCGACCCCGGGCGCCGAGGAAGCATGATCAGCTCCTGCGGTACCTGGGGCTCAGTGGTGCACCGGAGGTACCGCAGGCGCTGATCACGGCTGGGGGAGCGGGCGGACGGTTCCGGTCTCCCGTTGCCGACCCGGGCCGCCCCAGAGGCATGATCGGTTCCTGCGGTACCTGGGGCTCACTCGTGCACCGGAGGTACCGCAGGCGCCGATCACGGTGCCCGGTTTCCGCAAACGGGCCCGCGGTGGGGTGTGCGCGGGCGATGCTGGGCCCGTGTCACTGGTCCACCTGCTCGCCCGGCAGGCCGGCGTGATCACCGTCGGCCAGGCCACCGGCCTCGGGCTCTCCGCCGCGACCGTGCACCGGCGGGTCCGTGCCGGCGAGTGGCAGCGGCTGTATCCCGGGGTCTTCCTGGTCGGCGGGCACCGGCTGTCCGACGAGGCCCGGGTGCGCGCGGCGTGGCTGTCGGTCGGTGGCGAGCCGGCCACGGTCACCGGCGCCGCTGCCGCGTACTGGCACGGGATGCTCGAGCGTGCGCCGGCCGTCGTCGAGGTCACGGTGGCACGGTCGATGCATCTCCGCCCGCGGCCGGGTGTCGTGCTGCGCCGCCGCGACCTGTGTTGGCAGGACCAGATCGGGGTGCGCGGTCTGTGGCTGGCGGCCACGCCGTTCGCCGCCCTGGAGACCGCGATCGCGCTGCCGAACGGGTCGCTGTTCCTGGACCGGGCGCTGCAGCAGCACGTCCGGTTCCCGGCGCTGTACCGGGCCTACTGCCGCGGCGTCGGCCGCCGCGGCTGGTCGACGGCCGGCCGGCTGATCGCCGCCGCGGCCGACCGAGCCGATTCCGCGGCCGAGCGGCTGCTGGTGAAGCTGCTGCGCGCGGCCGGGACCACCGGCTGGGTGCTGGGCCACCCGTTCCAGGGCTTCCGGATCGACGTGGCCTTCCCGGCGGCGAAGCTGGCCATCGAGGTCGACGGGTGGGCGTGGCACGTCGACGCCGTCCGGTTCCGCAACGACCGCCACAAGGGCAACGCGCTGGCCCGCGCCGGCTGGAACCTGCTGCGCTACACCTGGCACAGCCTCGACGGCCAGCCCGATGAGACGGTCGCCGAGATCCGCGAGATGCTCACCCTCGCCGCATGATCAGCGCCAGCGGTACACCAGGCGCACCGGTGAACCTTCCGTACCGCGGAGGCCGATCATGACGGCCGGGTGGCGGGGCGGGCTGCGGTGGGCGCGCGGCGGGAGAGCAGCGGCGTGGGCGGGCCGCGGTGCGCGGGGGCGGCGGGAGCCGGTCAGACGCGGGCGAGCCTGGCCAGCCGGCGCGAGGTCGGCCACCGCACCGAGTGCGCCCAGCCGAGCTTCTCGAACATCCAGATCAGCCGGGCCGAGATGTCGACCTGGCCGCGCTGCACCCCGTGCCGGGCGCAGGTCGGGTCGGCGTGGTGGAGGTTGTGCCAGGACTCGCCGAAGCTCAGTACGGCCAGCGGCCACACGTTGCGGGACTGGTCCCGGGCCGCGAACGGCTGGTCGCCGATCATGTGGCAGATGGAGTTGATCGACCAGGTGACGTGGTGCAGCAGCGCCACCCGCACGAAGCCGGCCCAGAACAGCGCGGTCAGCGCTCCCCACCAGGACCAGGTGAGCAGCCCGCCGAGCACGGCCGGCACCAGGAGCGTGGCCGCGGACAGCGCGATGAACGAGTTGTTGATGCGCATGATGTCCCGGTCGGCCAACAGGTCGGGGGTGAACCGCTCCTTGTTGGTCTCTTCGCGGTCGAACAGCCACCCGGTGTGCGAGTGGTAGAAGCCGCGCGCGACGGCCGCCAGGCCGGTGCCGAACAGCCACGGCGAGTGCGGGTCGCCCTCCTTGTCGGAGAACGCGTGGTGTCGCCGGTGGTCGGCCACCCAGGTGATCACCGGCCCCTGCATCGCGATGCTGCCGGCCAGCGCCAGCGCGATCCGCAGCGGCCGCTTCGCCTTGAACGAGCCGTGGGTGAAGTACCGGTGGTAACCCACCGTGATGCCGAGCCCGCTGATGACGTAGAGGACCAGGGCGAGCGTGACGTCCACCCAGCCCAGGCCCCACCCCCAGGCAACCGGAACCGCCAGCAACAACGCCAGCAGCGGAAGGACGACGAAGACATAGACGGCGTAGTGCGCAGCTGCGCCTCGCTGGCCGTCGATGATCGGCTTGCCGGTGGCCTTGGCCGGTTTGGTCGGGCTGTCGGCAACGGTCATGTAGTCCCACCTCGGACTCGTCGAAATTAGGCTTCCCTTACCTGCCCTGTCTACCAGGGATGGGTCGAGTGTCCTATACGTCCAGCCCAAGTAGGGCATTCTCGACGACTTCCGGCAACGCGGGGTGGATCCAGTACTGGCCGCACGCCATGTCGCGGGCCCCCAGGCCGAACGACATCGCCTGGATCAACGGCTGGATCACCGTCGACGCCTGCGGCCCCATCAGGTGCGCCCCGAGCAGCCGGCCGCTGCTCCGGTCGGCGATCAGCTTGCAGAACCCGGTGGTGTCCTCCATGGCCCAGCCGTAGGCCACGTCGCCGTAGGCCTGCACGGCGACCGCGATGTCGAGGCCCTCCGCGCGGCACTCACTCTCCGTGCGCCCGACGGCCGCGATCTGCGGATCGGTGAACACCGCCGCGGGGACGAAGCGGTGGTCGCTGCGTCGCGGCGAGTCCGGGTGCAGCAGGTTGTGCGCGACGACCCGCGCCTCGTGGTTGGCGACGTGCTTGAGCTGGTGCTCCGAGCTCACGTCGCCCATCGCGAAGATCCCGTCGACGGCGGTCCGCTGCTGCTGGTCGACCCGGACGCGGCCGTCGGCGTGCACCTCGACCCCGGTCGCGGCCACCTCCAGCCGGTCCGCGTTCGGCACCCGGCCGGTGGCGACCAGCAGCAGGTCCCCGGACACCGTCGAACCGTCCGCCAGCTCGACCGCCAGGTCGCCCACGCGGCCGCGGACCCCGGCGACCTCGTGTCCGAGGTGCACGTCCCAGCGCTCCCGGCCCAGGGCGGTGAACCGCTCGGAGATCGTCTCGTCGAGCGCGCGCAGCAGCCGTCGGCTCCGCCCGATGATCGAGACGCGGGAGCCGAACGCCGAGAACACGTGGGCGAACTCGGCCGCGATGTAGCCGCTGCCCACGATCACCAGGTGCTCCGGGAGCGCGTCGATCCGCATCACGGTGTCCGAGGTCTCGAACGGCACCCCGGACCTCTCGATCACCGCGGGCACGATCGGCCGGCTGCCCGCCGCGATCACGATCCGGTCCGCGCTGAACGCGTCGGTCCCGGACCCGTCGGTGCGCTCGACCTCGAGCAGCTTGCGCCCGGTGAAGCGCGCGTGTCCGAAGTAGACGCTGACGTTCGGGCTGCGGCGTACCCGGTACTCCTGCCCGGCCGCGGAGATCGGGTCGATCCGCCCGAAGATCCGGTCCCGGATGTCGGACCAGCGCACCTTGTCCAGGCTGGCGTCGATGCCGTACCGGCCGGCGTGCCGCACGTGCTGCGCGACATCGGCCGGGTAGACGAACATCTTGGTCGGGATGCAACCCACGTTCAGGCAGGTACCGCCGAACACCCCGTGCTCGACCATGGCCACGTCCAGCCCGTCGAAGCGGCGGTCGATGATCGAGTTTCCGGAGCCGGTGCCGATGACGGCCAGGTCGTGGTGGCGCACCAGACGAGGCTAGCCGCGATCGATCTGGTAGGCAGAGCGTCATGGGGGGCGAAACGTTGACGGCTACCGTGCACCGGGCCTGGGCGGCCGACCTGGACACCCACACGCTGTATGCGCTGCTCCGGCTGCGGGTCGACGTGTTCGTGGTCGAGCAGGCCTGCGCGTACTCCGAGCTGGACGGGCGGGATCTCGAGGACCGGGCCCGGCACTACTGGCTCGGTGGCGACGCTCCGGAGCAGCCCGTGCTGGGCTGCCTGCGGCTGCTCAAGGAGCCCGGCGGTGAGTACCGGATCGGCCGGGTCTGCACGGTACCGGCGGTGCGCGGCCGCAAGCTCGGGGTGCGCCTGATGGAGGCGGCGTTGGGCGAGGTCGGGGACGGCGTCTGCGTCATCGACGCGCAGCAGCACCTCGGTGAGTTCTACCGCCGCTTCGGCTTCGAACCCAGCGGCCCGGCCTACGACTGGGACGGCGTCGCGCACGTTCCGATGCGCCGGCAACGGCGCTGATCCGGCCGCTGGCCATCGCGGACGTCGGTAGCGGACCGGCGGTCTTCTAGGCTGGACCGATGGCCGGATTCCAGCGCGCGCGCAGCGAGGAGCAGCGTGCGGTGCGGCGGCGGGCCGTCCTCGACGCCGCCGCGGGAATGCTCGCCGAGATGCCCGTCGCGCAGGTCAGCCTCAACGAGCTGAGCCGCCGCGCCGGGCTGGCCAAGTCGAATGTGCTCCGCTACTTCGACTCCCGGGAGGCCGTCCTGCTGGACCTGCTGGATGCCAGCTGGCGGGAGTGGCTGCAGCGGCTGCCCGACGAGCTGGCTGCCGGGGTCGACGCTGCGGCGCGAGCGAGCGTGCGCGCCGACCAGCTCGCGGGGGTGCTGGCCCGCTCGCTGGCCGCGCAGCCGGTGCTGTGCGACCTGCTCGGCGCGCAGGCCGCGGTGTTGGAGCGCAACGTGTCCCCGCAGGTCGCAGCCGCGTTCAAGCGGGCGGCGGTGGCCAACGCGCGGGCACTGGCCGGCCTGGTCCGGGCGCGGCTCGCCGAGCTGGGTGAGGAGGGTTCGATCCAGTTCGTGGGGGTCGCGGCGCTGAGTGCCGGCGCGGTCTGGGCCCACACCCACCCGTCGGCGGCGATGCAGGCCGCCTACGAGGCCGACCCCGGGCTGGCCGCGCTGCGGCTGGACTTCACCCCGGCGCTGCGGGAGCTGCTCGCGGTGCTGCTGGCCGGCCTGCTGGCCCGCCGCCCCGTCCCCGTCAGCGGCCTGAACCGGGCGCGCTGAGCGCCTTCCGCCCGCACCGCGGACGGCCAGCGTGTTCAGCCCAGCTCGGTCAGCAGCAGCGCCTCGGCGAGCACCCCGCGGGCGAACATCCCCAGGTCCAGGCTCTCGTCGATGCCGTGCCACCGGCTGGCCGGATCGCCGACCCCGGTCACGAGCACCGCGGCCCCGGGGAAGGTGCGGGCGAACTCGGCGATGAACGGGATCGAGCCGCCGATCCCGGTCTCCACCACCTCGGTGCCGTAGGCGGCGGCGAAGGCGCGCCGCGCCGCGTCGTAGGCGGTGCCGGTGGCGTCCAGGCTGAACGGCTCGGCGCGACCCGGGCCCGGGGTGACCCGGACCTGAGCGCCCCAGGGCACGTGCGCGGTCAGGTGCTCGGCCAGTGCGTGCTGCGCCTTGGCCGCGTCGTCGCCGGGGGCCAGCCGCAGACTCACCATGGCCCGGGCCCTGGGCAGCAGCACGTTGGACGCCTCGGCCACCCGCGGGGCGTCGATCGCGAGCACCGCGACCGCCGGCTTCTGCCAGCTCCGTTCCGGGATGCTGCCGCGCCCGATCAGCTCGACGCCGGGCAGCAGGGCGACATCGGAGCGGTAGGTGGCCGCGTCCGGTTCCGGGGCGTCGGAGCGACCCTGCGCGAGCCCCGGCACCGCGACCTCACCGTGGGCGTCGTGCAGGCTGGCCAGGGTGCGGCAGAGCGCGGTGAGCGCATCCCCGACCGGCCCGCCGTACACCCCGGAGTGCACCGGCCGCTCCAGCATCGCGACCTCGACGGTGACGGCCACCAGCCCGCGCAGGCTGGTGGTCAGCGCGGGCACGTCCACCGCGGGGTTGGCCGCGTCGGCGATGACGATCACGTCGCAGGCCAGCAGGTCGCGGTGCTCGGCCAGCAGCGCCGGCAACGTGGGGGAGCCGGATTCCTCCTCGCCCTCGACGAACAGGGTCACGCCGACCGGCGGGCGCCCGCCGTGGGCGCGCAGCACCGCCAGGTGCGTCATCACCCCGGCCTTGTCGTCGGCGGCGCCGCGGCCGTAGAGCCGCCCGGCGCGCTCGGTGGGCTCGAACGGCGGGCTGGTCCAGTGCTCGTCGCCGCCGGTGGGCTGCACGTCGTGGTGGGCGTAGAGCAGCACTGTGGGCGCGCCGGGAGGGGCCGGCCAGTGCGCCACGACGGCGGGCGCGCCCCCGGCGGCCGCGATGATCGCGGTGTCCGCGGCGCCGGCCGCGCGAGCCAGCTCGGCGACGGCCTCGGCGCTGGCCGCGGTGTCGGCCGCGTGCGCCGGATCGGCCCACACGCTCGGGATGCGCACCAGGCGTTCCAGGTCGGCCCGGGCCGCCGGCAGCACGGCCTCGACGGCGGCGGTCAGCGGGCTGAGGGGGAGCTGCACGGGCGGCACGCCGTCGAGGGTATCCCCGCGGCCAGCGGCCCCCGGTGCGCGCGCCGTCCGTCCATCCCGGGTTCCGTCTCCCGCGCCCTTACCGAACGAACGGCACTTTCGCACGATAGGTTCGTGCGACAGTGCCGTTCGCTCGGTGAGGGCGGGGCGGGGGCGGGACCGTAGGCTCCCGCTCATGTCCCGCTTCCTGGCGACGCTGCTGGAGTCCGCGGCCCGGTCCGAGCACGGCATGACCACCGGCGAGCCGACGGCACCGGCCCGCCGACCGTGGCGGGAGGTGCACGACACCGCTCGCCGGATGGCCGCGACCCTGGGTACTGCCGCCGGCGACCGGGCGCCGCGGTCGGTCGGCGTGCTGGCCGCCGCGCCTGCGGTGATCGCGCCGGCCGCGCAGGCGGTCTGGCTGACCGGCGGCAGCGTGACGATGCTGCACCAGCCGACCGCGCGAACCGACCTCGCCGCGTGGGCCGAGGACACCGTCTCGGTGCTGCGGATGATCGACGCCGAGCTGGTGCTGCTCGGCCCGCCGTTCGCGGCGCTGGCCCCGGTGCTCGGGCAGCGCGGGATCGCCTTCCGGACCATCGACTCGCTGGACGCCGGCGGCCCCGGCATCCGCGCCGACGCCGAGGTGGCGGCCGAGCGGGACATCGCGCTGCTCCAGCTGACCAGCGGTTCGACCGCCGAACCGAAGGCCGTGCGGATCACCCACGGCAACCTGCACGCCAACATCTCGGCGATGGTCGAGGCCGCCCGGCTCGACGTGCAACGCGACATCATGGTCAGCTGGCTGCCGCTGTTCCACGACATGGGGATGGTCGGCTTCCTGACCATCCCGATGGTCACCGGTCTGGAGCTGGTGTCGGTGACGCCGGCGGACTTCCTGGCCCGCCCGCTGCTGTGGGCCGAGCTGATCTCCCGGTACGGCGGCACCGTCACCGCCGCTCCGAACTTCGCCTACGCCGTGCTCGCCCGGCAGCTGGCCCGCGCGGAGGGCCCGCTGGACCTGTCCAGCCTGCGCATCGCGCTGAACGGGGCGGAGCCGATCGACCCGGATGCGGTGGGAGCGTTCACCGCGGCCGGCGCCCGGTTCGGGCTGCGCCCCGAGTCGGTGCTGGCCGCGTACGGCATGGCCGAGACGGTGCTCGGGGTGGCGTTCGCGCCGGTCGACACCGGTCTGCAGGTCGACGAGATCGACGCCGAGCAGCTGGAGGCCCGGCGCAGGGCCGTCCCGGCCGGCGACGGTCCGGCGCGCCGGTTCCCCCGGCTGGGGCCGCCGCTGCCCGGTATCGAGGTGCGGGTCGTCGGTGACGGCGGCGAGGTGCTGGCCGAGCGG
The DNA here is from genome assembly GCA_035557575.1 of Pseudonocardia sp. Lineage (GTDB taxonomy): Bacteria > Actinomycetota > Actinomycetes > Mycobacteriales > Pseudonocardiaceae > Pseudonocardia. Next base: position 10,497 of record DATMDS010000088.1, on the reverse strand, counting down.
GAGGTCGGGGTGCTGCAGCTGCGCGGCCCGTCTGTGACCCCCGGCTACCTGACCGTGGACGGCGCGGTGGACGCGCTGGACGGGGAGGGCTGGCTGGACACCGGCGACGAGGGCTACCTCGCCGAGGGCATGGTCGTCGTGTGCGGCCGGCGCAAGGACGTGATCATCATGGGCGGCCGCAACATCTACCCCACCGACATCGAGCGGGCGGCGGCGGAGGCGGAGCACGTCCGGGCCGGCAACGCGGTCGCGGTCCGGCTGCTGGCCGGCGACACCGGACGGCACCGGGAGTCGTTCGCGGTCGCGGTCGAGTCGCGCAAGGCCGGCGACCCGGAGGCCGAGCTGCTGATCCGCAAGGACGTGACGTCCCGGGTGGTGTCCGCGATCGGGGTGCGCCCGGCCGAGGTCGTCGTGCTGGGGCCGGGGACCCTGCCGAAGACGCCGTCGGGCAAGCTGCGCCGGGCCGCGACGGCGGAGGCGCTCCGCGCCCGTGAGCGCTCCGCCGCGTCAGGCGCTCCGCGCCCGTGAGTGCTCGGCCGCGTTAGAACACGGCTGAGCACTCACGACCGGCGGGTCAGCCGGTGAGCGCGTGGAACCGGTTCTGCGCCGGCTCCAGCCCGTCGGCCAGCAGCGCCTCGGTGGCGTCCGCGGCCAGGTCCACGGCGACGTCGAGCTCCTTGCGTTCGGTGCCGGAGAAGCGCTTGAGCACGTAGTCGGCCGGATCCTGGCGGCCGGGCGGGCGCCCGATCCCGAACCGCACCCGCAGGTAGTCGCGGGTGCCCAGGGATGTGCTGATCGAGCGCAGCCCGTTGTGCCCGCCCTCGCCGCCGCCGCGCTTGAGCCGGATCACCCCGAAGCCCAGGTCGAGGTCGTCGTGCACGACGACGAGGTCGTCGACCGGCACCCCGAAGTAGCGGACCAGGCCGGCGACCGGCCCACCGGAGACGTTCATGTACGTGCGCGGCCTGGCCAGCACCACCCGGCGCCCCGCCAGCCGGCCCTCCAGCACGTCGGCTCCCGAGCGGTGCCGGGAGAACCGGCCGCCGCCGGCCCGCGCCGCGAGCAGTTCGAGCACGCCGACACCGATGTTGTGCCGGGTGTCGGCGTAGTCCGGGCCGGGATTGCCCAGCCCGATCACCAGCGCGGGTCCGGCGTTCACCTGCTCAGCTGTCCGAATCCTCCGACCCGGAGTCCGACCCCGCGGCCGAGGCGTCGTCGGCGCTCTCCGGCGCGTCCTCGACCACGCCGGCACCCTCGGTGTCGAGCTCGGCCTCCAGCTGCTCCTCGGTGGGCGCGGCGACCACGTTGACCACCAGGATCTCGGGGTCGGTGCGCAGCTCGGCGCCCTCGGGCAGGCGCACGTCGGACGCCTGCACCTGGGTTCCGATGCTCAGGCCTTCGACCGAGACCTCGATCTGCTCCGGGATCGAGGACACGTCGGCCTCGATCTCCAGCATGTTCAGCTCCTGGGTGACCAGACTGCCCGGGGCCGCGTCGCCGGTGACGATCACGCCCACCTCGACGACGACCTTCTCGCCGCGACTGATCACCAGCAGGTCGATGTGCTCGATGTAGGGGCGGATCGGGTGCGCCACCACGGTCTTGGTCAGCGCGAGCTGCGGCGTGCCGCCGATGTTCAGCGTGATCACCGCGTTGCGCCCCTGCTCGCGGAGTACCCGCTTGAACTCCAGCTCGGGCAACGACAGGTGCTGCGGGTCGGTGCCGTGCCCGTAGAGCACTGCGGGGATCCGGCCGGAGCGCCGGGTGCGGCGGGCAGCGCCCTTGCCGAACTCCGTGCGGGTCTCGGCGTCGATACGGCCCTCGGCCACGATGGTCTCCTCGATCGGCTGCGATGTGCGTGCGCGCGGCGACGCAGCCGGACGGGCCGGGTCTGCGTCGATAACGGCGGGCCAGCGTGCACCCGCCCTCGCCGCGAATCTGTGGCCACGATACGGCACCAGGGCCGTACCGAGCGGCGCCGGGTCCCGACGAGGTCGGGAGTGCTGTGCCGTGCTCCAGCACGGCGGCACGTCCAGGCCGTCAGGCGTTCCCGTCGAAGAGGCTGGTCACCGAGCCGTCGTCGAACACCTCGTGGATGGCCCGGGCCAGCAGCGGGGCGATCGGCAGCACCGACATCTGCGGGAAGCGCTTCGAGTCCGGGATCGGCAGGGTGTCCGTGAAGATCACCTCGCGGGCCCCGCAGCTGGCCAGCCGCTCGCTGGCCGGGCCGGAAAGCACGCCGTGCGTGGCCGCCACGATCACGTCGCTGGCCCCCTGGTGGAGCAGCGCCTGCACCGCCTTGGACACCGTGCCGCCGGTGTCGATCATGTCGTCGATGACCACGCAGAGCCGGCCCTCGATGTCGCCGACCACCCGGTTGGCCACCGCCTCGTTGGGCCGGTTCGGGTCACGGGTCTTGTGGATGAACGCGAGTGGCCTGCCGCCCAGGGTGTCGGCCCAGCGCTCGGCCAGCCGGACCCGGCCGGAATCGGGGGAGACCACGGCCAGCTCGTGCTCCGCGTAGGTGCGCTTGATGTGCTCGGCCAGCACCGGCAGCGCGAAGAGGTGGTCCACCGGCCCGTCGAAGAAACCCTGGATCTGCGCGGTGTGCAGGTCGACCGTCATGATCCGGTTGGCGCCCGCGGTCTTGAACAGGTCGGCGATCAGGCGCGCCGAGATCGGCTCCCGGCCGCGGTGCTTCTTGTCCTGGCGTGAGTAACCCCAGAACGGCATGACCACGGTGATCCGCTTGGCCGAGGCCCGCTTGAGCGCGTCGACCATGATCAGTTGTTCCATGATCTGGTCGTTGATCGGTGCCGAGTGGGACTGCAGCACGAACGCGTCGCAGCCGCGGACCGACTCCTGGAACCGGACGAAGATCTCCCCGTTGGCGAAGTCGTATGCCGACTGCGGGGTCACGGTGACGTCGAGATGCTTGGCGACCTGCTCGGCCAGCTCGGGGTGGGCTCGACCGGAGAAGAGCATCAGGTTCTTCTTCGGGGTCGCCGACATTGCACTCACCGTGTGGTGCCTCCTGGGCCGTGGTGGACGGGCGCGGTGGTCGACTCGTCGGGTGCCCGGTCGCCGTCCGCGACCTGGGCACGAGCGGCGGCCTCGGCGGCCGGGGTCCCTGATCGCTTCTTCTCGACCCAGCCCTCGATGGTGCGCTGGGTACCGGCGGACACGGCGAGTGCCCCCGGTGGAACGTCCTCACGCACCACGGTCCCGGCGCCGGTGTAGGCGCCGTCCCCGATGCGCAGCGGCGCCACGAAGGTGTTGTCCGAGCCGGTTCGCACGTGTGAACCGACTACGGTGCGCTGCTTGCGGACGCCGTCATAGTTCACGAATACCGAGGACGCTCCGATGTTGCTGTGCTCACCGACGGTGGCATCGCCCACATACGTGAGGTGCGGCACCTTCGAGCCGGCCCCGATGTCGGCGTTCTTGACCTCGACGAAGGTGCCGATCTTCCCGTGCTCGCCGAGTCGGGCTCCGGGACGCAGGTAGGCGAACGGCCCGACGGTGGCGCCTGCCCCGATGAACGCCTGTGTGCCGTGGGTGCGGACGACCGTGGCGCCTGCGCTGATCGTGCAGTCGGTGAGGGTGGTGTCGGGGCCGATGGTGGCCCCGCCGGCGACCGTGGTCGCCCCATGCAGCTGCGTGTTCGGCAGCAGCACCGCATCCGGCTTCAGCTCGACCTGCACGTCCACCCAGGTCGTGGCCGGGTCGACGACCGTGACCCCGGCCAGCATCCAGCGCCGCAGCAGCCGCCGGTTCAGCTCGGCCCGCACCGCGGCCAGCTGCACCCGGTCGTTCACCCCGCTGACCTGCCACTCGTCCGCACAGCGCACGGCCAGGGCCGGGCGGCCCCAGTTGCCGGCCAGCGCGACGAGATCGGTGAGGTACAGCTCACCCTGGGCGTTGGTCGGGCGCAGGGCCTGCAACGCGGCCCGGAGGAACCCCGGCTCGAAGGCGTAGACGCCGGAGTTCACCTCGGTGACCGCCCGCTGCTCGGGCGTCGCGTCGGCCTGCTCGACGATCGCCGCGACGGTGTCGTCCGGCCCGTGCAGCACCCGGCCGTAGCCGGTCGGGTCGGCGAGCTCGCTGGTCAGCACCGTCATCGCGGCCGCGCCGGCGGTGTGTTCGTCGGTCAGCCCGGCCAGCGTGCCGGCCTGCAGCAGCGGCACGTCGCCGTAGCTCACCAGCACCGGCCCGCTGAGCTGGGTGGGCAGCGCGTCCAGCCCGCAGCTCACCGCGTGCCCGGTGCCCAGCCGCTGCTCCTGGACGGCCACCAGCACCGGCCGGGCGAGCTGCTCGGCCATCTCCGCGACCGCCGCGCCGACGCTGTCCGCGGCATGCCCGACGACCACCACGAGGTGCTCGGGTTCGAGTTCGGCGACGGCATGCACGGCGTGCGACAGCAGGTGGCGGCCACCGATCGGGTGCAGCACCTTGGGGATCTCCGAACGCATCCGGGTGCCCTCGCCCGCGGCCAGCACGATCGCGGCGCTCGGCCGGACGTGCCCGGTTGCGGACCGATCGGGGTCGAGCATGGGCCGCTCCCTGTTCAGCTGCTCCGGCCCGGCACGGCGCTGCCCGCCGCCGCGGTCACCCGGAGCGACACGACGGGGAAATCGTACGGCGTCCCGAACGCGACCCGGCGTGATGGCGCTGAGCTGCGGTGATAACTCTCCGCTGCGGAGGCAGTATCCGAACGCTCGGTGACTCGTTGGCATGCCTGTGACACGCTCCGTACTCAGGCGAAGGAAGTTCATGGGCCAGCACCGCATCTCGTTGTCGGGTTTCCGGTCGCGGGCCGTGATCGCGGCCGGACTGGTCGTCCTCGGCACCTTCGGGATCGTCGGCACCGCCCAGGCCGACGACGTCGACGAGGTCGACGACACCCCGTGCACCATCGGCGCCCGGGCGTGCGTCGATCTCGACGAGGAGGAGGCCTGGCTGATCGACTCGGACGGTGAGATCGAGCGCGGGCCGGTGGACATCAGTCCCGGAGGCAAGGGCAAGGAGACCCCGCGCGGCAACTTCCGGGTGCTGTGGAAGCACAAGGACCACCACAGCACCGAGTACGACTCGCCCATGCCGTGGTCGGTGTTCTACGCCCCCGGGGGCATCGCGTTCCATGAGGGCAGCCTGAAATCCCCGTCCGGCGGCTGCGTCCGGCTCGACGGCGACGACGCCGAGGCCTTCTTCACCTACCTGAACGTGGGGGATGTGGTGCAGGTTCGGTAACGCGAGGGACCGTTCGTCGTCGAACGAGTGCCGGTCGGCTCATCGCCTGCCACCCGGCGAACTTCTCGTGCGTCTGAAAGGTTGTCGCAGTCACGAGCTGCGAGAGCTGTAGGAGGATGCACAGATGCCCACCCGCACCGCAAAGACCGCCTGGACCGGATCGCTGCAGGAAGGCTCCGGCCAGGTAGAGCTGGTCAGCAGCGGAATCGGAACCTACGACGTCAGCTTCCCCAAGCGGGCGGCCGACGACGCCGACGGCACCACCAGCCCGGAGGAACTGATCGCGGCCGCGCACTCCTCGTGCTTCGCGATGCAGCTCTCGGCGTTCATCGGCGAAGCCGGCGGGACGCCGCAGTCGCTGGACGTCACGGCCGACGTGACGCTGGGCCCGGACAAGGCCGGCGGCTTCGCGATCAGCGGCATCAAGCTGACCGTGCGCGGCCAGGTGGATGGGCTCGACGAGGCCGGTTTCGAGAAGGCCGCCCAGGCGGCGAAGGACGGTTGCCCGGTCAGCAAGGCACTGACCGGCACCGCGATCACGCTGGACGCCGCGCTCGCCTGAGACGGCGGTCGGCTCAAGGGAGCACGAGCATGAGCTGCACCGGCAACGGGCGTCGGCCCGAATCACCATCCCGACCGGAGGGCCGGAGCCAGATCAGCTGATCCGACACGGGGCCCGCGCCCGGCGCGGGTCCCTTTCGTGTGCCGAGGACCGCCGTGCGGCGCGGATCGCGTCGAGCGCGCCACGACACAGGTTCCGAGTCGCATCCCGTTGAGCTGTTCCGTCCTGGAGGTGGTCTCGGACTCGACGCTGCCGGCCGCGACGCAGGAACGGGTGAAGATCCGCACCGGCGACTACCGGCCCGGCCAGTTCGGAGTGGGTGGCCGCCGGGCCCGCTCGCCAGGGAGCGTGGCAGGGCCGCTTCCTGCAGGCGTTTCCGCTGCTGCCGTCCTCGGCCGCTCGATTTACAGCGGCTGCCAGAGTTCGAAGCGGTTTCCTTCGAGGTCGTGAGCCCACCCGAACCGCCCGTAGTCGTACTCCTCGATGCGCTCGCTCACGTCAACCCCGGCATCCCGGAGCTGAGCGAGCATCGCGTCGAGGTCGCTCACCCGGAAGTTGAGCATCCATGCCTGCTCGGCCCGCCCGAAATACTCGGTGTCCTGAGGGAATGGGCAGACAGTTCGACCAATTCCCGGTTGTCGGAGCGGCAACTCCGGGCCGTCCTCCGTAAAGCCGAGATGCTGCTCATACCACTGCAGAAGCGCATCGGGGTCCCGAGCGCGGAAGAACACGGCGCCGATCCCTGTCACGTGCTCCATGTCCCTCCCGGATCGCAGGCGGTGCGCTGGTTGGTGATGATGCCGGGGCGTCCGCTCGGTTGTCGATCGCTACTTGGGCTGGTGCGTGACCACCGACTTCGAGTTCGGCGCTGCCCAGGCTCTGTCCGGCCTGGCAGATGACGAGAAACGTCTACGAGCACGTCGACCTCGACACCCGACGAGTGGCCCTCGATCGCCTCGACGACGAGAGGCAGCCGGATAGTCGCTGCTGTCGAGTGGATGAATGATCTCCGAGCAGCGTCCTGATCTGCTGCTCCGCCGCCAGGATTCGAACCTGGACCATCGGAACCAAAATCCGAGGTGCTGCCTTTACACCACGGCGGACAGGCCACCATCCTGGCATGCGCTGCGTGTGCCCTGCCGACCACCCGGTCAACCGGAGTAGCGTGATCCCGAGCACTCGCGGCCGGGATCGGTGCTGGTAGAAGAGTTGGCCTCGACCGCGGTCGGCCCCGTCGCGATCGGGTGACACACGCGACGAAACGGAGTGGCGGCCGTGGAAGACTATTCATCGTGTGTCGCCAGGAATCAGCAAAGGCCATGACGTACGCGCGCGGACGGAGCCCACGATGACCGTGACGGCCGCCGTCGCCTCGGACGTCGACCCGCACGCCGCACCGACGCTCACCTGCCGGCTCTGCGGGTCCACCCGGCTGCGCAGCTTCCTCGATCTCGGCGCGACCCCGCCGTGCGAGCTGTTCCTCACCGCGGCCGCGGTCGAGGCGCCGGAGCCGACGTTCCCGCTGCACGTGCGGGTCTGCGAGCAGTGCCTGCTGGCGCAGCTGCCGCCCCTGATCACGCCCGAGGAGACGTTCACCGAGTACGCCTACTTCTCCTCGTTCTCCACCTCCTGGGTGCAGCACGCGCGAACGTTCGTCGACGGTGCGGTCGAGCGGCTCGGGTTGGGACCGGAGTCCTTCGTGGTCGAGGTGGCCAGCAACGACGGCTACCTGCTGCAGCACGTGGTGGAGCGGGGGATCCGCTGCCTCGGGGTCGAGCCGTCGGTCAACGTCGGGGAGGCCGCCCGGCAGAAGGGGGTGCCGACGCTCACCGCGTTCCTCACCCCGGAGACCGGGGCGGCGGTGCGCGCCGAGCACGGCCCGGCCGATCTGGTCTGCCTGAACAACGTCTACGCGCACATCCCGGACGTGGTCGGGTTCACCCAGGGGCTGCGGTCCATGGTGGCCGACGACGGCTGGGTGTCGATCGAGGTGCAACACCTGCTCACGCTGGTCGAGCGCACCCAGTTCGACACCGTCTACCACGAGCACTTCCAGTACTACACGCTGCTCACCGGGCAGCGGGCGCTGGCGTCGGGCGGGTTGACCCTGGTCGACGTGGAGCTGCTGGACACCCACGGCGGCTCGATCCGGATGTGGGCCCGGCCGTCCGAGGTGGCCGGGAAGCCGTCGGCGAAGGTGCGCGAGGTGCTCGCCGCCGAAGAGGCCGCGGGGCTGCACACCGCGGAGGGGCACGACGGGTTCGCCGAGGCCGTCTCGCGGGTGCGCGACGACCTGGTGGCCTTCCTCATCGAGGCCCGCCGCGCCGGCCGGACGGTGGTCGGGTACGGGGCCCCCGGCAAGGGCAACACGCTGCTGAACTACTGCGGCATCCGGCCCGACCTGCTCGCCTACACCGTCGACCGCAACCCCTACAAGCACGGTCGGTTCACGCCGGGCACCCGGATCCCGGTGCTGCCGCCGGAACGCATCGCCAAGGACCGGCCGGACTACGTGCTGATCCTGCCCTGGAACCTGCGCGACGAGCTCATCGAGCAGCTCTCCTACGTACGCGAATGGGGCGGGCAGCTGGTGTTCCCGATTCCCCACCTCGAGGTCGTGTCGTGACGGTAGGGTCGCTGCGCGTCGGCCACGGTGGCTTGCCGAGGCCGCGGCACGCCACCGAACTGGAGCGCTGATGTGCTGAGCCTGCTGCCCGAGCGCCTCGACCGGATCCTGCTGCTCGGCGCCCACTGTGACGACATCGCGATCGGCGCCGGCGGTTCGCTGCTGGAGCTGTGCCGAGCCCACTCCGGCGTGTTCGTCTCGGCGCTGGTGCTGACCGGCGGCGGTTCGCTGCGCGAGGAGGAGGAACGGGCCGCGCTGGCCGCGTTCTGCCCCGGGGCGCGGCTGGACATCGCGGTGCTCGACATGCCCGACGGGCACGTGCCGACCCGGTGGGAGCGGGCCAAGCTGGCGCTGGAGGAGCTGCGCGGGCACGGCGAGCCGGACCTGATCTTCGCGCCGTCCCCGCACGACGCCCACCAGGACCACCGCACCCTGGCCGAGCTGGTGCCCACCGTGTTCCGCGACCACCTCACGCTCGGCTACGAGATCCTCAAGTGGGAGGGCGACCTGGCCCAGCCCATGGTGTTCCTGCCGCTGGCCGAGCCGGTGCTGCGGGAGAAGGTGACCAAGCTGCACGAGAACTACGGCAGCCAGGGCGACCGCACCTGGTTCGACGCCGAGACCTTCGGCGGGCTGGCCCGGGTGCGCGGCGTGCAGTGCCGCGCGCGGTACGCGGAGGCGTTCCACGTCAGCAAGCTCGTCCTCGGGGTCGCGCCGCTGGAGGGCGCTGACGCGCCCGTGAGCGCGTAGCCGTGCTCTAACACGGCTGAGCACTCACGACCGGGTTGTCGGCGGGGTGTGGGGTAACGCGGGCGCCCGAGGTCGCGAGCGTCCTGCTGAGTAACCGAATCGAAGGGAACTGCTCGTGCGCGTTCTGCTGACCGGCCACCAGGGCTACCTGGGCACCGTCGCGGCCCCGATCCTGGCCGCGGCCGGCCACGAGGTCACCGGCCTGGACAACGGGCTGTTCGCCGACTGCGTCCTCGGCACGCTCGACGTCCCGGACGTCCCGGGCCTGGCCGTCGACCTGCGCGACGTCACCGTGGAGCAGCTGCGCGGCTTCGACGCCGTGGTGCACCTGGCTGCACTGTCCAACGACCCGCTCGGCTCGCTCGCACCCGAGATCACCTACGACATCAACCACCACGCGTCCACCCGGCTGGCCCGGCTGGCCAAGGAGGCCGGCGTCACGCGTTTCGCCTACGCCTCCACCTGCTCGGTGTACGGCGCGCAGTCCGGCGACGAGCTGGTCGACGAGGACGCCCCGCTGAAGCCGGTCACCCCGTACGCGATCTCCAAGGTGCGCGTCGAGGACGACCTGGTCGAGCTGGCCGACGCCGACTTCGTGCCGGTGTCGCTGCGCAACGCGACGGCCTTCGGCTTCTCGCCGCGGCTGCGGGCCGACATCGTGCTGAACAACCTGGTCGGGCGGGCGTTGCTGACCGGCAAGGTCACCGTGCTGTCCGACGGCACCCCGTGGCGCCCGCTGGCGCACGCCGAGGACATCGCCGGTGCCGTCGTCGCCGCCCTGGACGCGCCGGCCGAGGTGGTCCGGGCGCGCGCGTTCAACGTCGGCACCGAGAAGAACAACCGCACCGTCGCCGAGATCGCGGCGGCCGTGGTCGACGCGGTTCCCGGTTCCCTGCTGGAGATCACCGGCGAGGCCGGCAACGACCCGCGTTCGTACCGGGTGGACTTCTCCCGGGCGCGCAAGGAGCTCGGTTTCGAGGCCGGCTGGACGATTCCCGACGGCGCCGAGCAGCTGGCCACGGAGTACCGCGAGCGCGGCCTGACCCAGGACGCGTTCGACAACAGCTTCACCCGCCTCGCCGTCCTCTCCCGCCGCCAACAGGCAGGCGAACTGGACGCGTCCATGCGCGTCCTCCACCCCTAACCCTCCCCCCCTCCCGCTCCCGGGTGCGCATTTCGGAGCCACACTGCAGTTTCTGCCGCCTCAGAACTGCAGTAGGGCTCCGAAACGCGCTCGAGGAGGCGGGGCAGGGGCAGTTGTCCACACGTAGGACGGGGTGTGGATGGAGGTGGGCGTGCGGGAGGCCGG
>DATMDS010000087.1:0-37542 GCA_035557575.1 Pseudonocardia sp. | reverse complement strand
AACGACTGGGGGCTCGGCTTCGAGATCCGCGACGGCAAGTCGCCGCACTGGACCGGGTCGGCCAGCTCCCCGCGCACGTTCGGACACTTCGGCCAGGCCGGGACGTTCCTCTGGGTGGATCCGGACGCCGGCGCAGCCGCGGTCGCGCTGACCGACCGCGATTTCGGCGAGTGGTCGAAGCAGGCCTGGCCGCCGTGGACCGACGGGGTGCTCGCGGCGCTGCGGTGACCGGTCGCTCCCGCCCGCAAACGTGTGCGCCATTGACCCGTAGGCCCGTCCTCGGATAGCGCGCGGGAAGGCCAAGCCTGCAGAGCCGGGCCCTCCGACACGTTGCGAACGCGCTTTCATCGCATTCCTCGACGGACCCGGGGAGCAGTGCCCGGGCCCACCGCATCAGTGGCCGGACATGACGATTTCCGGCTCGTCCGCGTCGTCCCCCGAACGTGACCTCGACATGTCGTAGAGGCCATAGGCCGCCACGAATGCGAAGCAGACCGCGGGCACGATGAACGCGATCGCCGCGTTTGTGGCGTCGGTCACCGCGCCCATGACCGCCGGCATGATGGCGCCGCCCACGATCGCCATGACCAGGAAGGCGGCACCGAACTTCGTATCCGGGCCCAGGCCTCGCAACGACACCCCGTAAATGGTCGGGAACATCAGCGACAGGCAGAAGGACACCGCCACGATCGCCCAGGCTCCGGAGACACCGGGGACGAAGGCGGCGTAGAGGCACAGCAGGACGGCAGCGGCGGCCAGGATCGCCAGCAGCTTGGTCGCGCGGATGTAGTTCATCAGCCACACCATGACGAAGCGCGCGATGAAGAACACGATCAGGCTGGCCTGCAGGAAGAAGCCCCCCATGATCTTGTCGCCACCCGGCACGACCTCGTCGACGTAGAGGATGATGTAGGTCCACACGCAGACCTGGGCGGCGACGTTGAAGAACTGGGCGGCCACACCGAAGCTGTAGCTCCGGTTGCGGAACAGCCGACCGGCCGTCGCACCGAAGTTCATGTGGGTGTCACTGACGACGGTCTCGTGACTCGTCGGAGTTTTCCGCAGCGCAATGGCCACCCAGATCAGCGCCAATGCCACCGCTAACCCGAGATAGGGTCCCATGACGGCATTGAGCTCGGCGCGCTGAATCTCGACCAGCCATTCGGGCGGCATTGCTTCCCGTTGCTCCGCCGTCGCGGGGTTCAGATACGGATAGATCAGGAAAACGGCGAGCAGCACGCCCAGGTTGGTACCGAGCGGATTGAAGGCCTGGGCCAGATTGAGGCGCTTGGTGGAATTTTCTTCCGGCCCCATCGCGATGGCGAACGGGTTCGCGGACGTCTCCAGGATCGAGAGTCCGGCGGCCATGACGAAGAGCGCCGCGAGGAAGAAGCCGTAGGTCATGACCAGGCTGGCCGGGTAGAACAGGAACGCCCCGAGGGCGGCGAGGCCGAGGCCCGAGAGGACTCCCACCTTGTAGCCGAAGCGCTGGTTGATGAAGGCGGCGGGCAGGGCGAGCAGGAAGTAGGCACCGAAGTAGGCGAACTGCACCAGCGAGGCCTGCAGGGTGCTCATCGTGAAGATCCCCTTGAACGCCGCGACCATCGGGGCGGTCAGGTCCTGCGCGACACCCCAGGCGATGAAGCAGAGGATCAACAATGAGAACGGGATGACCATGTCCGGGTACACCAGCGGCAGCTTGGCGCCCGCCGGCTCGTCCCCGACCGCCGGTTTGTCGGCCACCGCCGTCCCGCTCGCCGCCTTCTTCTCCTCCTCCGCGACCGAGGGTGCCTTCTTCTGCATTCAGACTCCTTCGTCGAGGGCGGCGCACGATATCGTCAGCTCGTCCGGTCCGACAGTAAGCGCGCAGGCTCGGCCGATCAAGCGCCGGAAGGCCGGATAAATCAGGCCGACCGGCCAGCGGAATGCTTACGATCAGCCGATGGACAACTGAACATTTGCCTTGGATGATCGCCGTGAGTGGGCGACAGCCGGCCGGCACGGCGGCCGTCAACGATCACAACGTAAGCGATCAAGACGGATGCACGTCACACCGGAAGGACATCGATGTTCTCCTCAGCACAGCGGCGGGTCACGGTGGCGGTGCTGGCCGGTCTGGCCCTGCTGGTCAGCGGATGCGGTGCCACCGGAGTGTCACCGCAGGCGCCAGAAGGCGTACCGCAGGCACCCAGCGGCACCGAGCCGCGGGTCACGGTGGCCATGGTCACCCACGCGCAGCCGGGCGACACCTTCTGGGACATCATCCGGCTGGGCGCGAACGATGCTGCGACGCAGGGCAACGTGAACCTCGTCTACACCAGTGACGGGGACGCCGCCCGGCAGGCCGTACTGGTCGACGAGGCCGTGCAGGGCCGGGCCGACGCCCTGGTGGTCAGCGTCCCGAACGCGGCGGTGCTGACCCCCGCGGTCAAGAAGGCGATCGATGCGCGCGTTCCGGTCGTCGGCTTCAACGCCGGTCTGGAGTCCTACCGTGACTGGGGCGCCATGATGTTCTTCGGCCAGGACGAGACGGCCGCCGGGCGGGCGGCCGGCGACCGGCTCACCCAGGAGGGCGCGACCAAGGTCTTGTGCGTCATCCAGGCACAGGGGCAGTCGCAACTGGAGGCCCGCTGCAACGGCACGCAGGAAACCTTCCCCCAGGTGGAGAAGATCTACGTGACCGGGACGGATCTCGGGTCGGTCCGCTCCACGCTGGAGGCGAAGCTGCGCGAGGATCCGGGCATCAGCCACGTGCTCACCCTGGGTGCGCCGTTCGCGCTCACTGCGGCGGATGCGGTGAAGGCCACCGGCAGCAGGGCTGCGGTAGCCACTTTCGACACGAACAGCAAGCTCATCGCCGCGCTCGAGTCCGGCGAAGTGGAGTGGGCCGTCGACCAGCAGCCCTACCTGCAGGGATTCCTCGCGGTGCAGGCAGCGGCGCTCTATGTGCGCAACGGCAACGTCATCGGTGCCGGCCAGCCCGTGTTGACCGGCCAGGCGTTCATCGACCGCAGCAACGTCGGCCAGATCATCCCGTACGCCAAGAGCGGCAAGCGTTAGACCCGTCGCCGACGAACCAGGCTTGATCGTCAGGCCGCCGGGGAGCACCCGCTCGGGTCCGGGCTGAGCCGTGGGAATGCATCGTGCCGATCGGCCGCTGACCGGGCTCGGACGTCACGTTCCACTGCTCGCCGAGCCCGCCGTTGCCCGGGAATGAAGTGCCGGGTCGGGCCGTTGTAGAGACTGTCCGAGCCGGGCGACATGTGTCCCCGGGTCTCACAGAAGAAAAGCCTCCGCGGAATACCGCCCGGCTGGAGCCGCGGAGTGCCACGCGCCGCGAGGCGACCTGTCCCCGGTTCGGACGCCTACTTCCGCTACCCACCCACCCAGCCTGCCGCGCCCGGCGTTTCCCGCCGCCGCGAGGCGCGGCTGCGATGGGCGGCGCCGTTCCCCGACGGCGCCGCCCCTTGACCGGCAACGGGCCTACAGTTGAGCTGCGCAGAGAGGACGGCGGTAGCCATGAAGGGTGACCGGGTAGAGATCGTCATCGACGCCGGGAGCGGGACCACGAAGACGTACGAGATCGTGGCCACCCGCGCCGGCCGCAAGGTCGGGATCACGCACTCGCGCGGGGTCGTCGAGGTCAGCGAGGTCACCCGGGGCGGGAGCACGGTGCGCACCGCGCGCTTCCTGGCCAACCGGGTGCTGGCGCTGGTCGAGTACCCGGCGGCCGACGACCCGGTGGCCGAGGAGATCACCCCGACGCTGCGCACCGCCTGACCGCACCGCGCGTCCCGCCGGCTGACCGCGCACCCGACCTGAGGAGTGCGCGGTCGACCTACCGTGTGCGCGGTGGCCTGCCGCCACCTCCTGCGCACCGTTGAGCGACACTGGACACCACGATGTCATCACCTGCAGCATCGGCGCCGGGCGAGCAGCCCGCGGCCCGTTCCCCGCGGGCCCGCCGCCCCCGGCGCCGGCGCCGTTCCGCGGCCGGCCCCCAGGCCGCCCCGGTCACGACGGCTGGCGGCCCACAGGCCGACCCGGTGGCCCCGGCCACCGGCCGGCTCCCCGAGGACGCCGACGCGACCGTCCTCTCCCCGGGGTCGGCGCCCGAGGTCGACGCGCTCACCGCCCGCCTGCCCGGCCTCCCGCTGCGCGACGCGCACCGGCTGTCCCGCCGGCTGCACACCGCATCCCGCACCCGCAACGACGCCGCCCGCACCAGGGCGGTGGCCGGCATCGCCGAGGCGATCGACGCCGCCGAGCAGGCCGTCGCCGCCCGCGCGGCTGCGGTGCCGGCGATCCGCTACCCCGAGCAGCTGCCGATCAGCGCCCGGCGCGCCGACATCGCCGCCGCGATCCGCGACCACCAGGTGGTGATCGTCGCCGGGGAGACCGGCTCCGGGAAGACGACCCAGCTGCCCAAGATCTGCCTGGAGCTCGGCCGGGGCGTCCGCGGCATGATCGGGCACACCCAGCCGCGCCGGCTGGCCGCGCGCACGGTGGCCGCCCGGATCGCCGAGGAGCTGGGCACCGAGCTCGGCGGGGCGATCGGCTGGAAGGTCCGCTTCACCGACCACGTCGGGGAGAACACGCTGGTCAAGCTCATGACTGACGGCATCCTGCTGGCCGAGCTGAGCGGCGACCGGATGCTCCGGCAGTACGACACGCTGATCATCGACGAGGCCCACGAGCGCAGCCTCAACATCGACTTCATCCTCGGCTACCTGACCCAGCTGCTGCCCCGCCGGCCCGACCTCAAAGTGATCATCACGTCGGCGACGATCGATCCGGAGCGGTTCGCCGAGCACTTCGCGAAGGCCACCGGCTCCGAGGTCCCGATCGTCGAGGTGTCCGGGCGCAGCTACCCGGTCGAGGTCCGGTACCACCCGATCGTCGACCCGGACGACCCCGACCATGATCCGGACCGCGACCAGCTCGACGCCATCGGCGACGCGGTGCGCGAGCTGCAGGCCGAGGGCGACGGCGACATCCTGGTCTTCCTGCCCGGCGAGCGGGAGATCCGGGACACCGCCGACGCGCTGGGCCGCCTCGAGCTGCGCAACACCGAGATCCTGCCGCTCTACTCCCGGCTCTCGACCGCGGAGCAGCACCGGGTGTTCACCGCACACCCGGGCCGGCGGGTGGTGCTGGCCACCAACGTCGCCGAGACGTCGCTCACCGTGCCCGGCATCCGCTACGTCGTCGACCCGGGCACGGCGCGGATCTCCCGCTACTCGCGCCGGCTCAAGGTGCAGCGGCTGCCCATCGAGAAGATCTCGCAGGCCAGCGCGAACCAGCGGGCCGGGCGCTGCGGCCGGGTCGCCGACGGCATCTGCATCCGGCTCTACACCGAGGACGACTTCGACGCCCGGCCGGAGTTCACCGAGCCGGAGATCCTGCGGACCAACCTGGCCTCGGTGATCCTGCAGATGATCTCGCTGGAGCTCGGCGACCTGGCCGCGTTCCCGTTCGTCGAACCGCCGGACAGCCGCTCCGTGCAGGACGGGCTGGCCCTGCTGCAGGAGCTCGGCGCGCTGCACGACGGGCGGCAGCTGACCGAGGTGGGGCGGGCGCTGGCCGCGCTGCCGGTCGACCCGCGGCTGGGCCGGATGCTGGTGCAGGCGCACCGGACCGGCTGCCTGCGCGAGGTGCTGGTGATCACCGCCGCGCTGTCGGTGCAGGACCCGCGGGAACGCCCGACCGAGCAGCGCCAGGCCGCCGACGCCCGGCACGCCCGGTTCGCCGGCGAGTTCACCGCGGACGGGCGCACCCTGGACGCCGCCGGCTCCGACTTCCTGGCGCTGCTCAACCTGTGGCGCTACGTGCACGAGCAGCGGGAGGCCCTGTCGGGCAACCGCTTCCGCCGGCTGCTGCGCGAGGAGTTCCTGCACTACCTGCGCATCCGCGAGTGGCAGGACCTGCACTCCCAGCTCCGCTCGGCGGCGCGCAGCGCGGGGCTCACCCCGAACGACACCGACGCCGACCCGGACCGCATCCACGTCGCCGTGCTCTCCGGCCTGCTCAGCCAGATCGGGCTGCTGGAGGCCGAGGCCGGGACCGCCGGGCCGCGCGGCAACGGCGCCGCCCAGCGCGGTGCCGGGCGCGAGTACCTGGGGGCCCGCGGCGCCAAGTTCATGATCTTTCCCGGCTCGCCGCTGGCCCGGAAGCCGCCGCGCTGGGTGATGGCCGCCGAGCTCGTCGAGACCTCCCGGCTGTTCGCCCGCACCGTGGCCCGGATCAGTCCGGAGTGGATCGAACCGCTGGCCGGACATCTCGTACGCCGGTCCTATGCGGAGCCGCACTGGTCACGCAAGCGGGCGGCCACGGTGGCGACCGAGCGGGTGACCCTGCACGGCATTCCGATCGTCGCCGCGCGCACGGTCGACTTCGGACGGATCGATCCCGAGCTGGCCCGCGACGAGTTCATCCGGCACGCGCTGGTCGAGGGCGACTGGGACACCCGGCACCGGTTCTTCCACGCCAACCGGGAGCTGCTGGAGGACGTCGAGGAGCTGGAGCACCGCGCCCGGCGCCGGGACCTGGTCGTCGACGCCGAGACCCTGGTCGCCTTCTACGACGAGCGCATCCCCGCCGAGGTGGTGTCCGGGCGGCACTTCGACGGCTGGTGGAAGCGGGCCGGCCGGCACGACCCGGACCTGCTCGACTTCACCGAGGACATGCTGCGCACCGCGCAGGCCGCCGGGGTGGACCGCACCGCGTACCCCGACCACGTCGCCGCCGGCGGGCTCACGCTGCCGCTGTCGTACGCCTTCGAACCGGGCACCCGCTCCGACGGGGTCACGGTGGACGTGCCGGTGGCCGCGCTGCACCAGGTCGACCCGACGCCGTTCACCTGGCAGGTGCCGGGCCTGCGCGAGGAGCTGGTCACCGCCCTGATCAAGACCCTGCCCAAACCGCTGCGCCGGCACTTCTCGCCGGCGCCCGACCACGCCCGCGCGGTGCTCGCCCGGCTGCGGGCCCCCGACGCGAACACGGCCGAGCCGCTGCTGGACGGGCTGGAGCGGGAGCTGGCCCGGATGCGCGGCGTGCGCATCCCGCGAGAGGCGTGGGAGCTGGACCGGCTGCCCGAGCACCTCACGGTGACCTTCCGGGTGGTCGACGAGGCCGGCCACCCGCTGGCCACCGGCTCGGACCTGGAGACGCTGCGCCGGGAGCTGGCGCCGCGGGTGCGCGCCGAACTGGCCGCCGCCGGCGAGGACCTCGAACGCACCGGGCTGGTCACCTGGAGCATCGGCACGCTGCCCCGCGAGCACCGCATCCACCGGGGCGCGCACGTGGTCACCGGCTACCCCGGGCTGGTCGACCGGGGCACCTCGGTGGACGTGCGGGTCGCCCCGACCGCGGCCGAGCGCGATCCGGCGATGTGGCGCGGCCTGCGCCGGTTGCTGCTGCTGGACACCCCGTCGCCGGCTCGGCAGGTGCAGCGCGACCTGGACAACGCGGCCAAGCTCGCGCTGGCCCGCAACCCGCACGGCTCGGTGGCTGCACTGCTGGAGGACTGCGTCAGCGCCGCGGCCGACGCCCTGATCACCGCGGCCGGTGGCGTGACCTGGGACGAGCGCGGCTACGCCCGGCTGCGCACCCTGTTCGACGCCCAACTGGCCCCGACGACGGTGCAGGTGCTGCAGGCGGTGCGCGCGGTGCTGGAGGGTTGGCACCGGGTGCAGGCCCAGCTGGCCGAGCTGACCGCCCCCACCCTGCGGGCCGGCGTCGCCGATCTGACCGCGCAGCTGAACGCGTTGGTCGGGCCGGGCTTCGCCACCGCGGCCGGCGCCGCCCGGCTCGGCGACCTCGCGCGCTACCTGGAGGCGATGCAGCGGCGGATCGAGAAGCTGCGGGTCGACCCGGCCCGGGACGCGGCCTGGACCGCCCAGGTGCGCGAGGTGGCCGACGAGTACGCCGAGCGCCTGGCCGAGCTGCCGCCCGGGGTCGAGCCGTCGCCCGAGTTGGCCGAGATCCGCTGGATGATCGAGGAGCTGCGGATCAGCCTGTACGCCCACCCGATGCGCACCCGCCACCCGGTGTCGATCAAGAGGATCCAGAACGCGCTGGATGCGCTCTGACCGCTCGACGCGGCCGGGTCGGGTCGGGCGATCAGAGCAGGCCCAGCTCGGCCAGCTCGGCGCGCAACCGGGCGGCGTCGCGGAAGAGCACGCCGTGCAGCCCGAACCGGCGGGCGCTGTCCACGTTGGCCACCAGGTCGTCGATGAACACGGCCTGGGCCGGGGTCACCGCGTAGCGCTCGCAGAGCAGCCGGAAGATGGCCGGATCCGGCTTCAGCACCCGCTCCACACCGGACACCACGATGCCCTCGAAGACCTCGAGCAGCGGGAACCGGGCCCGCGTGGGCGCGAACGTCTCGGCCGACCAGTTGGTCAGCGCGAGCAGCCGCACGCCCGCCGACCGCAGCTCCGCGAGCACGGCCGCGGTGCCCTCGACCTCCCCCGAGATCGCCCGGTGGTTGTTCTCCCGGTAGGCCGAAGCCAGGTGGGCCCAGCGGGGAAACCGCCGGGCCAGCTCCGCCTCGGCCTCCGCGAGCGGCCGGCCGCCGTCCAGGCTCCGGTTCCACTCCGGCCAGGCGACCTCGGTCATGAACCGCTCGATGTCGTCGGGACCGGCCACGTCGGCGTAGGCGGCCCGCGGATCCCAGCGCAGCACCACGCCGCCGAGATCGAAGATGGCCGTGGTCAGCTCCGCCATGAACGTCCGCTCCGCTCCCGGCCGGACGTCCCGGTCCGGCGCGCTCGTCCCCGCTGGCGACGCCGCGAGTACACCACGTGGCGCCGGCGACACCCGCGCGCCGGGTCGCCCGATCGCGCTCGGTGCGCGACGGACACTTACCCGTTGGTGGGTACCTGACCAAGAAGTAGGTACTTGCCGAACGGGACGGCGCGACGAAGTCTGGGCGGTATGACGAAGAAGCTGGTGAGCGCCGGGTCCGTCGCCGTGCTCGGACTCGGCCCGATGGGTTCCGCCCTGGCCCGGGCCCTGTTACGTGCCGGCGTGTCCACGGTCGTGTGGAACCGCAGCCCCGGCCGGGCGCAGCTGCTGGCGGCCGACGGCGCCGTCCCCGTCACCGAGCCCGACGAGGCGGTCGCCGCCGCTGACCTGCTGGTGCTGTGCCTGCGCGACCACGATGCGGCGCGTGCCGTGCTGGGTGGGGTGGCCGCGCCGGCCTGGGCGGGCAAGGTGGTGGTCAACCTGTCCTCGTCGACCCCGGAGGACGGGCGACGCAGCGCGGCGTGGGCCACGCGGCGCGGGATCGACTACCTCAACGGGGCGATCATGGTGCCGACGCCGCTGATCGGTGACCCCGACGCGCTCATCCTGTACGCGGGGGACCGCGCGCTGTTCGAGCGCGTCGCCGACCGGCTGCGTCCGCTGGCCGGGCGCAGCGACCACGTCGGCGCGGACCCCGGCGCGGCGGCGCTGCACGATGTGGCCATGCTGGAGGTCTTCTTCGCCGGCATGACGTCGTTCCTGCACGCCGCGGCGATGGTGACCGCGCAGGGCGTCCCGGCCACGACCTTCCTGCCCTACGCGCAGCAGATCGTCGAGGTGCTCGGGCAGTCGCTGCCCGGGCTGGCCGCGGGCGCGGACACCGGGGAGCACGCCGGCGACGAGGACACACTGGCCATGGAGCTGGCGGCGCTGCAGCACATCGTCGACACCAGCGCCGAGACGGATCTCGACCCGCGGCTGCCCGAGCTGATGCGGGACCTCGTCCGCCGGGCGGTCGACGCCGGGCACGGCGGCGACGGCTTCTCCAGGGTGGTCGACCAGCTGCGCGCCGGCCCGACGGGTGCCGGACCGCAGGCCCGGACGTCGGCACGGGCGGGCTGACCACGGGATCCGGTCGTCCAGCTACGGTGCCGGGATGGCACCCGATCGACGTCGTGCGCTCGTCCGTCGGCCCGGCCCACGGCTGGCCGAAGGCCTGGTGACCCACCTGCGGCGGCAGCCGGTCGACGTCGCACTGGCCCGACGGCAGTGGGACGGCTACGTCGCGGTACTGCACGCGGCCGGCTGGGAGACGATCGAGGTACCACCGGCGGACGACTGCCCGGACGCGGTGTTCGTCGAGGACACGATGGTCGTCTACGCCGACGTCGCGGTGATCGCCCGCTCCGGCGCGCCGCGGCGCCGGGCCGAGACGGCCGAGGCCGAGGCGGCGGTGGTCGCCGCCGGCTACCGAGCGCTACACCTCACCGATGCGGCCACGCTGGATGGCGGCGATGTCCTGAAGGTCGGATCCACCGTCTACGTCGGATCGACCGAGCGCACCAACGCGGCGGCGGCCGAGCAGCTGGCCGACCTGCTCGGCCCGCTCGGCGCGAACGTGGTGCCGGTGCCGGTGACCAAGGTGCTGCATCTGAAGAGCGCCGTCACCGCACTGCCGGACGGCCGCGTGATCGGCTACCCGCCGCTGGTGGACGACGAGAGCGCGTTCGCGGACTTCCTCGCGGTGCCCGAGGAGGCCGGGGCGCACGTGGTGCTGCTCGGGCCGGACCGGGACGGGGCCGAGCAGTTGCTGATGGCGGCCGGGGCGCCCCGGACCGCCGAGCGGTTCACCGAGCTGGGCCACCGGCCGGTGCTGGTGGACATCAGCGAGTTCGAGAAGCTCGAGGGCTGCGTGACCTGCCTGTCGGTGCGGCTGCGCGGAGCCTGACCTCCGGGTCAGGACCGCGACGGCGGACCGGTCAGGCCGTGCGCGCGGCCAGCCAGTCGGCGAAGTCCGGACCGGCGAGCACGGCGTCCGGGCCGGGTAGCAGCGCCCCGGCCCGCATCGCCGCGCTGACCGGTGCCGGCTCGATGCGCACCTGTTCCCCGCGGGCCGCGACCAGCCGGGTGACCATGTCGACCAGCCGCTCGGGGCGCGGTCCGGCCAGCTCCACGCGGGATGCCCCGACCGGCTCGGCGGCCAGTTCCAGCAGCATCCGGGCCACCTCGGCGAGCGCGACCGGCTGCACCGGCATGTCCGGGATGGCGGCCACGTCGCCGTGGCGGGCCCAGCCCAACGACTGCTCGGCGAACTCGTGGAACTGCGCGGCCCGCAGCACCACCGCACCCGGCGCGTGCCGCTCGGTGGCCCGCTCGTGGGCCAGCTTGGCCACGAAGTAGCCGTCCTCGGGGGTGCGGTCCACGCCGATGATCGACAGCAGCACGGTGCGGCGGACCCCGGTCCGGCTCGCCGCCGCGCCCAGCCGCTGCCCGACCGTGGAGAAGAACGCGGTGGCCGTGTCCTGCTCGACGGTCGGCGAGTTCGTGACGTCGACGACGGCGTCGACACCGGTCAGCACGGCGTCGATCTGCCTATCGGCCCCGTCGACGAGGTCAACTCCGGTGGCCCGCGACAGCTCGACGACCTCGTGCCCGGCCTTGCGGGCCAGGCTGCCCAGCTCGCGCCCGACGAGTCCGGTGGCGCCGGCGATGGCGATGCGCATGACTCTGCCTCCTTCTCGGATAAATCTTGTCCGTGTTGAACCTACCCCTGAACTCGGACATCGTCTATCCGTTATCCGGTAGCCTTCCCCAGGTGCGGATGTCGAGCGGCGTCGAGTGGGCCCTGCACTGCTGCGTCGTGCTCGGTCAGGCCAGCGAGCCGGTCCCGGCCACCCAGCTGGCCACGCTGCACGGGGTGTCCCCCAGCTACCTGGCCAAGGTGCTGCAGGCGCTGTCGCGCAGCGGGATCGTGCGGTCGACGCAGGGCGCCGTCGGCGGCTACCAGCTGACCTCGGCCCCGACCGAGCTCAGCGTGCTGGACGTGGTGCTGGCCGTGGACGGCGACGAGCCGGCGTTCCGCTGCACCGAGATCCGCCAGCGCGGCCCGCTCGCCGCCCGTCCCCAGGACTGCGGTCGACCGTGCGCGGTGGCCAGGGCGATGGCCGCGGCCGAGGCGGCCTGGCGCGCCGCACTGGCCGCGACGACCATCGCCGACATCGCCGCCGACGTCGAGACCGACACCGACGGCACCGCCTTCCCCCGCCTCCGCACCTACCTCCACACCACCACCCACTGACCCCCCGCCCACCGCGGCATTTCGGAGCCACACCGCAGTTTTCGGGCGCCCAGAACTGCGCTATGGCTCCGAACGGCGTCCACCTCGGTGCGCGGGCTGGGCGGCGTGGGTGCGGCTGTCGGCGGCGAGGAGCACTCGGTGCAGCGCCGCGGTGATCGTGCGCGCCTCGTCCGCGGAGAGGTGCGACGTGAAGTGCCGTTCGATGCCGGCCAGGTAGTCCGGGGCGGCGGCGCGCAGCCGGTCCCGGCCGGCCGGGGTGAGCACCGCGAACACCGAGCGCTTGTCCTCCGGGTTGCGCTCGCGCGCCACCAGCCCGGCCCGGACCAGCTCGTCGACCACCCGGCTCACCCGCTCCCGACTGAGCACCACCCGCGACCCCAGCTCGCTCATGCGCAGCCGCCGGTGCGGGGCCGCGTTGAGCTCGAGCAGTACGTCGTACCAGGACAGCGGCAGGCGGTGCCTCGCGGCCAGCTCGCGCTCCAGCTCCGGGACGAGCGCGGCGTGCACCCGGAGCAGGGCGGCCCACGCCGACACCCGGTCCGTCGGGGCAGGTTCCGGCTGGGCAGGTTCCGGCTCGGCGCGCGCCATGCGACGAGGCTAACAGTTATGTGCGGGCGCACGCACCTTGACCGCAGGGTGGCCCTCGTGCTCTTATGTGCGTGCGCACGCATTTCCGAGGACGAGGACCCGAGATGACCACCAGCACCACCCCCGCCACCCGCACCCACGACGGCGTCACCCTGCCCGCGGCCGGTACCTGGACCATCGATCCCGGCCACGCCGAGGTCGCCTTCGTCGGCCGGCACTTCATGATCACGAAGGTGCGCGGCCGGTTCACCGACGTGACCGGCGCCCTGCGCTTCGCCGCGGACCCGGCCGACTCCTCGGTCGAGGTCGTGATCGGCATGGCCACCGTCGAGTCCGGCAACGCCACCCGCGACGAGCACCTGCGCTCGGCCGAGCTGTTCGACGTCGCCGCCTTCCCGCAGGCCCGGTTCACCAGCACCCGCGTGGAGTGGAGCGGCACCGGCGGCACCGTGCACGGCGACCTGACCATCCACGGCGTGACCCGCAGCGTGCCGTTGCAGGTGCGCTACGAGGGCAGCGCGCGGGACCCGTGGGGCGGCGAGCGCGCGATCTTCTCCGCGCGGACCACGATCGACCGCGAGGACTTCGGGATCACCTGGAACATGGCGCTGGAGGCCGGCGGCCTGCTGGTGTCGAAGGAGATCCACATCGAGATCGAGGTCGAGACCGTGCGCGGCTGACGCCGGCCGTGCGCGGCTGACGCCGCTCGTGAGTGGCAAGCCGTGTTCTAGCACGGCTCGCCACTCACAAGCGTCAGCGGTCGGGGTGCACGATCACCTTCACCGAGAACGGATCGCTGCGCCCCACGGTGAGCGAGGCCTCGGCGTCGGCCAGCCCGTAGTGGCCTGTGACCAGCCGGTCCAGGTCGATCCGTCCGGCGGCGACCAGCGCGATCGCGGTCGGCCATGTGTTGGCGTAGCGGAAGGTGCCGGTCACCTCCAACTCCCGGCCCTGCACGACCGACAGCGGTAGCGGAATCTCGTCACCACCCATGCCGACCAGCACCGCCCGCCCGGCCCGATCCAGCGCGCGGATGCCCTCGGTGATGGCCGGCGGGAAGCCGGAACACTCCAGCAGGATGCTCGGCGGCGCGATGTCGGTGACCGACGACGAGCGGGCGTCCACCAGCTCGGTGGCGCCGAGCGCGCCGGCCATCTCCAGGCGGGCCGGGTTCACGTCCGAGACGGCCACCGAGGTGGCCCCGAAGGCCAGCGCCGTCTGCACGGCGACCAGCCCGATCGGGCCGGCCCCGGTCACCAGCACCCGGGAGCCGGGCCCGACCCCACCCTTGCGGCAGGCCCAGACGCCCACCGACAGCGGCTCCAGCAGCGCGGCCGCGTCGTCGCTCATCGAGTCCGGCACCGGGTGCGCGAAGGCCTGGTGCACCACCACCTGCTCGGCGAACGCCCCGTCGATCGGCGGGGTGGCGAAGAACCGCATCTGCGGGCACAGGTTGTAGCGCCCGGCCAGGCACTGCGGGCAGGAGCGGTCCGGCACCCCGGGCTCCACCGACACCCGCTCCCCGACCGCGAGCCCGGTCACTCCCGGCCCGACCGCGGAGATCACCCCGGCCGACTCGTGCCCGAGCACCATCGGCTCCTCGACCACGAAATCGCCGATCCGGCCGTGCTCGTAGTAGTGCACGTCGGAGCCGCACACCCCGACCGCGCGCACGTCGACCAGCACCTCGCCCGGCCCGGGCTCGGGCGCCGCCCGCTCCTCGAGCTCGATCCGGCCGGTCTGCCCGCTTGCCGCCGGGACCAGCACCGCGGCCCGCATCAGGGCACGACCTGGATCTTGCGTCCGATACCGGCCCGGAACTGCTCCAGCGCCGCCGGATACTGCTCGAGCGGCAACCGGTCACTGATCATCACGTCCGGCGCGAGCACGCCCTCGGCGAACAGTTCTGCCGCTCGCTCGAAGCTGCGCAGAACGGCCATGGATCCCACGATGCGGATCTCCCTTCGGTAGACGTCGAACGGCGAGTAGCGCGCCACGGCCTTCTCGTCGGCCACCCCGAACTGCTGGAAGGTGCCGCCGGAGACGACCCGGGGCAGGCCGTCCTCGATGGCCGCGAGCACCCCGGTGCAGTCGATCACGTTGTCCCAGCCGTGCGGACGTTCCAGCTCGTCGGCGCTGGTCACGGCGGCGGTGCAGCCCAGCTCCCGGGCGCTCTCCAGCCGGGACGGGTTGACGTCGACCATGCTCACGGTGGCCGCGCCGGCCCGCTTGGCCAGCTCCATCATCATCAGGCCCATGGTGCCGGCGCCATAGATCAGGAAGTGGTCGCCGAGCGCCGGCGCCAGCACGTCGAAGCCGTGCACCGCGCAGGACAGCGGCTCGATCAGCGCCGCGTCGGCCGGCGACACGCCCTCGGGCAGCCGCACGCAGTTGGCCGCCGGGGCCAGCGCGTACTGCGCGGCCGCCCCGGTCACGGTCACCCCGATGCCGCCCCAGCGCTCGCACTGGTTGCCCCGGCCGCGCCGGCAGAAGTAGCACTCGTGGCAGTACAGCGACGGGTCCACCGCGACCTGGTCGCCCACCCGCACCTCGGAGACGTCCGCGCCGACCGCCACCACCTCGCCCGCGAACTCGTGCCCGGGCACCACCGGCAGGGTGGGCGCGAACTGGCCGTCGGCGATGTGCAGGTCGGTGCCGCAGATGCCGCAGCCGGCGACGGCGAGGACGACCTCGCGCGCCGCCGGCTGCGGATCCGGCACGGTCTCCACGGTCACCTTGTCGTGGTCGATGACCGCAGCTCTCATGCGTACAGCTCTACTACTTGATCGCCCCGAGCGACAAGCCCTGAACCAGCTTGTCCTGCGCGGCGAACCCGGCCACCAGCACCGGGATCGACACCGCCAACGCCGCCGCGCACACCTTGGCCAGGAACAGGCCCTGGCTGGTGACGAACCCGGTGAGGAACACCGGCGCCGTCTGGGCGACGGTCGCGGTGAGCACCCGGGCGAACAGCAGCTCGTTCCAGCTGAAGATGAAGCAGATCAGCGAGGTGGCCGCGATGCCCGGCAGGATCATCGGGATGACGATCTGCCGCAGCTGCCGCAGCAGCCCGCAGCCGTCCATGGCCGCGGCCTCCAGCACCTCGACCGGCACCTCGGCCAGGAACGAGCGCATCATCCACACCGCGATCGGCAGGTTCATCGAGGTGTAGAGGATGACCAGGGTGTAGACGTTGTCCAGCATCCCCAGGTTCTGCGTGATCAGGTAGATCGGCAGCAGACCCGCGACCACCGGCAGCATCTTGGTGGACAGGAAGAAGAACATCACGTCGGTCCACTTGCGCACCGGCCGGATGGACAGCGCGTAGGCCGCCGGGATGGCCAGGATGATCACGAAGATCGTCGAGACGATGCTCGCCGTCGCCGAGTTGATCAGCGGCGGCCAGGGGCTGGCCCCGCTGCCCGCCCCGAAGAAGTTCGCGTAACCGGCGAACGTCAGCGGGGCGAAGAACGACGGCGGGTTGGTCGCCGCGTCGGTCTCGCTGTGCAGCGAGGTCAGCAGCATCCAGAGCACCGGGAAGACGAAGATGATGCCGATCACCCAGGCCAGGACGGACAGCAGCACCCCGGCGGTGTTGGTCTTCGGGGGGTGGTTCTCGGCGACCTCGGCCGCCGTGCCCTTCGTGGTGTCCACGGTCGCGGTCATCGCGCCTCCTCCTTGAACAGGGACGACACGGTGCGCAGGGCGAACGTGGCGAGCGCGATGGTGCCGATGACCACGATCACGCCGGCGGCCGAGGCCTGGCCGTACTCCTTCGCGTTGTAGAAGATCTGGTAGATGATGAACGGCAGGTTCGCCGTGCCCAGACCGCCCGACGTGATCGTGAAGACCGCGTCGAAGTTCTGCACGATGTAGATCGATCCGAGCAGACCGCCCAGCTCCAGGTACTGGCGCAGGTGCGGGAAGGTCATGTAGCGGAAGATCTGCCACGAGGTGCAGCCGTCGATCCGGGCCGCCTCGATGACGTCCAGCGGCCGGCCCTGCAGCCCGGCCAGAATGATCAGCATCATGAACGGCGTCCACTGCCAGACCAGCGCGGCGATCACCGACGTCAGCGGTAGCTCCGAGATCCAGTCCGGCTGTGGGGCGCTCTCCCCGAAGATCCCCCGCAGCAGGCCGTTGAACAGGCCGTAGCTCGGGTTGTACAGCGCGTGCTTCCAGAGCAGCGCCGCCGCCACCGGCACGATGAGGAACGGCGTGATCATCATGGTGCGGACGATGCCGCGCCCGAGGAACGCCCGGTCCAGCAGCAGCGCGATGACCGTGCCCAACACCAGGCTGATCAGGACCACGGCCGCGGTGAGCAGGACGGTGGTCCAGATCGCGGACCGGGTGTTCGGGTTGGTCAACACGGCGATGTAGTTGTCCAGCCCGGCGAACCCGATGTCGTCCGGGTAGTAGGCGTTCCAGTTCATGAACGAGATGATCAGCGTGCCGATGAACGGCAGCTGGGTCACGATGATCATGAAGATCAGGGCGGGCAGGAGCGGGGCCCGGCGGGCCCAGTCCCCGGTGCGACGCAGGGCGCCGCCCCCGCCCCCGGTCGGCGCGGGGGTTCCCGACCCCGCGCCCGACCGACTGTCGACAGCAGTGCTCACAACGGCACTCCCTCCCCGACCGACTTACTTCTTGTACTTCGCCGTGACCGCCTCCGCGGCCTGTTGCCCCTTGTTCAGGGCTTCGTCCACCGTGATCTGACCCGCGATCGCCGCACTGATGTCCTGCGAGACCTGGGTGCCGAGGTCGGGGAACTCGGGGATGCCCACGAACTGGATGCCTTGCGCCGGCCGCGGCTGCACGCCCGGGTTCTTCGGGTCGGCGGCCTCGATGGCCGCCTGGGTCTGCGCGGCGAAGGCGCCGGCCTCGGCGGTGTACTCCGGGATCTCGTAGGTCGAGGCCCGCTTGCCGGCCGGAACCCGCGACCAGCCGAGCTGCTGGCCGACCAGCTTCTCGTAGTCCTTGCCCGAGGCCCAGGAGACGAACTTCCAGGCCGCGTCCTTCTTCTGGCTGGCCTGCTGGATGCCCCACGCCCAGGCGTACAGCCAGCCGGAGCTCTGGGTCTTGACCACCGGCGCGGCCACGTAGCCGATCTTGCCCTTGACCGGGGAGTCGCTGGCCTCCAGCGAACCGGCGGCCGAGGTGGCGTCGTACCACATCGCGGTGCTGCCCTGGGTCATGTTGTTCAGGCACTCGGTGAAGCCGGCCTGCGGGGCGCCGTTCTCACCGTGGGCCCGCACCAGGTCGACGTAGAACTGGGTGGCCTCCTTGAACTCGGGCGCGTTCACGCCCGGGGTCCAGTCGGCGTTGAACCAGGTGCCACCGAACGTGTTGACCACCGTGGTCAGCGGGGCGAAGACCTGGCCCCAGCCCGGCTGGCCGCGCAGGCAGATGCCCTTCATGCCCGGCTGCTTGCCGTCGACCTGGGCGGCCAGGTCGGCCACCTGCTGCCAGGTCGGCTTCTCCGGCATGGTCAGCCCGGCCTGCTCGAACACGTCCTTGCGGTACATCAGGAACGAGGACTCGCCGTAGAACGGCTGGCCGTAGATCTTGCCGTCATCGGCGCTCAGCGAGGTGGCCATCGGGGCCAGGATGTCGTTCTGGTCGAAGGCCGCGTCGGCCTTGATGAAGTCGTCCATCGGCGCGATCCACTGGCTCTTGGCGTAGATCGGGATCTCGAAGTTGGACACGGTGGCCACGTCGTACTGGCCGGCCTGGCTGGAGAACTCCTGGCTGATCTTGTCGCGGACGTCGTTCTCGGGGAGCACGGTGTAGTTGACCGTGATGCCGGTCTGCTTCGTGAAGTTCTCCGCCGTGAGCTTCTGCAGGTCTTCCATCTGCGGGTTGTTGACCATCAACACGGAGATGCTGTTGGCGTCGCCACCGCCGGCGCCCCCACCGCCACCGGCACCGGCACACCCGGTGCTGGCCAGCATCAATCCCAGCGTGAGCACCAGCCCACGCTTGCCCCACCGCTTCATCGCGTCCTCCTGGCGAACCGGCAGCCGTGCTCAAACGAGCACGGTCTGATCGTCCGACAGCTTGTGGCACGGGTCACCCGTCGTCAATACTTGTTGCAAGAATGCGCACTACGATGCTCAAACGAGCGATAGTTGACGGGAGCGAGCGATGGTCGCGGTCGACGACGGGGTGCGTGGGCCGGCCCATCTCGTCCTGACCGCGTCGGTGGCCCGCCGTTACTACCTCGATGGACGGTCCAAAGTGGAGATCGCCGAGGAGTTCGGGCTGAGCCGGTTCAAGGTGGCCAGGCTGCTCGACGACGCCCGGGCCAGCGGGTTGGTCCGGATCGAGATCGGACACCCCGGCGTGATCGACATCGAGCTCTCCGGACGGTTGATGGATGCGCTCGGACTCCAGCACTGCGTGGTCACCAACACCCCGGACGAGCACCCGGCCGCCATCCGGGAGCACCTCGGCGCGGCCGCCGCCGAGCTGCTCACCGAGCTCATCACCCCCGACGACGTGCTCGGACTGTCCTGGGCGCGCTCGGTGAGCGCGATGGCGATCGCGGTGAAGAAGCTGGCCACGGTGCCGGTGGTGCAGCTGACCGGGGCGCTGAGCCTGGCCGGTGTGGACGACAGCTCGATCGAGCTGGTGCGTGACGTGGCCCGGGTCTCCGGCGGGCCGGCCTACTACTTCTACGCGCCGATGGCCGTGCCGGACGCGGCCACCGCCAGGGCGCTGCGCCGCCAGCCCGAGGTGGCCCAGGCGCTGGCCAAGATCCCGTCGGTCACCAAGGCCGTGGCCGGCGTCGGGGCGTGGGCCCCGGAACAGTCCACTCTGTACGACGCCACCGGCGAGGTGGAGCGCGCGGATCTGC
Organism: Pseudonocardia sp.; assembly: GCA_035557575.1. Taxonomy (GTDB): domain Bacteria; phylum Actinomycetota; class Actinomycetes; order Mycobacteriales; family Pseudonocardiaceae; genus Pseudonocardia. The sequence continues at coordinate 18,049 of DATMDS010000087.1, read as the reverse complement.
TGCGCCGGGGCGTCTGCGCCGACGTGTCCGGGATCCTGGTGGACGCGCACGGCGAGCCGGTGATCGCCGCGCTGTCCAAGCGCATGATCGGGATCACCGCCGAGCAGATGCGGGCTATTCCCGAGGTGATCGGCATCGTCTACGGCCTGGGCAAGGTGAACGCGCTCCTTGCGGCCGTCCGCGGGGGCATGGTGAACAGCGTGGTCACCCACTCGACTCTGGCCGCGGCGATGCTGGAGGCCGTTCGGTGAGTGCTCGGCCGCCGGGCCCGCACTCCTCGGTCGAGATCCCGTTGCTCGGTGGCACCGCCAACCGCGGGCGGGTGCACCGCGTGCGCGACACCGTGCGGCGACCGATGCGACCGACCAGCCCGGCCACCCACGCGCTGCTGCGGCACCTGGAACAGGTCGGCTTCGACGGCGCGCCGCGCGTCCTGGGGGTCGACGACGAGGGCCGCGAGGTGCTCAGCTACATCCGCGGCGAGGCGGTCACCGCGCCCGCGCCCGGTTGGGGTCTCACCGACGCGGCTCTGCACAGCGTGGGCCGGCTGCTGCGCCGCTTCCACGACGCCGTGGCCGGTTTCGACCCCGACCCCTACACCTGGCCGGACTCGCCGAACCCGCCGTTCGACCGGGGCGGCATCACGCACAACGACCCGAACCTGGACAACGTGGTGTTCCGCGACGGCCAGGCCGTGGCGCTGATCGACTTCGATCTGGCCGCCCCCGGTGACCCGTTGTGGGACGTGGCCGGAGCGGCCCGGATGTGGGCGCCGCTACGGCTGCCCGCCGACACCCCGGACGAGCGGCGACACCGCGAGCTGCACCGGTTCCGGGTGCTGGTGGATGCCTACGGCGTGGAACCGGAGCAGCGTGACCGGGTGGTCGACGCGGTGCGCAGCCACCACGACTGGATGTACCGGCTGGTCCGCGAGGGCGCCCGGGACGGCATACCCGGCTTCGCCGCCTACTGGACCCCGGAGACCAGCGCCCGCGCCGACCGGGCCCGGAGCTGGCTGGAGCGCAACGGGCCGGCGCTGCACGCCGCGCTCCGGTGACGCCGGACCGGGGGCCCGCTCACGCCGCCTCGCGAACCTGCCCGACCGCCCCGCGCAGCCCGACGCAGCCGACGCACCCGATACATCCGACGCAGTCCACGCATCCGACACAGCCGATGCAGCGCCGGCAGCCGGCACAGGCCACGCAGCCGATGCATCCGACCAGCCCGGCGCAGAGCAGCGTGAGCAGGCAACCCAGGATCCCCACGCTGCCGGCCGTGGCCGCGCTCCCGGCCACCCCGGCGCTGCCCGACGTGGCCACGCTCCCGGCCACCCCGGCGCTGCCGACCGTGGCCACCGACCCCGCCACCCCGGCGCTGCCGGCCACGGCGATGCTGCCGGCCACTCCGGCACTGCCCGATACGGCGGTACTGCGGAGCACCGTCACGCTCGCGTTCCCCTGCACCCGGCCACCCTCCCACGAGGGATGTGCGGAGCTACTGACGGAAGGTGGCGGCCGGGGCGTCGACGGCCGAGACCGGCACCGGAACCCGGGCCGAGGTCGGGCCGGCCGGGCCGACGAGCAGCGCGTAGGCGCCGATGACCACGGCGAGCACCAGCACCGCCGCCGCGGCCAGCGGGACGCCGAGCCCGCGGCCGGTCCCACCGGGACGGTGGTGCCGGTTGCGCCGACCCCACCGCGGCGCCGTCGAGCCACCCGCGTCCGCGACGAGCGCGGCGGCCGGGCGGCGGGCCAGCCAGGTGGCCACCTCGGCGGCGGAGGGCCGCGACGCCGGGTCGCTCGCGGTCATCGCCCAGAGCAGCTGGTCCAGATCGTCGGGCAGCCCGGCGGGAATGCTCGGCTGGCGGTAGAGCCGGGCGGTGGCCGACTCCACGGCGGTACCCGGGTACTCGCGCTTCCCGGTGAGGGCCTCCAGCAGCACCAGGCCCAGCGCGTAGACGTCGGTGGGCGGGCCGATCTCCTCACCGCGCACCTGCTCCGGCGCCAGGTACGCGGCCGTGCCGACCACGCAGCCGGCGGTGGTGACGGCGGTACCTTCGACGGCACGGGAGATCCCGAAGTCGGCCAGCCGGGGCTTCCGGCCGTGCTCCAGCAGCACGTTGGCCGGCTTGATGTCGCGGTGCACGAACCCGCCGACGTGTACGGCGGAGAGCGCATCGGCCAGCTGCGCGCCGAGGTCGCGCACCTCCGGCACCGACAGCGGTCCGGCCGTGATCCGCTCGGCCAGGGTCGGGCCCTCGACCAGGTCGGTGACCACGTACGCCTGCCCGGCCTCGGTGCCGCCGTCGAGCAGGCCGACCAGGCCGGGGTGCTCGAGCTGGGCCAGCGCCTCCATCTCCTGGCGCTGCTGGCGCCGCTCGTACACCGATGCGCCCGGGTGGAACAGCTTCACCGCCACCTGTTCGCCGTCGTGCAGGTCGCGCCCGCGCCGGACCACGGCCGAGGAGCCGACCCCGATGACGGGGCCGAGCTGGTAGCGGCCGGCCACCGGGTGGTCGTCAGGATGGTGGGGAGCCAGATCACCTGTCGTCACACCGGACCCGTTCCCCCGGGTGGACCAAACTATGCACGCGTACCCCGTACGGGCACCACGAGGTCGTGAGTGCTGCGCCGTGCTCTAGCACGGCGCAGCACTCACGGGCGGCGTCAGCCGCGGGCGGTGGTGAGGGCCCGGCGGGTCAGCACCCGGGCCAGGTGCCGGCGGTACTCGCGGGTGGCGGTGAGGTCGGCGGAGGGATCGGTGTCCTGGTCGGCGAGCGCCGCCGCCTCCGCGATGGACGCGCCCCGGGCCAGCGCGGCCTCGGTGGCGTGCGCCCGCAGCGGGGTCGCTCCCATGTTGACCAGCCCGACCCGGTCGTCGATCACGGCCACCGCGACGATGGCCCAGTCGTTGGCCCGGCGGACGAACTTCTCGTACGCCCAGCCGGCGCTGCCGGTGCGCGGCACCCGGATGTCGGTGATCAGTTCGTCCGGCTCCTTCAGGGTGCTGAACATGCCCGTGTAGAACTCGGTGATCGGCACCGTGCGCTCGCCGCGCGGGCTGCGCAGCACCACCGAGCCGCCCTGCGCGAGCACCGCCGCCGGCAGGTCGGAGGCCGGGTCGGCGTGGGCCAGCGAGCCACCGATGGTGCCCCGGTGCCGGACCTGCGGGTCGCCAACGGTGCGGGCCACCGCGGCCAGCAGCGGCGCCTCGGCCGCCAGCACCGGCGAGGACTCCAGGTCCCGGTGCCGGGTACCGGCCCCGATCACCACCTCGTCGCCGTCGACGTCGATGTGCGACAGCTCGCGAAGCCGGCTGATATCGATGATCATCTCGGGCGCGGCCAACCGGAGCTTCATCACCGGCAGCAGCGAGTGGCCGCCGGCCATCACGCTGGCGTCGTCGCCGTGCTCGGCCAGCAGCGCCAGCGCCCCGTCCACCGAGTCCGGACGGGCGTACTCGAAGCCGACGGGGATCATGCGTCACTCCCGGCGGAGAAGCCGGGGGCGCCGGCCAGCCCGCCGGCCGGCGCGTGCTCGGTCTCGTCCTCGTGGACCTTGTCGCCGGACTGACCGCTCGCCGCCAACACCGCACGCACGATGTTGTGGTAACCGGTGCACCGGCAGAGGTTGCCCTCCAGACCCTCGCGGACCTCCCGCTCGGTCGGCGTCGGGTTCTGCTCGAGCAGGCTCACCGCGGCCATCACCATGCCCGGCGTGCAGAATCCACACTGGAGCCCGTGTTCGGCGCGGAACGCCGCGGCCACCGGGTGCAGGTGCTCCGGGTCGGGCGAGAGTCCCTCCATCGTGGTCACCGACTGCTGGTCGGCCTGCACCGCGAGGACGGTGCAGGACTTGACCGACTCGCCGTCGAGCAGCACGGTGCAGGCGCCGCACGACGTGGTGTCGCAGCCGATGTTGGTGGCCTTCAGCCCGACCACGTCGCGCAGGTAGTGCGCGAGCAGCAACCGGCCCTCGACGTCGGCGCTGGTCGCCTCGCCGTTCACCGTCATCTCGATCTTCACTGTGCTCATTCCGTGCTCCCGGCAGCGGCGTTGATGGCCTCCCAGACCCGCAACGGGCTGGTCGGCATGTCGATGTGGCGGACCCCGAGGTGCGACACGGCGTCGACCACCGCGCTCTGCACCGCCGGGGTGGCGCCGATCGTTCCGGCCTCGCCGATCCCCTTGACCCCCAACGAGTTCAGGTGCGTCGGCGTCTCCATCTCGATGAGCTCGAAGCTGGGCAGCTCGGCGGCCGAGGGGAAGGCGTAGTCGGCGAAGGTGGCGGTCAGCGGGTTGCCGTCGGCGTCGTAGACGACCTCCTCCAGCAGCGCCTGGGCGATGCCCTGGGCGATGCCGCCGTGCCGCTGCCCGTGCGCGAGCAGCGGGTTGAGCACCGGGCCGGCGTCGTCGATGGTGACGATCCGGTCCACCACGGCCTTCCCGGACTCGATGTCCACCTCGACCACGGCCAGGTGCGCCCCGAACGGGAACGACGGCGCCCCGCTGTCGAAGTTGCTGTCCACCTTCAGCTGCTCCCGCTCGGCCAGCTGGGCCAGCGTGATCCCCGAGTCGGTGCCCCGCACCTGCACCGCGCCGTCGGCCACCACGAGGTCGTCCACATCGGCCTCGAGGATGTCGGCGGCGCGCTGCTTGGCCAGCTCCACCAGCTCGCCGGCGGCCTGGTAGACGGCCACCCCGCCGGTCTGCAGGCTGCGCGAGCCCATGGTGCCGCCGCCGCGCGGGATCAGGTCGGTGTCCCCGTGCTTGACGGTGATCTTCTCCATCGGGATGCCGAGCTGCTCGCTGGCCAGCATGGCCCACGCGGTGGCGTGGCCCTGGCCGTGCGGCGAGGTGCCGGTGAGCACGGTGACCGTGCCGTCCGGGTGCACCTCCACCGCGGCGTCCTCGGAGAACGCCCCGCCGCCGGTGATCTCCACGAAGACGGACACGCCGAGCCCGAGCTGAACCGGGTCACCCCGCTCCCGGCGGCGGGCCTGCTCGGCCCGCAGCTCCGCGTACCCGCCGGCCTCCAGCACCTGGTCGAGCGCGCGCACGTACTCCCCGGAGTCGTAGACCGCGCCGCCCTTGGTCGTGAACGGGAACTTGTCCGCGGCGACCAGGTTGCGCCGGCGCACCTCGGCCGGGTCCTTGCCGATCTCGGCGGCGAACAGGTCCATGGCCCGCTCGATCGCCGCGGTGGCCTCCGGGCGGCCGGCGCCGCGGTAGGCCCCGGTCGAGGTGGTCGTGGTGGCCACCACCCGGGCCCGCGACTCGACCTTGGGGATGTCGTAGACGCCGGGGGCCATCATCCGGGTGAACATCGGCAGCACGACGCCGAGCCGCGGGTAGGCCCCGGCGTCGGCGAGCACGTCGATCCGATAGGCCAGCACGTCGCCGTCGCGGTTGCCGCCGATGGTGACGGTCTGCAGCTGGGCTCGCCCGTGCAGCATCCCGGTCATGTTCTCCGACCGGCTCTCGTTCCACCGGACCGGCCGCGACGTGTGCTTGGCCAGCCAGCAGACCAGCGCGAACTCCGGGTCGGCGCCGATCTTCGCGCCGAACCCGCCGCCGACGTCCGGAGCGATCACGTGCACCTGCTCCGCGTCGACGCCGAGCCAGCCGGCGACCTCGTCGCGGGCATTCTGCGCGTTCTGGGTGGAGCACCACAGGGTGACCCGCCCGTCCTCGCCCCAGACCGCCGAGGCGGCCCGGGTCTCCAGCGCGCAGGCGGCCAGCCGCTGGTTGACGATCTCCCGCGTGACCACGACCTCGCAGTCGTCGAACAGGTGCTCGTCGAACTCCTCGTCCAGCCCGAACCCGTTGGTCGTGTTGGTGCCGACGTCCTCGAAGACCAGCACCTCGTCCGACGCGGCGGCGCGCAGGTCGACGACCGCCGGCAGCGGGTCGTAGTCGATCTCCACCAGGTCCGCGGCGTCCTGGCCCTGGTAGGCCTGCTCGGTGAGCACGGCGACCACCGGCTCACCGACGAAGCGCACCTTCTCGGTGGCCAGCCAGGGCCGCACCATGCCCTTCGCGGCCATCGGGAACAGCAGCGGCGGCTCCAGGTCGATGTCGCCGCCGGTGACCACGGCGACCACACCGGGCGCCGATCTGGCCTCCTCGACGTCGACCGACGTGATGCGTGCGTGCGCAAGTGGGGACCGGACCAGCGTCAGGTGCAGCGCACCGGTCAGCCGGTCGTCGGTCAGGTCGTCGGTGTACGTGGCGCCCCGCGAGAGGAACACCGGGTCCTCGTTGCGGACTACGCGCGTGCCCATGATGCTCATCGCGATCGAGCCTAGTTCCCCGCCGCCCCGGCCGCGATCGCTGTCATTCGCCCGCGGGCTCCCGCCACCACGGACGTACCGTCCAGAGTGGGGAGACGGGTCCGTGCCCGGCGCCCAGCGGGTAGGACCAGCGCACCGTCTCGACCAGGAACCGCTTGGCCTGGGCGACCGCCGCCGGCACGGCGAGCCCGCGGGCCAACCCGGAGGCGATGGCCGCGGCCATGTTGTCGCCGCTGCCGTGGGTGTGGCCGGTGTCGAACCGCGGCCCGGCCAGTTCGGTGTAGCTGTCGCCGTCGAAGAGCAGGTCGACGCACACGTCGGTGTCCTCGACCAGATGCCCGCCCTTGACCAGCACGTAGCGCGGGCCCAACGCGTGCAGCGCCTTCGCCGCCCGGTACTGCGCGTCGCGGTCGTGCACGTCGATCCCGACCAGCAGCCGCACCTCGTCCAGGTTCGGGGTGACCACGGTGGCCCGTGGGAAGAGCTGCTCGCGGTAGGCGTCCAGCGCCGACGCGGCGAGCAGCGAATCGCCGGACATCGACGCGGCCACCGGGTCGACGATGAACGGGGTGGGTCCGGAGCCGCCGATACCGGTCCGATCGCAGGCGGCGCAGATCGCCTCGATGATCGCGGTGGTGGCCAGCATCCCGGTCTTCACCGCATCCAGGCCGATGTCGGTGGCCACCGCCTCGATCTGGGCGGCCACCGTTTCCGGCGGGATCGTGTGCACCCCGGTCACACCGATCGAGTTCTGCACGGTCACCGCGGTGACCGCCACGCACCCGTGCACCCCGCACGCGGCGAACGCGCGCAGGTCGGCCGCCACCCCGGCCCCGCCTCCGGAATCGGTACCGGCGATCGTCAGCACCCGCGGCGGGGTGCGCCCCACGGTCGGTTCCACGCCACCACCCAACTCGCCCAGCCCCCGCACGTGCAAATCCCCGCGGACGCACGTCGCACATCCGTTGGTGCTGTCGCACACGCCGTGGCCTGTGCGACAGCACCAACCGGTGTGCGACGTGCATGCACTCCCGCGGGACCAGCGGCGCTGCCTGCACGCTCGCGGCGCGTCTGCTGGAATGGCGGTATGACGGTGGAGCGCGACTACGAGATCAGCCCGACCAGCTGGGTGCGGGATCAGACGGAGAAGATCCTGGAGACGGGCACCACGGACAGCGTGGACATCAAGGGCAACCCGGTTGTCCTGATCACGATGCGCGGGGCCAAGACCGGCAAGAAGCGCCTGGTGCCGCTGATGCGGGTCGAGCACAACGGCGACTACGCCATCGTCGCCTCGAAGGGTGGGGCGCCGGAGCACCCGGTCTGGTACCACAACGTGCGGGCGAATCCCGACGTCGAACTGCAGGACGGCACCACGACCGGGCACTACACCGCGCGCGAGGTCTCCGGCGAGGAGCGCGCGGCGTGGTGGGAGCGGGCGGTCGCCGCCTACCCGGACTACGCCGACTACCAGACCAAGACCGACCGGCAGATCCCGGTGTTCGTGCTGGAACCGCGACGCAGCTGATCAGCCGAGCTCGGTGGGCACGGCCACCGTGTCCACCATCGCCCCGTTGCGCAGCACGGTCACCGGCAGCGGCACGCCGATCGCCTCCGCGAACAGCTGCCGCTGGATCCCCTGCGCGTCGTGCACCGGGCGGCGGCCGACGTCGAGCACCAGGTCGCCGGCGCGCAGCCCGGCCAGGGCGGCCGGGCTGCCGGTGATCACCTCGGCCAGTCGCAGCCCGCTGCGGCGGCCGTGCCGCTGGGCCACCGCGGCCGGCACCGGGGCCGGGGCGCCGACCACACCCAGGTAGGCCCGCCGGACCCGGCCGTCGGCCAGCAGCGTGGTCACGATCCGGCGGGTGGTCGCGTTCACCGGGACCGCCAGCCCGAGCCCGATCCCGGCCACCGCGGTGTTGATCCCGATGACCCGGCCCAGCGCGTCGGCCAGCGCGCCTCCGGAGTTGCCGGGATTGAGCGCGGCGTCGGTCTGGATCACGTCCTCGACCACTCGGCCGGCCCGCCCGCTGCGGGTGGGCAGCGCCCGGCCCAGCGCGCTGATCACTCCGGCGGTGACCGAGCCGGCCAGCCCCAGTGGATTGCCCACGGCCACCACGAGCTGGCCGACGACCAGCTCGTCGGCGTTCCCGAGGCGCACCGGTGCGGGCAGCTCGTCCGGCCGGGCGGCGCGCAGCACGGCCAGGTCGGACAGCGGATCGGCGCCCGCCACCCGAACGTCGACCTGGGTGCCGTCCAGCAGGTCGGCCCGACCGCGGCGGGCGTCGCCGACCACGTGTGCGTTCGTCACCAGCGTGCCCTCGGCGTCGACGACCACCGCCGAGCCGCTGCCCCGGCCGATCCGGACGGCGGCGACCCTGCCGGTGATCTCGGCCGCGACCGCGGCGACCGTGCGCGAGTAGGAGTCGAGCTCGTCCACCGCGACCTCCCGCGTGATTACACCCTTGCAGGATTCACGGTACGCCGGATTCAGACGTCCTCGGCGGCGTACACCGCGGGGTCCCACGCCAGTCCGGCCCGGCCCCAGCCGTTGCGCCTGAGCATCCGCAGCGCGGCCCGGCGATTGCGTCCGACCAGCCGGTCGAGGTAGATCACGCCGTCCAGGTGGTCGACCTCGTGCTGCAGGCACCGGGCCAGGAACCCGCGGCCCTCGACCTGCACCGGCGTGCCGTCGGCGTCCACCCCGACGACCCGGGCCCAGTCCGCCCGACCGGTCGGGTAGTGCTCGGCCGGCACCGAGAGGCAGCCCTCCTCGTCGTCGTCCGGGTCGGGCATCGTCTCCGGCCGCTCGGAGGTCTGCAGCACCGGGTTGACCACGACGCCGCGCACCCGCTCGCCGCGCTCCTCGTCCGGGCAGTCGTAGACGAACAGCCGCAGGCCGACGCCGACCTGGTTGGCCGCCAGCCCCACCCCTTCGGCCGCCGCCATGGTCTCGAACATGTCCTCGACCAGCACCTTCAGCTCCGCGTCGAAGGCCGTTACCGGCTCGGTGGGGGTGTGCAGGACGGGATCCCCGATGATCCGGATCGGACGGACGGCCACCTTCGGAAGCCTAATGCGGAGTACGGGCCGGCGACGTTCCACCCGACCGGACGGCGCGTCCCTGCACCGGTCCCGTCGGTCCCTCGTGATTAGATGACCGGGCGAATGACAGCCTTGTCATTTCCCGTAATTGTGTGTCGCAAGGAGCGTGATGGAGTCCGCCACCGAACCTCGCGGGGTACCGCTCGTCGGCCGGGCCGCGAAGGAGCTGGACCGCAGGGAACGCGAGATCCTCGCCTTCGAGGGCCAGTGGTGGAAGTATGCCGGCGCCAAGGAACAGGCCATCCGTGAGCTGTTCGACATGTCGGCGACCCGCTACTACCAGGTGCTCAACGCCCTGATCGACAAGCCGGAGGCGGTGGCGGCCGATCCGCTGCTGGTGCGGCGGCTGCGCCGGCTGCGGGCGACCCGGCAGCGCACCCGTGCGGCGCGTCGGCTGGGCATAGAGCCCTGGTGAGACCACGATGACCGCGTCCGATTCCGGGCACTGACCGGGCAGAGCCCACACACGGAGGTCGTCGTGACGTCATCGAACGGGTCGTCGGGGTCGTCGCCGTTGCGCGTGGGGGGCCTCGCGCTCCTCGGCGTCGGCGTCGTCGCCGGCGCGCTCGGGCTGGTCAGCCTGGTGTCCGGGGACGAAGAGGTCACCCCGGTTGCCGCACCGTCGATGTCCACGACCGCTGCCGCCCCGGCCACCACGGTGGCCGCCGCGCCCGCACCGGCTCCCGCGTCGGAGTCGGCTGCCGCGGCCCCCGCTCCACCGCAGGCTCCGGCGGCCGCGCCGCCGGCGGCCGGCACCCCATCCCCGGCCGCACCGGCGCCGGCGCAGCCGCCGCCGGTCCTGCCCGCCCCCGCCGCCGCCGCCGGCGCCGATCCCGGCTCCGGCTCCGACGCCGGCACCCGCGCCGCGGTGCGCGTCTACAACAACAGCCGGATCACCGGGCTGGCCGCCCAGGCCGCCGACGACTTCCGCAGCGCGGGCTGGACGGTCAACCAGGTCGACAACTACCCCTCAGGCCTGATCCCGACCAGCACGGTCTACTACCGCCCGGGCACCGGCGAGCAGAGCTCCGCGCAGCAGATCGGCACCGAGTTCGGGCTGCGCGCCGAGCCGCGGTTCGCCGGGCTGACGGACGCCAGCCCGGGCCTGATCGTGATCGTGACCGACGACTACCAGCGCCGCTGACGGCTCACGGCTCTCCCCCGCTGCGCTCGGTCGGCCCATCGGGAGATGTCTCGGCGCGAAAGCGCTGTGACACTTCGCTCGCGAGCTCGCTCACTGCCGGCGCTCGGCGTAGGCCTGCAGCTCGGCCAGCTGCACCGGATCCAGCGACGGGGGCACGGCGGCCCGGGCCGCCGCGATGTGCGCGGCGCTGACCTCGGTGGCGTCCAGCGACTCGCGCATCGCCCCGAGCGCCGCCTCCCGCAACACCGCCGTGCAGTCGGCCGCCGAGTAACCCTCCAGCTCGGCACCCAGGCGCACGAGATCGACGTCGGCCGCGAGCGGCGTGTTCCGCCCGGCCACCTGCAGGATGTCGGTGCGGGCCGCCGCGTCCGGGGGCGGCACGTAGACCAGCCGCTCCAGCCGGCCCGGGCGCAGCAGTGCGGGGTCGATCAGCTCCGGCCGGTTGGTCGCGCCGACCACGATCACCTCGCGCAACGGCTGCGCTCCGTCCAGCTCGGTGAGCAGCGCGGCCACCACCCGGTCGGCCACCCCGGAGTCGGACGACTGGCCGCGGCGCGGGGCCAACGCGTCGACCTCGTCCAGGAACACCAGGGCCGGGGCGGCATCCGAGGCCCGCCGGAACAGCTCCCGGACGGCCCGCTCGGACTCCCCGACGTACTTGTCCAGCAGCTCGGCACCCTTCACCGCGAACACGTTGAGCTGCCCGGTGCCGGCCAGCGCCCGCAGCAGGAAGGTCTTGCCGCAGCCCGGCGGGCCGTAGATCAGCACGCCGCGCGGCGCCGCCACCCCGAGCCGGGCGAAGGAATCGGGGTACTGCAGCGGCCAGAGCACTGCCTCGGTGAGTGCCTGCTTGACCTCGGTCATGTCGCCGACCTGGTCCATGGTGATGCCGCCGGTCTGCAGGGTGGCCGAGGAGGACATCGAGATCGGCCGGATCGAGCCGACGGCATCGAGCAGATCCTGCTGGCTGATCCGCGCCTCGGACGGCCGCTGGGCCGCCGGCGTCGATTCCGGCGTCGATTCCGGCATCGCTTCCTGGGCCGAGTGCCGCAGCGCGGCCTGCACCGCCGCCTCCCGGCGCACCGCGACCAGGTCGGCGGCCACGAAGCCGGGGGCGCGCTCGGCCACCGCCCGCAGGTCCACCCCGTCGGTCAGCGGCACCCCGGACAGCAGCCGGCGCAGCAGCTCGCACCGGACCCGGACGTCGGGCAGCGGCAGCCGCAGTTCCCGATCCACCAGGCCCGGGGCGCGCAACCGCGGGTTCACCGATTCGGGCGCGGCCGAGGTCGCGACCAGCGCCAGGCCGGGCGTGTTCACCGCGGCCCGCAACGCGTCCATCACCAGAACGGCCAGCGGAGCCGGGTCGGCGGCCGGCAGCAACGCGTCGATGTCGGTGACCACGAGCACCGTGCGCTGCCCGGACCGGGCCGCGACCTGCGCCGCGGTGGTCACCTCCTGCACTCGCTGTGCGGCCGCGGCGGCCTCCAGCGCAGCGACCCCGGGCGCGACCAGCTCCACGGACTGCGCGGAGACCGCGGCCGCCGCGCTGCGGGCCACGGTCAGCTTTCCGACCCCCTCCGGCCCGGTGACCAGCACTCCGAGCCGCGCCGAGCCGCCGAGCCGGGTGAGCAGCTCCGGCTGCTCGAGGCTCAGCCGCAGCCACTCGACCAGCCGCCGGGCCGGCTCCAGGTTCCCCACCAGCTCCTCGATCGCGAGCACCGGCTCGGCCGGCGTGGCGGCCGGGGACACGAGGCCGACGGCCGCGCCGCGCCCCGGGGCCGAGGTCAGGGTGGTGGCCGGCACCGAGCTACCGGTGGCGGCACCGCCCTCCCAGCCGACCACGGTGCTCGGCCGCACGGCCACCGCACCGACCGGGTCGACCCCGGCCACCGTCAACAGCTCGGTGGTCCAGGCACTGCCCAGCGCAGAGGCCACCTGCCGGCGCGCGGCCGGAACGTCCAGCCCCGGCGCCGGTTCGACGTCCTGGGGCAGCAACGACACCGCGTCCCCACCGGTGACGATCTTGCCGATCAATGCCAGCCGCACCGTCTCCGGGGCCAGCGCGGCGCGGGCCAGCGCCGATCCGGTGAGCAGCACCTGCCGGGCCGGCTGCACGTCGGCCGGGCCGACGACCACGGCGACCCCGTCGGTCAGGCCGGCGTTGGACAGCGTCACGTCGTCGAGGGTGGCCTGCCCAGGCGGCCCGGCAGCCGGGGCGACCAGCGCGGTGGTCACCCGGGCACCGGTCAGCGTGACCGCGTCCCAGGACCGCAGGCCCAGTGCGTCGATCACCTCGGGGTGCAACCGGACGACGCCGCGCCGGGCGTCGGTGGCGGAGGCGGCCAGCCGGGCGACGAGCGTGATCGAGGACGTCACGCGCGAACGCTATCCCGCGCCGCGCGGCGCGCCAGCACATCGGTAGGACGACGCGGCCCCAGCGTCCCGGACGGTCGCCGTCGCGGAGCACGCCGACCGCGGGTCAGCGGCGGCGCACCCGACGCAGGCCCAGCCGCAGCCGGCTGCCCCGGGACGGCAGCGGCGCCGGGCCCGGTGCTCGCCCCGTGACGTGGTGGCGGTGCGTCGCGCCGGCGGTGTCGTCGCCGAACCGGCGGACTGCCCTGGCCATCGCGCTGGCCCGCCCGGCCACGCGGCGGCGCAGCGGCGGGCGCAGCCCGAGCCGGCGGTTCGCCCGGGCTGCCCGGGCCACCGCCCGCCGCTCCCGCACCGGCACGCCCCAGGCCTCCGGGTGCCGGGCCAGCCAGCGGTGGAGGAAGAAGCTGTACGGGATCATCAGCAGGTAGGCGGCGGTGACCACGGCCAGCCCGAGGAACGGCGCGGTGATCAGCACCGCGGCCCCGAGCCCGACCAGCACCAGCAGCGGCGCGATGAACTGCGGCCGCACCCGCACCGTCTTGAACGACAGCGTCGGCAGCCTGCTCACCATCAGCCCGGCCACCAGCAGGGCCCACAGCCCGACCACCCACTGCTGTGACCACCACCCGGGCCCGAGGTGCAGCGTCACGTTCAGCGGCAGCCCGGCGACCAGCGCGGCGGCCGGGGCCGGCACCCCGACGAAGAACTCCTTGGTGAACGGGTAGGGGTCCTCGACGTCGATCAGCGTGTTGAAGCGGGCCAGCCGCAGCATCATGCACACCGCGAAGACCAGCGCGACCGTCCAGCCGAAGCGGCTGCCCTCCAGCGCCCAGATGTACAGCACCAGGGCCGGGGCCACCCCGAAGGAGACCAGGTCGGACAGCGAGTCCAGCTCGGCACCGATCCGGGTGCTGGCGTCCAGCAGCCGGGCCAGCCGGCCGTCGAGCGCGTCGCACAGCGCGGCCGCGCCCACCGCGGCCACGCACAGCTCGAACCGCGAGCCCAGCGCGAAGTACACGGCCGACAGCCCGGAGCAGAGCGCGAGCACGGTGACCGCGTTCGGCAGCAGCCGCACGCCGGCCGAGTAGTTGGACGCCATCGTCATCCGTTCCCGGGCAGCTCGGCGAGTACCGTCTCGCCGCCGATCGTGCGCTGCCCGACCGACACCGTCACCCGGGAGCCGGGCGGCAGGTAGGTGTCCACCCGGGAGCCGAACCGGATCAGCCCGTAGGTCTGCCCCGCCGCGACCTCGTCGCCGGGGGCGACGTCGCAGCGGATCCGGCGGGCCAGCAGCCCGGCGATCTGCACGACGCCCACCCGGGCGCCGTCCGCGGTCTCCAGCAGCAGCGCGGTGCGCTCGTTGTCCTCGCTGGCCTTGTCCAGGTCCGCGGACAGGAACTTCCCGGCCCGGTACTCGCGGGCCAGCACCCGTCCGTCGACCGGGATCCGCTGCACGTGCACGTCCAGCACGGACAGGAACACGCTGACCCGCGGCGCGGGCACCGGCGGCAGCTGCAGCTCGGGCGGCGGCGGGGTGTCGGCGATGCTGGCGACGGTGCCGTCGGCAGCGGCGAGCACCGCCGCGTGGGACAGCGGCGGCGGGACCCGGCGCGGCTCCCGGAAGAAGGCCGCCGTCGCGGCGGTGGCCAGCACCCCCGCGACCGCGCCGCGCCCGGTGACGGCGCGCAGCAGCCCGGCGGCGACCGCCACCCCGGCGACGATCGGGCGCCCGCCCGGGTGCATCGGCGGCACGGCCGCCCGGACCAGACCCACGACGTGCGGAATCGAGAATCCGGCCGGTGGGTGTGCGGGCTGCGGCACTCCGGGCTGCGACAACCCAGCGGGATCGGGCATGGGGGCTGGTCGGCTCCTCCGGCGTGGCGACCCGGCGGGCACCGGGCAGACGGCGGCTACGGTAGCGCGCGAGCAGACCGTCACCGGCGTCCACTCCGCCGTACGGCGGGTTCGCCCGAACCGGCGCAACGTCACGGGGGCGGGCACACAAAGGGCCGGGGCCGTCATCCCCCGAGACGACGACCCCGGCCGTGGAACCGCTCGTCCGCTCCCCAGCGACGGGCGGTGGGCTCTTTGTGATACGGCCCGTGGTCCGGGTCGTACTTCGAGTATCCCCGAGCATCCGATCGATCGTCCAGATCACGAGGTAAGGAACCCCGGGATGTGCACCGATCGGCCGAACACCTCTCAGTTAGACGTCAGGAACCCACTGATTGTTGCTCCACAGCGCTGTGATGTGCATCACATTCACTCGTCCGCGTCAACCGTCGAGCAGCCACACCTGCACCGCGTCACCGGCGGCGAGCTCGGTGCTCTCCTCGGGGACCTCCACCAGGCAGTCCGCGCGGGCCAACGAGGCCAGCAGATGCGACGGCGGGCCGCCGACCTCCCGGACGGTGCCGCGCACCGCGTCCAGCACGGCACGCCGGAACTGCCGCCGTCCGGCGGGCGACGTCCACCGTTCACCCAACCGGGCGGTGATCACCGGCCGGTCCGGCTGCGGGTGGCCCATCGCGGTCCGCAGCGCCGGCCGCACGAACACCTCGAAGGACACCTGCGAGCTCACCGGGTTCCCGGGCAACGTCACCACCGCGACGCCCCCGAGCTCGTCGATCCGGCCGGCTCCCTGCGGCCCGCCGGGCTGCATGCCGACCTTGACGAACTCCACGCCGCGGCCGGTGAAGGCGTCCTTGACCACCTCGTAGGCGCCCGCGCTGACCCCACCCGAAGTCAGGACCAGATCGACGGCGCCGGCCGCGAGCCGCTCCCGGAGCCGCCCGAGGAACTCCGGGACGTCGTCGGGCACGAAGCGCAACAGCTCGGCCCGCGCACCCGCGTCCTCGACGGCGGCGGCCAGCATCGGACCGTTCGACTCGTAGATCTGGCCGGGCTGCAGCGGCGAGCCCGGGGCCACCAGCTCGGAGCCGGTGGAGAGCACCAGCACCATCGGCCGCCTGCGCACCGCCAGGGTCGCCGCGCCGACCGCGGCCGCGATGCCGATCTGCGCCGCCCCCAGCACCGTGCCCGCGGCCAGCACCACCGCACCGGAACGCACGTCCTCGCCGGTCTGCCGCACGTGGGCCCCGACCGCCGGCTCGGCGTGCAGCCGGACCCGCTCGGTGCCGCCGTCGGTCTGCTCGACCGGCACGATCGCGTCGGCCCCGGCCGGCAGCGGTGCCCCGGTCATGATCCGGTGCACCGTGCCGGGCCGCAGCGCCGGCACGTCGGTGCGCCCGGCCGGGATGTCGGCGGCCACCGGCAGCTCGACCGGGTGCTGTGGTCCCGCCCCGGCCAGCTCGGCCGCCCGCACCGCGTAGCCGTCCATCGCCGAGTTGTCGAACGACGGCAGCGAGACGCTGGCCGTCAGGTCCTCGGCCAACACCCGGCCGCGGGCCTGGGCGAGCCAGACCTGCTCGGCCGGGGTCGGCGCGACCAGCGCGGCGACCACCTCGCGGTGCTCGGCCACGGTCCGGACGCCGGCTGGGACGTGCACGCTCGCCACGCCCGTATCCTGCCCGATGCGGCGCGCTCGGGCGGGCGCGACGCACCGCCGGGCCCGCTTGCACTCGCCCCGGCCGAGTGCTAAAACCGGGCTTGGCACTCGGTGCGTTAGAGTGCCAACTGTCGGGTCGGTGAGATCGGCGCAGGGTTGCCGATCGTCCGTCGCGGGCGCCGCTTCGACCACAGATTTCGTGTCATCCCAACGGAGGACCACACCCCCATGGCGAAAATGATCGCTTTCGACGAGGAGGCGCGCCGCGGGCTCGAGCGCGGCATGAACGTCCTCGCCGACGCAGTCAGAGTGACGCTGGGCCCGCGCGGCCGCAACGTCGTACTGGAGAAGAAGTGGGGTGCGCCCACCATCACCAACGATGGTGTGAGCATCGCCAAGGAGATCGAGCTCGAGGACCCCTGGGAGAAGATCGGGGCCGAGCTGGTCAAGGAAGTGGCCAAGAAGACCGACGACATCGCGGGTGACGGCACCACCACCGCCACCGTGCTGGCCCAGGCGCTGGTCCGTGAGGGCCTGCGCAACGTGGCGGCCGGCGCGAACCCGATGGCGCTCAAGCGCGGCATCGAGAAGGCCGTCGAGGCCGTCTCCGAGGCCCTGCTGAAGAGCGCCAAGGAGGTCGAGACCAAGGAGCAGATCGCGGCCACCGCGTCCATCTCCGCGGCCGACACCTCGATCGGCGAGCTGATCGCCGAGGCCATGGACAAGGTCGGCAAGGAAGGCGTGATCACGGTCGAGGAGAGCCAGACCTTCGGTCTCGAGCTCGAGCTGACCGAGGGCATGCGCTTCGACAAGGGCTACATCTCGCCCTACTTCGTGACCGACGCCGAGCGCATGGAGGCCGAGCTGGAGGACCCCTACATCCTCCTGGTCTCCTCCAAGATCTCGACCGTCAAGGACCTGCTGCCGCTGCTGGAGAAGGTCATGCAGGGCGGCAAGCCGCTGGCCATCATCGCCGAGGACGTCGAGGGCGAGGCCCTGGCCACCCTGGTCGTCAACAAGATCCGCGGCACCTTCAAGTCGGTCGCGGTCAAGGCGCCCGGCTTCGGTGACCGTCGCGAGGCGATGCTGGCCGACATGGCCATCCTGACCGGTGGTGAGGTCATCTCGGAGAAGGTCGGCCTGAAGCTGGAGAACGCCGACCTGTCGCTGCTGGGCCGGGCCCGCAAGGTCGTGGTCAGCAAGGACGAGACCACCATCGTCGACGGCTCCGGTGACGCCGACCAGATCGCGGGCCGGGTCAACCAGATCCGCTCCGAGATCGAGCGCACCGACTCCGACTACGACCGGGAGAAGCTGCAGGAGCGGCTGGCCAAGCTGGCCGGCGGCGTTGCGGTGATCAAGGCCGGGGCGGCCACCGAGGTGGAGCTCAAGGAGCGCAAGCACCGCATCGAGGACGCGGTGCGCAACGCCAAGGCGGCCGTCGAGGAGGGCATCGTCGCCGGTGGCGGCGTGGCGCTGATCCAGGCCGGCGCGGGCGTGTTCGCCGGTCTCGGCCTGGACGGTGACGAGGCCACCGGCGCGAACATCGTCAAGGTCGCGCTGGAGGCCCCGCTCAAGCAGATCGCCATCAACGCCGGCCTCGAGGGCGGCGTCGTCGCGGAGAAGGT
>DATMDS010000086.1:0-17282 GCA_035557575.1 Pseudonocardia sp. | reverse complement strand
GGCGTCTTCCTCGCCATCACCTACGCCTTCGCGCTGGCGATCGCGCTCGCGCTTCCGCGGGCCGGAATCGCCCCGCTGATCAGCATGCTCGTGCCGGTCATCGCAGTGGCGATCACCGTGCTCGTCACCCTCCCACCCGGCGAGCGGAAAGCGGCGTGGGCGGACGTGGGGTTCGGGCGCCCGCCCTGGCGCGCGTTGCTCGTCGCCGTTGTCGGAGCGGTGGTCATCCTCACCCTGAGCTTCGGAATCGCCGCCGCACTCGGCGTCGTCCGCTTCGCGACCCCGGACGGCGGCTGGGCCCTCGAGCTGGTGATCGGGATCCTGGTGTTCGGGGTGGTCCTCCTCGGTGAGGAGATCGGGTGGCGCGGGTTCCTGCTGTTGCGACTGGGTGTGGTCATGTCCGGTCGCCGTGCCGCATTGGCCGCCGGCGCTTGCCACGCGCTGTTCCACCTGCCGCTGCTGACGCTCACGACCACGTACCAGTCCGCCGGCAACCGCTGGATCGTCGTCCCGATGGTGATGGATGGAGCGCGCGGCCGGGTCGGCGGTCGCCGTCTCGCCGGCGGCGATGGCCTACACGACCACCGAGACCGGGGTGGTGACCCTGCTGATCGTGCTCGTGACCGCGGTGTACCTGCTCACGGTGCGGGCCGCCGACTTCACCACGGCCCGCGGTGCCGGCATCAGCTGAGGTGGACGTACGCCGCCGTGACGAACAGCGCGAACGCTACCCACGTCAGCACGCCCCGGATCCAGTTGAGGCGGAAGTACCGGGCGCGGACGGTACGCCAGTCGGCCGGTACCGCTTCGGGGTTCCAGCCGAGGATGACCTCGTAGTTCGGTTCGGCGAGGAACCGTGAGGTCAGCAGCGGGCCGGCGACGGTGGCCGCGAAACCCGCCGCGGTGAGGACGAACGGCGCCTGCGTGGGCTCGTGTCCGAGGCCGACGAGGGCGATGATCGGGGCGATGAGCAGCGCGCACACGAGGATGTAGTTGGTCGGGGACCGCCGGGCGATCGGCAGGAACCGGCGCATGTCGGTCGCGAACCCGCGCGCGTCCTGCGGGGCGTACAGCGGGTGCAGGATCGTGGTCACCGTCAGCAGCAGCCCCGACCACAACCCGGCCGACACGACGCTGAGGCCCAGACCGATCTCGGCGATCATGGCCGGCTCCTCGAGTCGGTCAGGATGTCCCGCGGGACGACGAGGGCCAGCAGCGGGATGGTGAGGCTGCCCACGATGATCAGCAGTGAGAAGGTCGGCAGCGCCGCCGCCGGGATCACCACCAGCTTGAAGGTGTCGATCGCGGTGTGCACCATGGCGGGGGCCCAGATCGTGCACCGTCCCGTCTCGTACAGGTAGGCCAGCGGTAGCGAGGTGACCGCCGCGACGGCCATGGCGCCGAGCCCGACGGCCGGGCTCACCGTCACCGCGATCGAAATGTGCGTGACGGCGATCAGCGGCATCGTCCACGCCGTGGCGGCCCAGAACGACCGGCCCTCCCGCAGCCGGCGGAATGCGAAGCCCCGCCAGACCAGCTCCTCGGCCACCCCGTGGAAGGCGAACACGCCGATCAGCAGCCACGGCCAGTCCGGGCGCAGCTGCACCGCGGTGCCGCTCACGATCGCGGTGGCCGGGAACACCAGCAGCACGAGGCCGGACACGGCGGCCGCCACCGCCAGTGCCCGCCCGCCAGGGCGGCCCAGGCCCACTCGGCGCAGCACGGCCGCGACCGATGAGCGGTGCCGGATCCTCTCGACGATCAGCGCGGTCGACAGCACCGCAGCCAGGATGGCCACGCCGAAGCGGCCGGTCGCGTCCCACGCACTGGTGCCGAACAGCACCCCGGCCAGCACCGCGAAGCCGGTCAGGAACCCGAGCCAGCTGCGGGCGGACCGGACGACCGACGGCGGGTCGGTCGTCGCTTCGCTCCCGCGCCGTGCCGTCGCGTCGGCCCCGCCGGTGTGCGGCGCGGGCTGGGCGACGCCACGACCCGGCTCGGGGGTCATGGTCGCGAGCCCTTCCCGGGCCGGCCCGGCGACGAGCCGGCCATGGCGTCGTGGAGCAGGGCCATCTCGCACCTCCCGTTCGGCGCTCACCGGTCCGGAGCGCATCCGGGACAAGAATTGTGGCGAGGCGGGTGGCCCCACACCACCCCGCGGCCATCCACCCCGGGTGGCAGCCGTCGTCAGCGGCGAACGGTATGACGCAGCAGGATCGGCCGGCGGGCCGCACATGCACCCCTCCGTGCTCCAGCTGCAACCGCTCGATGGCGATCAGGTTGACGTTCCCGTCCATGTCGGACAACGCCTCGAACTCCGACACCCAGCACCGGAGGAGGGTGTACGTCGCCTGCAGTGTGTCTCCGTTCCGCTGCTCGACGACGATCTCCCGCGGGTTGCCGTCGTGGGCGGGCTCGGGGCGGACTCCGTCAGGGTCTCGACTTCTTCCGCACCGGTGCCGGGCACACCGCGGCCACCGCGTCGGCCCAGGCCGGATCGAGCCAGTAGTCACTGTGCCGCCGCAGCGGCAGCAGTGCGGCCCGCTGCAGATCCGCCGAATCCGGTACCGGCGGATCGATCAGCCGCCAGTCCGGGCCGTTCTGCTCCCGATTCCTGATCCATCGTGGGGGTGGTGGCTGGTCGCCGATCCAGCTCAGCTCGGCCGGGGCGCGGCGGTGGCCCCAGCTCAGCACCGGGCCGGCCAGGTGGTCGGTGTCCCGGTAGAGATTGCGCCAGCGGCCGCCGAGGTCCGCGTACAGGCCGGAGATGGCGTGGTGGTTGACGAACGCCGGGAATCCCCGGGAGAACATCACCTGCAGCTGCGAGCCGAAGGTGAGCAGTCCGATCCGCTCCAGCAGCGCGGCGTCGGTCACGGCGAGCCGCTGCAGCGTGGCGAACGAGAGCAGGCTGCCCTGGCTGTGCCCGCAGAGCACGAGCCGCACCCCGGGATCACCGCGCAGGTGGGATCGGATGCGGTCCTCCAGGTCGGGCACCGCGCGCTGGGAGTAGGCGGCAGGCACGAAGGGGTGTGTGGAGCGCGGCCAGAAGGAGATGACGTCCCACACGACGTTCACGCCGCGGCGGGCCGCCTCGCCGAACAGGGCGGTCCGCCCGAGGAAGAACAGCGCGGTGGCCAGCGCGGTCAACGTCAGCGTGCCGAGCGTGGTCGTCGCGGCCACCAGCACCGCGGCGTTGCCCTCGGCTGCGCTCGGCCACCTCGGCGACGCGCTCAGCAGCGCCAGTACCCCCGGCGCCGGATCCTGCGGGGACGGCCCCAGCCGTGGCCAGGCCGCGGGCGGCAGCCGCAGCTGCGGCCAGAGCTCGACGATCATGCTGCCGGTCAGGACCGCTCCGGCGACGGCGAAACCGGTGAGCACCTTCACCACCTGGTTCTTCAGCCGCGCCACCCACACCGCCCTGCCGATCTTGCCGGTCCAGCGGGGCGGCAGCCTCAGACCGGGGATGCGGCCGAGGTCGGTGGCGACGAACTCCTCCAGCGGGCGCCGGTGCCACCACAGCAGGGCCACGGTGACCAGCGCGAGCGCGATGACGCCGATCGCGGTGATGCCCCAGGCGTAGACCACCCGGGCCAGCAGCTCCGGCACCTCGACCAGTTCCCCGGGTTCGGCCGAGCCGGCTCGGTCGGTGCTCATCAAAGCGGCCAGGCTGGTGGTGAACGCTCCGACGTAGCCCACGCCGAGGAAGACCCCGACCGAGGCGATCAGCGTGCAGGCCATGCCCTTGCCGTACGGCGCGAACGGGCGGCGGCTACGGGCGTCGCTGTGCCTGCGCAGTGCCGCGAGCGTGCCGTTGGACAGCGCCAGCACGACGAGCGCGGCGACCGCGACCATCATCACGGCGTAGGACGCCCAGTCGATGCCGGCGTAGTGCAGGTTCGCGTGCGGCGCGCCGAACGGCGGCCCGGTCCACACGTACCAGGCGGACACCAGCACCGCGGCGATCGCCACCCGGACCAGGGCCAGCCCGACGGTCGCCGACCACCGGTGCCACCGCGACCACAGGGAATCGCCCGTCGGCGGCTCCCAGCTCGTACTCCCCGATCGCTCCGGATCGCCCATCATCGCCACCAGCAACGCCACCAACGCCAGGAATCCGACCGTCAGCCGGAAGCCGAGCAGGCCGAGCGGTTCGCCGCGCTGCGCTCCCGGGGCGAAGCCGAGCACCGCCACCAGCGCGATCCCCGCGGCCAGGTGCAGCCGGCGCAGCTGCAGCGCATCCGGGTCGCCCTCGAAGAAGCCCGGCCGGACCAGGTCGCTGCGGCGCACGGCCGGGGGCAGCACCGGCATCCGCGATGCGGTGGACTCGACGACGACGTTGTTGGTCACGTCCGAGCGGGCCAGCGAACGGTAGACCAGCAGCAGCACCAGCGGGCCCAGCATGGCCAGCACGAACGACGCCCCGCTCGTGGCCTGCGCGCGCTGCCAGGCCCACAGGTCGATGGTGACGATCGAGGCGGCCAGCACGAACAGCACCGTGAGCACGAGCCCGATCAGCCGCAGCATCGCGCCGGCCACGTGGTGTGCGGCCCGCTGCACTCCGGTTTCGGCCGGCTCCAGCATGAACTGCGCCGCGTTGATCAGCCCGAACGGGGCCAGCAGCAGCCACAGGCCCTGCGCGAACGAGCCGGAGGTCAGCCGGCCCCAGTGGTAGGCCTCCAGAACGCGGTCGCCCGGCTCGACGAGTACCGCGCCCTCGCGGTCGGCGCGGCGGAACACCCGCCCGAACTCGTCGCCGGCCACCTGCTGCACCCGGTCGATGTCGAGCATCTCCTCCGGCGGCGTGCCGCTCACCCCGTGCACCCGCAGCTCCACCCATGGCGCGGTCAGCGGGATCAGCTCCTCTCCGCCCGGCGCCCGACCCGTGGCACCCGACCCTTCGGCGCCCGAACCTACTTGGTCGGGAAGGAGAAGGAGTATCCGTTGTCGACCAGCCAGGGCAGCAGGGTCCGCAGCGCCGTCACGGTCTGCTGGCGCGGGCCGCCGCCGTCGTGCATCAGGATGATCGCGCCCGGCTGGGCGCCGGCCTGCACCCGGCTCACGATGACCGGCGCCCCGGGAAGGCTCCAGTCCCGCGGGTCGACCGACCAGCCGAGCGGCTGCATCTTCTTCTTGGTCGCGATCCTGATGACCTCGGGTGACCAGTTCCCGCCGGGCGCCCTGAAGTAGGGCACCGCGGCCTTGGTCACGTCCGACAGGTCGGAGCGGGCACCGACGATCTCGTCGCGTTGCTGGTCCTCGGCGATGGGAACCAGGCTCACCGGGTGGGTACGGGAGTGGTCGCACAGCCGCATCCCGGCGTCGACGACCTGCTCCACCAGCTCCGGGTGGGCGCGCACCTTCTCCCCGACCATGCAGAACGTGGCGACCGCCCGGTAGCGGCGCAGGAGCGCGAGGACCTGCGGCGTCCACGCCGGGTCCGGGCCGTCGTCGAACGTCAGGGCCACGGTGCGCTTGCTCGAGCGCTGCACCTCCAGCACCTCGGGTTCGACCTTGATCGAGACCTTGAGCTGCTTGCGGATCTTCGCGCCGGGCTGGTCCGAGCCGCCGGGGGTCGCTGCCGGGACGGCTCCGGGCGACGCAGCCGCGGCCAGGGGCGGAGCCACGACCGCGGGCAGCCCGATCATGAGCGCGGCCACGACGAGGCCGGTGCGGAAGCGGGACGCACAAGGCCGCATGGGATCAGCCTCCAGACCGGGGAGCACTACCAGCTCGCGCACGTTACCCGACCGGGTGCAGCGATCGGCCATTACCCGGCCGTGTGTCGAAATGGTGGCCGCGCCATTTTCGAAATGTGGTCGATCGGCGGTACCGGGGGCATCGGTGCTGCTCGGGACCCGTTTGCCGGCGACGACGTGACGCTACCCGCCGCCGGAATAGCGTGGCCAGCGGTCTGAACCGGGCGAAAAAGGGCCAATAATTGCTAAAGCGGAAATGTCCGCCGAGCCGGGCCGTTCGTGACCGAGCCCGTTCGGCGGGCCGCCGACGAGCGCGGGGCGCTTGACGGGCACCGGCCGCGCGGCGACGCTGCGACCTGGAAGGCCGGTTCCTCCCCGACGCTGAGGCGGACATCGATGCAGAAGTACGTGTACGAGTTCACCGAGGGCGGCAAGGACCAGAAGGACCTGCTCGGCGGCAAGGGCGCGAACCTCGCTGAGATGACCCGGCTGGGGCTGCCGGTGCCCCCCGGTTTCACCGTCACCACCGAGGCCTGCCGGCGCTACCTGGCCGACGGGACGTCGCCTCCCCAGCTGCGGGTGCAGGTGACGCGGGCGCTGCGGGCCCTGGAGGACAAGGTCGACCGGATGCTCGGCGACCCGGAGGACCCGCTGCTCGTCTCGGTCCGTTCGGGAGCGAAGTTCTCGATGCCCGGCATGATGGAGACCGTCCTCAACATCGGGTTGAACGACGCCTCGGTGCGCGGCCTGGCCCGGGTCTCCGGTGACGAGCGCTTCGCCCGCGACTCCTACCGGCGGCTGATCGCCATGTTCGGCAAGACCGTCCTGGACATCGACGGTGAGCTGTTCGCGGACGCGATGGACGAGCTCAAGCACGACCGCGGGATCACCGACGACGTCGACCTGACCGCCGAGGACCTCGGGGAGCTGGTGGGGACCTACAAGAAGATCGTGCAGGAGCAGACCGGCCGGCCGTTCCCGCAGCACCCCCGCGAGCAGCTGGACCTGGCCATGAACGCCGTGTTCGACTCCTGGAACACCGAGCGGGCCCGGCTCTACCGGCGCCGCGAGCGCATCCCGCACGATCTGGGCACCGCGGTCAACGTGTGCACCATGGTGTTCGGCAACCTGGGCCCGGACTCGGGCACCGGGGTCTGCTTCACCCGGGACCCGGCCACCGGCAAGCAGGGCGACTACGGCGACTACCTGCCCAACGCGCAGGGCGAGGACGTGGTCGCCGGCATCCGCAACACCCTCACCCTGGCCGACCTCGCCGAGCGGGACCCACGCTCGGCCCAGCAGCTGCACACCGTGATGCGCCGGTTGGAGACCCACTACCGGGATCTGTGCGACATCGAGTTCACCATCGAGCGCGGCAAGCTGTGGATGCTGCAGACCCGGGTCGGCAAGCGCACCGCGGCCGCCGCGTTCCGGATCGCCGGCCAGCTGGTGGACGAGCACCTGATCACCTTGGACGAGGCGATCCAGCGCGTCACCGGCGAGCAGCTGGCCCGGCTGATGTTCCCGCAGTTCGACCGGGCCGCCGAGCGCACGCTGCTGGCCAGGGGCCTGGCCGCGTCACCGGGTGCGGCCGTCGGGGCGGCGGTGTTCGACTCGGCCACCGCTGTCGAGCGGGCTGCGGCCGGTGCGGCGGTGATCCTGGTGCGCCGCGAGACCAACCCGGACGACCTGGGCGGGATGATCGCCGCGGCCGGCGTGCTGACCAGCCGGGGCGGCAAGACGTCGCACGCGGCAGTGGTGGCCCGCGGCATGGGCCGCACGTGCGTGTGCGGAGCGGAGGAGCTGAACGTCGACAGCAAGGCGCGGGTGATGCGGGTCGGCGACATCACCGTGAACGAGGGCGACGTGATCGCCATCGACGGCTCCACCGGCGAGGTGTTCCTCGGGGACGTCGCGGTGGTCACGTCGCCGGTCGCCACCTACCTGGAGTCCGGCCTGGACGCCGCGCTCGGTGCCGACGGGTCCGACGCCGACGACGAGACCGCCGAGCTGGTGCAGGCGGTGCACCGGATCCTCGCCCACGCCGACGACACCCGGCGGCTGCGGGTGCGGGCCAACGCCGACACCGCCGCCGACGCCGCCCGTGCCCGCAGCCTCGGCGCCCAGGGCATCGGGCTGTGCCGCACCGAGCACATGTTCCTGGGCGAGCGCCGGGTGCTCATCGAGCGGTTGGTGCTGGCCGAGGACGAGGAAACCCGCGCGGCCGCGTTGGAGGCGCTGCGGCCGCTGCAGCGCGGGGACTTCGTCGAGCTGTTCACGGCGATGGACGGGCTGCCGGTGACCGTGCGGCTGCTGGATCCGCCGCTGCACGAGTTCCTGCCCGACCGCACCGAGCTGGCCGTGCAGGTCGCGGTGGCTCGGGAGCGCGGCGAGGACGTCGCGGTGCAGGAGAAGCTGCTGGCCGCGGTGGAGCGGCTGCACGAGGCCAACCCGATGCTCGGGATGCGCGGGGTCCGGTTGGGGCTGACCGTGCCCGGGCTGTTCGGGATGCAGGTGCGGGCCATCGCCGAGGCCACCGCCGAGCGGATCAAGGCCGGCGGGGATCCGCAGGTCGAGATCATGGTGCCGTTGATCGGCTCGGTGATGGAGCTGCACCTGATCCGGGACGAGGCCGATGCCATCCTGGCCGAGGTCGCCGAGCACCAGCAGGTACGGCTGAAAATACTCATCGGGACCATGATCGAGCTGCCGCGAGCGGCGCTGACCGCGGGACGGATCGCCGAGGCCGCCGACTTCTTCTCCTTCGGCACCAACGACCTCACCCAGACCGCATGGGGGTTCTCCCGCGACGACGTGGAGGCCGCGTTCTTCGCGGCCTACTTCGACAAGGGCGTGTTCACCGTGTCCCCGTTCGAGACGCTGGACGGGATCGGCGTCGGGCGGCTGGTGCGGATCGCTGTGGACGAGGGCCGGGCCGCCCGGCCCGGGTTGAAGATGGGGGTGTGCGGCGAGCACGGTGGCGACCCGGAGTCCGTGCACTTCTTCCACGATGTCGGGCTGGACTACGTCTCGTGCAGCCCGTTCCGGGTGCCGGTCGCCCGGCTGGAGGCCGGCCGGGCCGCGGTGACCCTGGACGACACCGCGGCCGGGCTCGCCGGGCCGCGCTGACCGCGGCGAGCCCGCGCCGGAACGGGGGCGATCAGCGGGCGGTGCCCTCGAAGGCGGCACGCAGGGCGGCGAGGTCGAACGGCTCGCCGTTGACCTGCAGGAAGGCCTGGGTCACCCGGTTCACCTTCTCCTGGTCCGGGTCGGTGATCATTTCGACCAGCTCGCTGGAGGAGATCTGCCAGCTGAGGCCGTACCGATCGGTGAGCCAGCCGCACGGGCCGGGCTTCCCGCCCTCGACCAGCGCGGCCCACAGCCGGTCGATCTCCTCCTGGGTGTCGCAGCGCACCTCGAAGGAGACCGCTTCGGTGAACGGGAACTGCGGCCCGCCGTTGATGCCGACGAACCGCCGGCCGAGCAGCTCGAACTCCACCGACATCACCGAGCCCTCCGGACCCGGGGTGTTGGGGCCGTAGCGCGCCACCGCGACGATCCGGCTGTCGTCGAACAGCGAGCAGTAGAACGTCGCGGCGTCCTCGGCGTCGCCGTCGAACCAGAGGTTGGGGATGAGCGGTTGCATGATGGTCTCCTCTCGACCGGAAGGTGTACGGACCAGACCTCCCGCGCGACCGGAACTCATCGCGCCCGCTCACTCGTCGGGCGCGTCCCGCTGGTGTGGCGGGGGCAGCGCCGACGGCGGGGCCGGCGGGCGCAGCGGGATCAGCTGCTGCGCGGCTGCCGGACTCACCGGACGCGCGGTCGCGAATGTCGCTGGGTTCGCTGAGGTGGGATCCGACGATCTCGTGGGGGCCGGAATGGCGGGCATCGTGGCGCCGGGCTTCGGCGCCGCGCCGGTGGCGGGGCCGGGTGCTGCTGCCGGGTCCGGAATCCGCGTGGTCTGCAGGAACCGGGGCACCACCGGCACCATGCTCAGCGCCGGCACGGCCGGCGCGGGTACCCGCATCGGCGCCACGGCGGGCCGGGGCGGCGCCGGAGCCGGCGGGGGGGACGGCAGCGCACCGGGGTGCCACTCGCCCTCGATCGGCCGCAGGCTCGTCGTCGGGCCCGCGGTGAGTGCGGCCGCGGACACGTCCCGCAGCCGCCGCCGGGTGCGCCGCAGCACCCGGGGCGGCCCGTCGATCAGCACCGACAGCGCGAGCCGGTCCCCGTGGGGATCGCGCACCCGGCGCAGCACCAGGTGCCGCCGCTCGTCGAGGCCGATCACGATCTCGCACTCGGGCTCCGGCCGGCCGGGGTCGTCGGCTCCGGGCCCGAAGGCGGGCCCGAGCGCGAGCCGCATCAGGTCGCCGTGCGCGGCGCCCAGCTGCTCCTGGTCGACGACGGTCCCGGCCGACTCCCGCCCGCAGCAGTCCAGCACCATCCCGCTGTCGATGTCGACCAGCAGTGCGGCCTGCACGGCCGCATCCCGCATCAGCGGGCCGAGCACCGTGCTGAGGCCGTCGGCTCGCACGTTGATCGCGTGGCGATGCCGCCCCCCCGGCATGCTCACCACCTTTCGCTTCCCCGATCCGGTTTCAGCGGCCGATCACCGATGGCCGGCACCGGACGGGAAGAACGCCTGCCCGTCCTGCGGGGACGGCCGGCCCGGAGTGGGAATGGCCATGTAGAACTGCTGCTCGATCACCCGCAGATCGCGGCGGGCCATCGCCAGGTTGGCCTGGGCACGGTTGAGCACCAGGTAGAGGAACAGCTTCTCGTCGCCGCCACCGTGGATCGGCCGGATCAGGTGGTACTGCGTGTCGAGTGTGATCAGGATGTCCTCGATGGTCTCGCGCAGGCCCAGCTTCTGCATCACCTCGAGCTTGGTGCGCATCACGTCGCTGTTGCCGGGCGCGGCCACGTCCAGGTCGAACTCGGGGCTGCCCCCGCGCGAGCCGAGCGTCATGCCGCTGTCGTAGTCCACCAGGGCCACTGCGAAGGCGCCCTTGATGTTCGCCGCCATGTCCAACGAATGATCGATGTTGCTCATGATTGTTCACTGCCTCCGGGGTGGAAGTCGCCGCCGATACCGGGTGTATACGGCCGCCTTGATTCGGGGCTCCGAAGCGGAACTCCGGATTCACATCCGCACAGCGGTATTGCTGTCGATGTTGTTATTCAGTTGTGGACCGGTCGTTATCGGAGCCGCTGCAGGGCCGAGAGCAGGCGTTTCATCGTGGGAACGTCGTCGGCCCAGCGCTGCCTGAGCACGAGCGGCGGATCGGCTCCGCGGGGCCGGGTCGCCATCGAGGGCGGCGGCTCCGCGGTGCGTCGGGGAAGCGGGCCCGACGCCGGGGTCGGGCCCGCTCGCGGCACCGCGCGCGGGACGGGGCGGGGGCGTCGTGGGCTCGGCAACGCTGCCACCTGGCGCCGGTGGGGCGACGCCTCCCGCCCGTTGACGGCCGGCGGCGGAGCCGGTGTGGCCCTCGTCGCCGGACCGCTCGGGACCGCCACGGGTGCCGGTTGAACAGGCATTTCTCGATGTTGGCGAGGCTGAGGGACGGCGCCGCCGCGGGGTCGGGCGGTCGCCAGCGAGCGCCGGGCCACGGCGAGGTTCGCCCGCCGCCGGTCCAGTTGCAGGTAGACCAACAGTGGCTGGGACCACCCGTGGAGCTCGCGCACCAGGTGATACGCGCGCCGGGTGGTGACGATCAGGTCGTCCAGCTCGTCGTGCGCGGCGGCGGCCAGGTAGCCCTCCGCCGTGGCGCCCCAGCCGAGGACGGCCAAGTGCACGTTCGCCCCGTCCTGATCCGCCCCGCCGCTGCTGTCGAGCACCTTTCCCATTGCTCCGTCCGCTACGCAGCAGTAGATGGCTCCAGGCACCTGGAGCAACTCATCCAGCAGCTCACCGAACATCGACCAAAATGATGCACGAATGCCGAGCGTGACCGTCGGCAGCCCTTCTTTTCCAGCGCGCAGTGTTGCACGAATGGCGCATTGCTGTGGTTTCGGTCACGAGGATAAAGATCGCGACCGATACTCCGTTCTCCCGGCACGCGGGCCGGCCCGCGCCCGTTCCGACGCTGTGACCAGCCGCGACGAAGCAACAGCGGGCAGTCATCACGGCGCCCGTCGCGATCACTCGTCCGTGAGGTCACGGTACCCGTCCGGCCCAACGGCGAGAGGTGGCGGCGGCGGCCGGCGAGACGCGATCCTCTCACTGTCCGTGTTCGAACCGGCACGCAGATCTTCGCAGCGGTCCCGGGGGCGGCCGGAGTGGTGCTGTGGAGCAGCCCTGCAGATGCACCCCGGGGCCGCCGAGATCGACAGCAGTCCAGATTTTCCAAGATCGAAACGGACTGGTGTCGATGTCGGCGAACCTCGGACGAGTCAGACGACATCCTGCGGATGCGCGGCATCTCCAGAGCTTCCCCCCGGGTGATGGCCCATGCGCCCGTGTTCGACCCGTGGACCAAGCAGGACCTGGAGGTCCAGGGAGTCTGGCTGGCCGACGTGCTGCAGGTCGCGCGGGCGGACGAGGAGGCTCGCAGCCTCCACCTCGCCGCGTTGGACGCGGCCAGGGCTCCGGCCGTCGGCGGCGATCACCGAGCCGCCGGACGGCATAGCGTGGTCGCCGACGGAGGGCGGTGACATGGGCTCGGGTGACACGCGGCAGGCCGCGCCGACGCGGGCGGAACGGTCGCCGTGGCCGGTGGTGGCCAGGGGAGCGGCGGCGCTGGCCGTGGCCATGGGCATCGGCCGGTTCGTCTACACGCCGATCCTGCCGCTCATGCACGCCCAGGCCGGGCTGTCGTCGCAGCTCGGGGCCACGCTGGCCACGGCGAACTACATCGGCTACTTCCTGGGGGCCGTGGCCGGCACCCTCGCGCCCGGGCTGCTGCGCTCGGTGCTGGCGCTGCGCGGCTCGCTGATCCTGCTGGTCGCGAGCGTGGGGCTGATGGCGGTGACCACGGACGGGGCGGTGTGGTTCGCGCTCCGCCTGGTCGCCGGCATCGCCAGCGCGCTGGTGTTCGTGATCGCGGTGAGCGCGGTGCTGGTCCGGCTGCGCGAGCACGGCAAGCACCTGGTCGGCTGGGTCTTCGGCGGCGTCGGCGCCGGGATCGCGCTGTCCGGCCTGCTGGTGCTGCTGTTGCGGTCGGTGGCGGGCTGGCAGGCGGCGTGGTGGGCCTCGGCCGCCCTGGCCGCGGTGCTGACCGTCGTGGCCTGGCCGCTGCGCCCACCCGCGCCCGCGGCCGCCGCCGGGGACGGCCCGGTCGTCCGGGCCGCGCCGCCCCACCGCCTGTTCGCGGCGTTGTTCGTGGCCTACTTCGGCGAGGGCGTCGGCTACATCATCGCCGGCACGTTCCTGGTCGCGGCGATCGAGCAGGGGCTGCCCGGCTGGGTGGGCAGCGGCGCCTGGGTGCTGGTCGGGCTGGCCGCGCTGCCCTCGTCCGCGCTGTACGCCGCGCTGGGCCGGCGCTGGTCCACTCCGACCCTGCTGCTGGCCGCGCTGCTGATCCAGGCCGTCGGGATCGCGCTGCCCGCGCTGCTGGACGGAGTGGTACCGGCGCTGGTCTCGGCCGTGCTGTTCGGCGCGACGTTCCTCGGCGTGGCCTCGATCGCGCTGGCCATCGGCACCGAGCTGCGCTACCCGCGGGCCGTCGCGCTGCTCACCGCCGGGTACAGCGTCGGGCAGATCCTCGGGCCACTGGTCGTGACCCCGCTGCTGGGACACGGCTACCAGCAAGCGCTGCTGGTGGGCACCGGCATCGTGCTCGCCGCCGCGGTGGCCGCCACGGCGCTGCGGCTGGGCTGGGCTCGCCGGCCCGGCTGAGCCGTTCTCGACGGGGTGGCCGCGGCTCAGGGGCCGTGCTGGGCCACCTTGTCCAGCGAGTGGTTGCTCTGCACGGAGCGGATGGTGCCGCTGCGCGAGCGCATCACCATCGACTCGGTGCGGGCGCCCTTCGGGCTGTAGCGGACCCCGCGCAGCAGCTCGCCGTCGGTGATCCCGGTGGCCACGAAGAAGGTGTTGTCGCTGGTCACCAGGTCGCCCGTGTGCAGGGTGCGGTCCAGGTCGTGCCCGGCGTCCAGGGCGTTGCGGCGCTCGGCGTCGTCCTTGGGCCACAGCCGGGCCTGGATCACCCCGTCCATCGCCTTCATCGCGCAGGCGGTGATGATCCCTTCGGGGGTGCCGCCGATGCCGAGCAGCAGGTCGACGCCGGTGCCGTCGGACGCGGCGGCGATGGCCGCGGCCACGTCGCCGTCCGAGAACAGCGTGATCCGGGCGCCGGTGGCCCGGATGTCGGCGATCAGCTGCTCGTGCCGCGGCCGGTTCAGCACGCTGACCGTGACGTCGGCCGGCTCGCCGCCCAGCGCCCGGGCCACCGCGCGCACGTTGTGCTCGACCGGGGCGGTGATGTCCACGTCGCCGGCCACCGCGGCCGCGCACACCAGCTTCTCCATGTAGAACACGGCGCTCGGGTCGTACATGCTGCCGCGGTCGGCTGCGGCCATCACGGCGATGGCGTTCGGCATCCCGTTGGCCAGCAATGTGGTGCCGTCCACCGGGTCCACGGCGATGTCGTACTCCGGCCCGGTGCCGTCACCGACCTGCTCGCCGTTGTAGAGCATCGGGGCCTCGTCCTTCTCGCCCTCCCCGATCACCACCACGCCGCGCATCGCCACGCTGGCGATCACCTCACGCATCGCGTCGACCGCGGCGCCGTCGCCGCCCTCCTTGTCCCCGCGCCCGGCCCAGCGGCCGGCGGCCAGCGCGGCCGCCTCGGTGACCCGCATCAGGTCCAGGCCCAGGTTGCGGTCCGGCAGCTGGTAGCGCACCCGTTGCGGCCAGCTCGCCCGGGTCGCCTCCGCGTTGCCCACCCGCCCGTCGTCGTCGGTCATGCCGAGCCCAGGTCCGCGGGTTCCAGCGTGGTGCTCGGCGCGTCGGTGTCGTGGTCCAGCCCGAGCTGGGCCCGGGCGGTGGCCACGATGTGCTCGGTGGTGAAGCCGAACTTGGCCTGCAGCACCTTCAGCGGGGCCGAGGCGCCGAACGTGCTCATGCCGATGATCGCGCCCTGCGGCCCGACCCAGCGGTCCCACCCGAACGTCGTGCCCTTCTCCACCGAGACCCGGGCGGTGACCGCGGGCGGCAGCACCTGGTCGCGGTAGGACTTCGGCTGCTTGTCGAACAGCTCCATCGACGGCATGCTCACCACCCGCGCCCGGATGCCGTCCGCGGTCAGCTGCTCGTAGGCCGCCACGGTCATCGCGACCTCGCTCCCGGTGGCGATCAGGATCACCTCCGGGTCGCCGTCCGGCGGATCGGCCAGCACGTAGGCCCCCTGCGCGACCCCGGCCGCCGAGCCGTACCTCGAGCGGTCCAGCGTGGGCAGCGGCTGCCGGGACAGCATCAGCGCCACCGGCTCGTGCCGGATCGGCATCAGCACCCGCCAGGCCTGCGCCACCTCGTTGCCGTCCGCCGGCCGCATGTCGATCACGCCCGGCATCGCCCGGATCGAGGCCAGCTGCTCGATCGGCTGGTGCGTCGGGCCGTCCTCGCCGACGCCGATGGAGTCGTGGGTGTAGACGTGGATCAGCGGCAGCTCCATCAGCGCGGACAGCCGCAGCGCCCCGCGCTGGAAGTCGGAGAAGATCAGGAAGCCGGCCTGGTAGGCGCGCAGCTTGCTCAGCGCCAGGCCGTTCGAGACGGCCGCCGCCGCGTGCTCGCGCACCCCGAAGTGCAGGTTGCGCCCGGCCCGGTCGTCGGCGGAGAAGTCACCGGCGCCCTCGAACGTCAGCCGCGACTTGTTCGACGGGGCCAGGTCGGAGGAGCCGCCGATCAGCCACGGCACCCGCGCGGCGACCGCGTTCAGCACCTTGCCGCCGGCATCGCGGCCGGCCACGCCCTTGGCGTCGGGCGGGAAGCTCGGGATGTCGGCGTCCCACCCGTCGGGCAGCGTGCGCCGCTGCATGTGGTTGAGGTGCTCGGCCTGCTCCGGGTACTCCGCGGCGTAGCGGGCGAACAGCTGCTCCCACTCCCGGCGCAGCCCGCCGCCGCGCTCGCGCATCCCCGCGCCGACGTGCTCGGCCACCTCCGGCGGCACCCGGAACGTCTCGTCCTCGGGCCAGCCGAAGAACCGCTTGGCCGCGCGCACCTCGTCCACCCCGAGCGGCTCGCCGTGCGCCGAGTGGGTGCCCTGCTTGTTCGGCGCCCCGTAGCCGATGATGCTGTCCACCACGATCAACGTCGGGCGCCCGGTCTCGGCGCGGAAGGCGTCGAACGCCGCGTCCAGCGCGTCCAGGTCGTTGGCGTCGGCGACGTGCTGCACGGCCCAGCCGTAGCCCGCGAACCGGGTCGGCACGTCCTCCGAGAAGGCCAGGCTCGTCGCGCCCTCGATGGTGATCTTGTTGTTGTCGTAGATCCAGCACAGGTTGGCGAGCTTCAGGTGCCCGGCAAGCGAGGCCGCCTCGGAACCGATGCCCTCCATCAGGCAGCCGTCGCCGGCCAGCGCGTAGACGTCGTAGTCGAACAGCTCGTAGCCCGGCCGGTTGAAGGTCGCCGCCTGCCACAGCCCGGCGATGGCCATGCCCACGCTGGTGGCGATGCCGGTGCCCAGCGGCCCGGTCGTGCACTCGACGCCGGACGTCCAGCGGTACTCGGGGTGGCCGGGGCACTTGGAGTCCAGCTGCCGGAACCGGCGCAGGTCGTCCAGCGAGACCGCGGGCTCACCGACGATCTCGTAGTCCGGGTTGACCGACTTCACCCCGGCCAGGTGCAGCATCGAGTAGAGCAGCGCCGAGGCGTGCCCGGCCGAGAGCACGAAGCGGTCCCGGTTGGCCCACACCGGCAGCTCCGGGTCGAAGCGCAGGTGCCGCTGCCACAACGCGTACGTCACCGGGGCCAGGGCCATCGGGGTACCGGGATGGCCGGAGTTGGCCGCCTGCACCGCGTCCATCGACAGCGTGCGGATCGTGTTGACGGTCAGCTCGTCGATCGTGCCGGTGGCGGTGTCCGCGGTCATGGTTCTGCAAGCCCCCGTCGGAGTTCGGGCGAGCCGTATCGGAAACGACCGACGCACGGCGGCGCCCGGGCCGATGGACGCGCGCATGCCGTGGACAGCCGGCAACCTCGACGGCGGTGACGGGCCCGAACCTAGGCGCCGGCAGGAACGATGGTCAAGAGACGGTCACGGCCGGTGCCGGCTGTGAAATCACTGTGGCGCGTGGCCGGTACCCCGAACGCCGGAACGGCTGCGGTCGTATCCTCGGCCCCGTGCCCGAACCGGCGATGATCCAGCTCGAGGGCGTCTCGAAGATCTTCCGAACCGGCTCCATCGAGGTGCGGGCACTGGACCGGGTCGACCTGCAGATCCACGAGGGCGAGATGATCGCGATCATGGGTCACTCCGGGTCCGGGAAGTCCACGATGATGAACATCCTGGGTTGCCTGGACGCCCCCACCGAGGGCAGCTACCGGCTGGACGGCGTCGACGTGCTGGGGATGACCGACCGCGAGCTGGCCCGGATCCGCAACCGCAAGATCGGCTTCGTGTTCCAGTCGTTCAACCTGCTGCCCCGCAC